>NZ_JBJXFW010000061.1:0-25399 GCF_046154385.1 Sphingorhabdus sp. | reverse complement strand
GCGCCGCGCATCCGGCGCGCCTTCGATCCGGAGCCGAGCGCCAGCAGGCGGATGGCCCGTCCGTCGGGCAGCTTTGGATCGGGAAGCGCCAGCAGGATTTCAAAATCGGGCTTCATTTTTTTGCGTTGCTTCGCATCGCGGGGCAAATCGCCTTCGATCAGGGGGATCAGCTGTCCCGGCTCCATTCCGTCCAGGTCAAACACGGCAAGGCAATGCGCATCATCGGCAACAACATACAGCATGGAGCCGCACACGACCATCCCGCTTGCCGCCGAGAAAAAGGCATGGCCGGAAGGCTGCGGCGTGTCGACCGTCAGTTCTCGCATGTGAGTCAGGTGCATGTGGCGTGCTTAGCACAATCCCACCCCCACAAAATCAAATAGAATCACCCGCCACCACGCAGCGCGTGCCTTTCACCGCGTCCCCTAAATTCCTGGGACATCTCCCTAATCAGACCTTCACCCCGACCGCATCAACGCTTCATCAAGTGCCTGCAAAAATCGTGACCGGTCGGCTTTGGCAAAGGGTGCGGGGCCTCCGGTGTCCCTGAGGACCAATGATAGAGCAAGCCATCAACAGATTTGACAAATAACCATATAGGTGATAAATATCGTCAAATGACAACCACAAAAACCTCATCATCCGACACCGCCGCTACTAACGTCGCTGCCACCACCGCCGACACCGCTCCTCCTCCCCCTGCCGAGGCGCTTGCGTCTATCGACGAGGATGAAGCCTCCACACCCATTGATTACGACCCCGCAGAATATCGTTGGGTCCCCGTGCGCCGTCGCCCGCGCTCTGATGGCTGGACGGAGGAGAAGCAGCGGCGATTTATCGAGGTGCTGGCCGATACCGGGCGCGTCGCGCTTGCGGCAAAGGCGGTGGGCCTGTCGCGGCAGGCGGCTTATGAACTGAAACGTTCGGGCGATGGTTCTGCTTTTTCGCGGGCATGGGATGCGGCGCGGCTGCATGCGG
This sequence comes from Sphingorhabdus sp., assembly GCF_046154385.1. Taxonomy (GTDB): domain Bacteria; phylum Pseudomonadota; class Alphaproteobacteria; order Sphingomonadales; family Sphingomonadaceae; genus Sphingorhabdus_B. Next base: position 24,421 of record NZ_JBJXFW010000061.1, on the reverse strand, counting down.
GCGCGCTGCTCGAAGATATCGCCTTTGACCGCGCGATTGAAGGCCGCGAGGAAAATGTTTTCAACGAATTTGGCGAGGTGATTGCAACCAAATATGTGCCCGACAACCGGATGCTCACCTTTCTTTTGAAGCATTTGATTCCCGATCGCTATGGCAATGCGGCCGCTGCGGGTGCCAGCGCGGGTGCCAGCGCGGGTGCCGGCGCGGTTGGTAATGCGGGTGGGTCCGTCACGGTCCCGGTCACCATCGATGCCTGCCTGCGCGAAATGGAGCCGCAATTGCCCGCGCCTGCGGAAACTTTATTGGGGGCCGAAACATTATCTAACGAGCTGGAAATTGCCGACATCATGGATGGCAGGCTGCCGCAATATCTCACCGAAATGCGGGCCGAAAAGACCGAGGCGCAATTGATGGCGGCGCGATATGCCCGCGGCAAGGCGGCGTCCGAAAAGTGCAATGCCAAGGAAAAGCTGAGCGATGCGGAATTTTCCGATATGTGCTTTTATCTCGACCCCGGCAGCGCGCAGGAGCAGCCGCGCCGTCGCTATAAATAGGCGTTTTAGCTGTCAATTTAGTGTCAACTTTGGGCCTGGCCTTGGGTTGGGGACAGTCCCCAGGGGGACAGTCCCCGCATGAATTCTACGGGGACTGTCCCAACCGGGACTGTCCCCAACGCCGCCGCCCGCGAGAATTCTACGGGGACTGTCCCGACCGAGACTGTCCCCAACGCGCCCGCCCAAATCCAGTCCATTTTGGCTTCATCTCCGCTTGCCAACTATATCTATGCCTATAGTTTCGTGTCAGCCACTACGTCTGGGGGAAGGTCGTTAGATGGATAATCGCAGTGTCGAGATTGCACGCAAAAAGGCGCAGAAACATTCGGGCAAAGGTCGGCATGCCGACTGGAAAGGCCAGGACAGCAATCCCGCCTTCTTCGTCCGCGCCGTACCTGCGATTCCCCCGATTTTTCCTCCTGATATTATGCCCGAACGGCGCTCTCCTTCGCCCGATCCTGCGGCGGCCCTGATCATTCCGGTGGCGTTGCGGGCGGTGTCGGCTTCGCCTGTGGTGCGCAATTCGGCTTCGCCTGCTGCGAAAGCGGAGCCCGCTGCCAAGCCCAATGCGAAAACCAAAAAAGCAGCTTCAACCAAAGCGGTCGCACGCAAGCCCCGGGTCGCAAAGCCGAGAGCAAAAGCAGCACCCCTCCCAAAAGCCGCAGTTCGCAAGCCCCGTTCTGCGGCCAAAATACCGCGGCCGACCGCCGATACGCCTGTGATTGTGCAAAGCCATCCGGTCGCAGATCCCATACCCTCTTGCCCGCCCACGCCGTTGCCGCGTGCGCGCTCGGTCACGGTGTACCGGAAAAACGGCGTTGTCGATGTTCTGGGCTATTGGATGCGAAGCCGGGTTTCCGACCTGCTCAAGCTTTTTTCACCACGCCCAAAACTCGCAAGACCCGCCCCCAAAATGGCCGATCTGATCGCCGAAAATACGGCATTACGGCAAGAGATCGCCCGGCTGCGCGCGCTTATTTAAAAAGCACTTTCCTACAAACCCCGCCTTATGTTCCTATGGCGTAATGAGGCTCGCCTTGTTCTTCGGATTCGTTGACTTAATGCTATGATGGATACATTCCCCATTTCGGTTTGCGCATCTTTTGTATCTTTAAGCGCGAAATCGGGGGTATTTATGAACGAACGGGTATTCGTGACTATCATCATCGCGGCGGCATCTGTGTTTACCGCTTTGTTCGTTTATTGGTGCATTCCGCCGTTAATTGCGGACCCTGATATCGTTGGCGCTTTGGCGGCCGGCTTTGTTAATCCTTACTCCAGCGGCTATTCGGCGGATGTGCTGTCCTGCTGGGTGATATTGACCGCATGGATTCTTTACGAACGACGTATATATGGAGTGCGCCATGGGCTTTGGTGCATATTATTGGGAATGGTTCCCGGTGTGGCGGTAGGCTTTGCCTTATATCTATTGCTCCGGACACGGCAATTGAGGCATACCGCCCGCTGAAGATTGGAAAAGCTGTTTATGAGTAACCCTAAAAACTACCCGCCGAGCTGGTTCAGCGTTGGCATGGACGCATGGGCGCTTGCCGCCGAATCCAATATGGTCATCGCCATGCGGATGGGCGCTCTGGCCTTTGGCGGCCCCTCGGCCTTGAAAGAGGCGGAGCGCATGGTCTCCGAAAAGCTGTCCGCAAATATGGCATTGGGCGCGGATATTGTGACCGGAAAACTCGGCCACAGCCCCGAACAGATCATGAGCGGCAGCATCGCGCATTATTCGCGGAGCGTCACGGCAAACAGAAGGCGTTTGGGCTGGGAATAAAAGGACGGTTCTTTATGGCGAAAATCCTCGGCCTTGGCGGCCTGTTTTTCAAATCTGTTGATCCGGCGGCGACAAACGCATGGTATTCGGATGTCCTGGGGATCAAAGTGGAGCCGTGGGGGATCATCTTTACACCCGATGCGGCGGCGGCGCACCCCGGGGCGGCGACGGTGTTCTCGCCCTTCAAAGCCGACACCGATTATTTTGCGCCATCGGACAAGGAATTCATGTTCAACCTGATGGTTGATGATCTCGACGCGATGCTGGCGCGCTGCGCCGAACATGGGGTGACGCCGGTCAAGACTTTCCCTGACGAAGCCAATGGCCGATTTGCCCATATCATGGACCCGGAGGGGCGAAAGATCGAATTGTGGCAACCCATGCCGATGGAGTGAGTGGCCGGTTTGACGATTTTATCGGGCTTCAAGTCGTTGTAGTTTGCTAATTCATAGAAAAGCGGGTATGATAGGCTTTGCTATCGTCGACCGCGACGGAATTTGAGGCGCGTGTCTGGCAATGAAGTTGGCGCGCGCAGACGTTTTCCTACCACGACTTGGCTTCCCACGCTGCGCTGTTGCGGTGTGGTCACCTGTTTCGTGAAAGGAACATCAATATGCCTACTGGCACCGTAAAATTCTTCAATGCCGACAAGGGCTATGGCTTTATCGCACCCGATGGCGGCGGCGATGACAGCTTCGTCCACATTTCAGCTGTACAGGCTGCAGGTATGCACTCGCTCGATAAAGAGCAGCGCGTAAATTATGAAGTCGAAATCGGCCGTAATGGCAAGGCTTCGGCTGTGAACCTGTCGCAAGCTGACTAATCCGTCGGCTTCCAAGTTGAAAAGGGCCGCTGTTACGCGGCCCTTTTTTGTTTATGTCCGCGTGTCTTTCCGGCGTTCACCAACGCGGCGTTCGCCTTTACGGCGCTCTGGCCCGGAATAGTCGGTGTCGGTGTCCTTCCTACGCTCGCCCTCGCGTCGCGGCGGTTCGGAATTTTTCGTATCGTCTCGGGTGGTCATTGAAACCCCTTTGATAGGCAAACCCAAAGCGTAATAGCCATAGGTTAATGATTATACTGCGACAAAGACGGCCGGATTTCAATGGCGTTTGCGAAACGGCCAATCGATCACTTCGCCGACCCACAAAGCGAGCCAGATCAATACTGGTTGAAAGGCCAATCGGGGGCCATGATAGCTCCATCCCAAATCAACGCCACCGATCATGATGTCATTCAATGCGTGGTTGAAATTGGCGGGCCAGACGCAAACGGCATAAAGCGCCAACCCGACGCCTGCGGCCTTCCGGAATCGGGGAATGAACAAGCCGACAGCCCCGGCAATTTCGGCGATGCCCGTCATCAACACCACAAATTCAGGAAAAGGCACCCAGTCAGGCGTAATGGTGATAAAACCGGCAGGAGATCTAAGATGTGCAATCCCGGCGGCAAAATAAAAAATCGCCAGAATTATTCTCAAAACAGTTTTTGCCATTATCTTTTACGAACAAATTCGGCGCGGAGAACCAGCCCTTTGATGCCGTCAAACTTGCAATCAATTTCTTGCGCGTCACCGGTAAGCCGTATCGATTTAATCAAGGTTCCGCGTTTCAGTGTCTGGCCTGCACCTTTAACGACCAAGTCTTTGATCAACGTAACCTGGTCCCCATCTACCAAAATGTTACCAACCGCGTCGCGAACTTCATTGCTATCGGTTGCAGAATCCTTGTTGCGTGCCTCTTCGGCGCTGATCCATTCACCCGACGCTTCATCGTACACATAATCGTCGTCGTTGCTCATAAACTGCTCCAATCCAATTTTTATTGACGCCGTTCGTAGCGGCTAAAGCATGAAAGCGAAAGCCAGTTGCAATTTGCAACGATGTCAGTAAGATTTTTGACGGAGAAGACCGGAGAGAACAAAATGGCAAAAGTGGAAGCAACTGTAGATGTATTGATCGTAGGCGCGGGCCTCTCCGGAATTGGTGCTGCGGCGCATTTGACGATGCAATGCCCGAACAAAAGCTATGCCATTGTCGAGCAGCGCGCCGACATGGGCGGAACGTGGGACTTGTTTCGGTATCCGGGTATTCGCTCCGATTCCGACATGCATACATTAGGATATCGTTTCAAACCGTGGCTGCACGAAAAAACGATAGCGGACGGTCCGGCTATCCACGAATATATTCACGAAACAGCGACAGAGTTCGATATTAACCCCCACATTCATTTTGGTCATCGTGTGATGACGGCAAACTGGTCCAGTGCTGATGCGCGGTGGTATGTGACAGCAAGGTCGGTGAAAGGTGGCGCGGATCGCCATTTTGCGGCCCGGTTTTTGTTTATGTGCTCCGGCTATTATGATTATGATGAAGGATATCGACCCGACTTCCCCGGAGAAAATGACTTTAAAGGGCAAATTGTGCATCCCCAGCATTGGCCGGAAGATCTTGACTATGCAGGTAAAAAGGTCGTGGTCATCGGTTCAGGTGCAACAGCGGTAACGATTGTACCGGTGATGGCGCAAAAGGCGGCGGATGTAACGATGCTCCAGCGATCACCAACCTATATGGTGTCACGACCCGCGCGCGATCCGTTCGCCAATAGATTGCGTAAAATTTTGCCGGAAAAAATTGCCTATGCCATCACCCGGTGGAAGAACATCAATCACCAGCGTTTCACATATTGGTATGCCCGACGCAACCCGGCGAAGTTGGGTGCGAAACTGGTGGATATGGCGCGTCAGGAATTGCCTGAAACGGTCGATGTCGAAAAGCATTTTGTGCCCAGATATGGTCCTTGGGAACAGCGGCTTTGCCTCGTTCCAGATAGCGATATATTCAAGGCAATATCCAACGGCAATGCGAGGGTGGTTACGGACCATATCGACCGCTTTACCAAGACCGGTATCCAGCTCAAGTCTGGTGATCACCTTGATGCCGACATTATCGTAACGGCCACGGGCCTTAATCTCGTCACGATGGGTAAAACCGCGATGAGCATTGATGGTGTGCCGATCAATTTTGGGGATCACTTCAATTATAAGGGCGTGATGTATAACGACATCCCGAACCTTGCGAGTGTATTTGGCTATATCAACGCGTCGTGGACATTGAAAACCGATATAGTCGCAGATTATGTTTGCCGGTTGCTTTGGAAAATGGATGACAAGAATGTAACAGTGGCAACGCCGCATCTGGATGATGTGAATATGCCCAGATTGCCCTTTGTTTCGGATTTTAGCTCGGGCTATTTCGCCCGGTCCTTCGATAAATTACCGAAAAATGGCGATCGCCATCCGTGGCGCGTGTTGCAAGATTATACGGCGGAAAAAAAGATATTGTCCGAAGACCCCGTCGATGATGGCGTCATGGTATTTTCCAATCCCGCTGTCGTTGAGCGCGAAAGGGTGGCCGAAACGTTGATGGCGGCGGAATAAAATAATCTGCGTGCTTTGATCTTTCCGGTCTATTCGGGATCTCTCACGGTCGCTGCAACTTGCCGCGATTCAGGGACCGCATTGGGGGCAAGGATTTGGGGCCGTCTCTTTACGATCCAAATCAGGAGCGAAAGTCCCAGCAAGGCGAAAATGGCCAACGCGCCCATCGACCAAGTCATGAAGCTTCTCATTTGGTTGGCATGTGCGATCAACGCAGGCGGTTCGGTAGAGGATTTAACATCCCAATATTCCACCTCAAATGGACCGCCGTCGGGACGGTACAATCGAATTTCCGCGCTTGTCCAATTCGTGCCTTTGTGCGCCGCATATATGACGCTGATTTCGTTTTGATTCGGACCAAAAGTGCCGGCTTTGGGGATATAAATTGCAGGCGTAAGCGGTGGAGATTTTTTAAGCAATGCGGCCATATCGTCAAATTGCGCGCGGCTGTCATCGACGAATGAAGTGGTCATGCGTTTTTCGATTGTTGCCTGATCACCGCGCTTTATTGCAGCAAGAAACGGCGATGTGATTGCCGCCACATCTTCAGGAAGTGTGACAGGAACCACTTCACTTTGTCTATGGGACAGGGGAGTAAAAGAAGATGCGACAAACGCAAGAATCATAAAAATATGTGACATTCCTGAAAAAACTCCCGTTTGCACCCCTTTGCCGCTATCGGGGTATCTATGCGTTATGACGAATTGATTCAGCCTGACAACGGCCAACCCGCAATACCCATCCAAATAGTTGACAAAATCGGCTTCGAAACGTGGCTTTCGGAGCAGACGGATGCCGTGCGGACCGCAACTAAAGCCCAGAAATTCGAAGGTGCTCTCAACGATATGGCTATTTTGCCGGACGATAGGCCCGGCGAATGGTCTATCGTGGCCGGAGTAACCGACGCGGGGAAGTTGACCATATGGTCATTATCAAAACTTGCGGAAGCCTTGCCCGAAGGGAATTACCGATTGGTCGATGGCGAGGCCGGTGACGCCATGATAGGCTGGATGCTGGGGCATTATCGCTATCAGGAATATGTGAGCGAGCCAAAGATTACCGGCGCACGCGTCCTGCTGGTGAAAGAGCCGGGGGGCATTGCCAGCGTGGTGTTACAAGCGGCAGCAACATCTTTGGTACGCGATCTTGTAAATTGTCCCGCGGCGGACATGGGCCCCAATGCCTTAGAGGCGGCGACCAAGCGCATCGGCCACTCCCACAAGGCAGAAATCTCAGTCGTAGGCGGTGAAGCGCTTGAAACGGGCTATCCTTTAATTCACGCAGTCGGCAAAGCTGCAATGCGAGACCATGCACCGCGACTTATCGAACTAATATGGGGCGACGAACGACACCCGCGTGTGGCGATTGTCGGCAAGGGCATTACGTTTGACAGCGGCGGTTTGGATATCAAGTCCGCCAGTGGCATGCGTATCATGAAAAAGGATATGGGCGGCGCCGCCCATGCCTTGGCTCTTGCAGAACTCATTATGGCAGCGCATCTGCCGGTGCGTTTGCATCTGTTAATTGCAGCCGCGGAAAATAGCATATCAGGTAATGCCCTGCGTCCCGGTGATGTGGTCAAAAGCCGGAAAGGTATTACTGTCGAAATCGACAACACAGATGCCGAAGGCAGACTTGTTCTTGCAGACGCGTTAACGAAAGCTGTTGAAGACAAAGCGACACTGATTGTCGATTTCGCAACGCTGACCGGTGCGGCTCGGACGGCATTAGGTCCGGATTTGCCCGCGATGTTCAGCAATCATGATGACGTGGCGTCCGGCTTGTTATCGGCGGCAAATGCGGTAAGCGATCCCGTTTGGCGGATGCCCTTATGGGCGCCTTATGCAGAAATGCTGGACAGTGACATTGCGGATACTGCGAATAGCGGTGGCAGTTTTGCGGGCGCGGTTACGGCTGCTTTATTTATGCAGAAATTTGTGCCCGATGATATATCCTGGGTGCATCTGGATACCTATGCATGGCGACCCGTGAGCAAGCCCGGGCGGCCCAAAGGTGGTGAAGCACTTGGGTTGAGGGCAGTGTTTCGCTATTTGACGGACACTTATCCGGTCCGCTAAGGGTGGAGGTGAAAAGAACCGTCGGGCCGATGAAGGTTGTCAAACACATCATTGATCGGCTTGAACTTTACGGCGTGACAGACCCGCCCTTGGCCGGATTGACGCAAGTGGGGAAAAGATAGTTGGGCACGAAAACAACAGGCGACCGGCCAATATACACTCTAACAGGGCACAGCTTGACGGGTGATAGACGGACAACGCCTATCAGGGGGGACCTTGCGGATATCAGCCTGGCTGGTAAATTGTTCGCTCCGCATTATGCCGTGCCCATGTTACGTACCGGCATCGCGCCTGTCACCGTAATTCATGCTGAACCGCATGCAACCGCAATGCCCGTAAGCGCCTTGATGCATGGCGAAGAATTTGCTGTGCTTGACGTCGCTGGCGAATGGGCGTGGGGATATTGCCTGCATGATAATTATCTAGGCTATTTGCGCTTCGCTGGGCTGGGCGAAGATTTTGACGCCACGCATATTGTCAGCGCAGCCGCGACTTTGCTGGTTGCAGCGCCTATCGCCAAGGCTCCGGTTCTGGCTCGGTATCCGATGGGTGCACAATTGGCTTGCGGCGCTCCAAGCGAATGCGGCACATATCTGGCCTGCGAAAATGGATTTGTCCCGCAAGTGCATCTATCTGAAATAGGCGGCGTCACGCCGTCGCCGGTCGATTTGGCGGAGCGCTTGATCGGCGCCCCCTATAGTTGGGGCGGACGAAGCGGCGATGCGATTGATTGTTCCGGTCTGATCCAACTGGTCTTCGGGTTGAAAGGCGTTTTGGCGCCGCGCGACGCCGATATGCAGCAAGCTGAATTTGGCGACGATTTGCCTGAAGGTGCTTCGCTTATGCGCGGCGATCTGGTGTTTTTTCCGGGCCATGTCGGCATTATGGCCGATTCCGAAAATATCATTCACGCCAATGGTAAAGCGATGGCGGTTAGTGTGGAGCCTTTGTCGCAAGCAGCAGCAAGATTTGGGGCAGCCGAAGAAGCAATTGTTGCCCGCAAGCGCATTATACTATGACCAGTTCGGTATTCATCGATGGCGCGGCTGGCACGACGGGGCTGGAAATTGCCGAACGCCTTGCAGGGCGTGACGAATTTTCGCTTATCACGCTTGACGATGAGCAGCGTAAAAATGTGGCGGCCAGACGTCAGGCGCTGAACGATGCCGACTTTGTAATTCTCTGCCTTCCGGATGACGCCGCAAAAGATGCTGTTGCAATGACAAACTCTGCCAAAACACAGATAATCGACGCCTCGACTGCGCATCGGGTGGACCAGAACTGGACATATGGATTTCCGGAATATCGAAAAGGCCAGCGGGATCGAATTGCAGCCGCCCGGTTTGTGAGTAATCCTGGCTGTTATCCGACCGGTTTTCTGGGATTGGTTGCGCCTCTGGTCGCCGCTGATTTAATACCGGAAGACTGGCCTTATACGGTAAACGCTGTGTCGGGATATTCAGGCGGCGGGAAAGCTTTAATCGAGCGGTTCGAAAGCGGCGATGGGGCAGATATCGGTTTCCGTACTTATGGACTTGACTTGAGCCACAAGCACGTTCCCGAAATGCAGATCCATGCCGGCCTTGGTCTTGCGCCGATATTTTCCCCTGCCGTTGTGCGCGCCTTTCGGGGGATGATGGTCGAGGTGCCATTGCCTATTTCGGTCATGCCAGGAAGCGACAGCCCGGAGGATATGCGGGACGCATTGGCTGCACATTATGCAGCTTCTCCTGTGGTCACGGTTCATGACCAACTTGCTCCGTCCGAACTCCTGATCCTGAATACGCAGGAACCGTCCGATCGGCTTGATCTTTACGTTTTGGGGTCGCCGGACAACACGCAAGTGCGTTTGTTGGCGATGCTGGACAATCTGGGCAAGGGCGCCAGCGGGGCCGCAGTGCAGAATTTGAATATCATGGCGGGGCTGGACGAAACTGCTGGGCTGCGCTTGTGACGACCATGGGACGGAATGAAGCACAAGAGGGTTGACGGGAAAATATTGCCCTATTATATGGACGTTATAGGGTCAAAATAACGGACATAATATGGAAACGCCATCTTCTGCCACTTTACGCGAAATGCCTGCGACGTTTCGGGCAATGCCGACCTTTGCCCCCTTTGCTGATGCCGGGTTTCTTGGGGCCTGCTTTACCAAATCCGGTGACGTTGACATCGCCTATCTTGCGGACCTGTTTCGCATGTCCAAGGCGCAACTGGCCGAAACGGTCGGACTGCCATTGGCAACCGTCATTAAAACCAACCGCATGAAAGCGCCAAAGGCGCAAGGCAGGATGACCGAAATGCTGGAAATCATCGCACGTATCAAAAATTGGGCGGGCAGCGATGCTCAAGCAATGGCTTGGTATCGGGCGCAACCCATTCCCGCTTTGGACGGTCGGACCGCCGAATCTTTGGTGAAATCGGGCGACGCGGCGGCTGTGCGCGATTATCTTGACCATATGGCCTTAGGCGGTTTTGCTTGAATTTTAACGGCCGCGCCTATCGCGCGCATGATCCACGATGGTCATTTGATCCCACCTCTGGAACAGGCGCGGCCATTTCCGGTGGCCGCTTCAATATAAGGGGGCAGGCGGCGCTCTATCTTTCGCTCGAACCGATTACTGCTTTGGCCGAATGCACACAGGGCTTCGCGCGTCGGATGCTGCCCTTGACCTTATGTGAATATGACATTGCGTGCGAAAAAGTGGCAAACTTGACCGATGGGCAAACATACCAGACACTTGCGATTGACGAAATAGACATGGCCTGTGCATGGCTTGTCTTTCAGCGCGGCGGTAAAATCGCACCTTCGCAAAGGATCGCCAAATTTTTGGTGGCCGAAGGTTTCAACGGGGCACTGGTGCCCAGTTATGTTCCGGGCATCCACGATGGCGCCACTAATCTGGTGCTGTGGAACTGGAGCGACACCCCGCCTTGCAAGGTGACGGTTTATGATCCAGAAGGTCGATTGCAGAATAAATAATAAGCGCCTCAATAAGGCGGCTTGTCAAAACCCTTTGGGCTGGCGGTAAAAATCTCGCATCCGGTTTCGGTAATGCCGATGCTATGTTCGAATTGCGCCGACAGGCTCCGGTCGCGGGTAACCGCCGTCCACCCGTCTTCCAAAACTTTGCCTGCCGCCTTGCCGATATTGATCATCGGTTCGATCGTAAAGATCATGCCCGGGCGCAATTGGGGGCCAGTTCCCGGCCGACCGACATGCACGATTTCGGGCGCGTCGTGAAACAGTTGGCCTAGGCCATGGCCGCAAAAGTCGCGGACCACGCCGTAGCGATGCTTTTCCGCATGGGCCTGTATCGCATGACCGATATCGCCCACATGGTTCCCCGGTTTTGCTTGATCGATCCCCAGCATAAGACATTCATAGGTCACTTCGACCAGGCGCTTGGCTTTAACCGGAACATCGCCGACCAGAAACATTCGGCTGGTGTCGCCGTGCCAACCGTCCAGTTGCGGAGTCACGTCGATATTGACGATGTCGCCATCCTTCAGCTTCTTTTCCGACGGGATACCGTGGCAGATGACATGGTTGATCGAAATGCAGCAGCTATGCGTATAGCCGCGATACCCCAAGGTCGCCGGAACCCCGCCGCCACGCATCGTCATTTCGCGCACAATATCGTCGAGTTCTTCTGTACGGACGCCCGGCACGACATGCGGCACCAGTGCATCGAGGATCTCAGCCGCTAGGCGGCCAGCCTTTCGCATGCCTTCAAAGCCTTCGGCCCCGTGCAATTTGATGACCCCGTCGCGCGAGAGGCCCGCTTCAGCGGGTGTAACTTCTACATATTGATCCATGCAAACGACATAGAGCGTTTTTCCGCACTTTGCGAGAGGGGTATTTATGCTATCGCAGTCGCATGACAGAATCCCGCATCTATACCGCCGCGCTCGTAATCATCGGCGACGAAATCCTTTCTGGCCGCACACAGGACAAAAATGTCGCGCAAATTGCGCTGTGGCTGAATATTCAGGGCATCCGCCTCAAGGAAGTGCGCGTGGTTGCAGACGATATGGGTGCGATTGTCGAAGCGGTGAACCTGCTACGTGCGCGCAATGACTATCTGTTTACGACAGGTGGCATTGGTCCTACGCATGACGATATAACCGTCGATGCAATTGCAGCGGCGTTGGGGGTTGAGGTTGTTGTCCACCCAGAAGCAAGCGCGGTGCTGCATAAATATTACGAGACGCGGGGAGGGATCAATCCCGGGCGGCTGCGAATGGCACGTGTTCCCGATGGTGCGGAGCTCATTCCCAATAAAATGTCTGGCGCGCCAGGCATTCGGCACGGGAATATCTTCATCATGGCCGGCGTTCCGCATATAACAGCGGGTATGCTTGACGCCCTGACCGGTACATTAGAGGGTGGCGCTCCATTATTGTCGCACCAAATCGGGTGTTGGGTCGCAGAAAGCGAAGTAGCCAAATTGCTTGGCGATACCGAAAAACATCATGAAGGGTGCCAGATCGGCAGCTATCCTTTTTTTCGCGAAGGCAAGGTCGGGGCCAATTTCGTGGTGCGCACGACCGACGCACACATGTTGAATGAATGTGTCGAAGCCTTGATATTAGGGTTGCGCGGACTGGGCTATGACTGCGTTGACGGTGGAATTTAAGCGCAGTTTCGTCGGCGCGTTCATCTAGCGTCAACAGTCACTCAGGATATTGAGACCGTAATGCATATAATGTCCAAAGCTTTCGTTTTCGCGGCTCTGCTGCTGTCTTCAAATGCGTATGCTCAATCTGCAGCGCCTGTCAGCCAGGCCGGCGAAAAGCCTGCAAGCGTGCCGTGGCTGTATGAAGGCAGCGATGTACCGGTCGACGAGAGCTGGACATTCGGCGTTCTTCCTAACGGGTTGCGCTACGCGGTCAAAAAAAATGATGTACCTTCAGGACAAGTATCCATTCGTGTCCGTATAGATGCCGGTGCATTGCACGAAAATAATGAGGAGCAGGGCTTCGCTCATCTGATCGAGCATTTGTCGTTTCGGGGTTCGACTTTCGTACCCGATGGCGAGGCCAAGCGCATCTGGCAGCGTTTCGGCGTTACATTCGGCAGCGACAGCAACGCGCAAACAACTCCGACGCAAACGGTTTACAAGCTTGATTTACCCTCCGCAACGCCGACTACACTCGATGAATCGGTCAAGATCATTTCAGGTATGATTCGTAATCCGCGTATCTCGGAGACTGCCCTCAACGCCGAGCGTGCTATTGTCCTTGCCGAACTACGTGAAAACAGCGGTGCACAGCTGATTTATAGTGATGCCCTTCGTCAACATGCGTTTCAAGGACAGCGACTTGCGAACCGGTCAACGATAGGAACACCGGAAACTCTACACGCGGCGAGCGCTGAGGCATTAAATGCCTTTCATGACCGTTGGTATCGACCAGAAAATGCAGTAATCGTTATGGCCGGTGACATCGAACCGTCCCAGCTTGCCAATCTTGTCCAGAAATATTTCCATGATTGGCAAGGTACTGGACCCCGTGCGCCGGAGCCAGAATTTGGTGATCCCACCCCGCAAGGTACGCCTACGCGAGTGCTGGTGGAATCAACATTACCGTCAACCGTCAGTATTGCCTATTTGCGCCCGTGGCGTAAAGTTGATGATACAATAGCCTATAACGAGCAATTGCTGGTCGATGCCTTGGCATTGCAAATTATCAATCGACGGCTGGAAGTTCAGGCACGAGGAGGCGGAAATTTTCTGTTCGCCGAAGTGGCTCAAGAAGATATTTCGCGCACTGCCGACGCGACGCTGGTCTCCATTACGCCGGTCGGCGACAAATGGGAAGCCGCGACCAAAGACGTCAGGTCGGTTATTGCCGATGCCAATGCGACGCCGCCATCGATCGCGGATATTGATCGCGAACTCACGCTGTTTGGCAACGCGTTGCGGACCATGCTTGACAGCTATCCGTTTGAAGCTGCGGCAAAGCAAGCGGATGACATTGTAAACGCCGTAGACATTCGTGAAACCGTGGCAGCGCCTAAAACAATTGTTCAAGTCTTTGAGGGTATGAAAGGCAAGTTCACTCCAGAACGCCTGCATGCATCAACTAAATCCCTGTTCAAGGCTGATGCTACCAGATTGATGCTTTCTTCGCCGACGCCGGTCGTCGATGCCGACAAAAGAACGCTGTCGGCCTTAAGCGAAGTCGTTGCAGCCAATAAAGGTGCAAGGCTCGCCAGTACATCACTCGGTTTTGACGCGTTACCAAAGCTTGGGCCGCCCGGCAAAGTCTCGTCGGAGGAAACCTTTTCCCGGCAATCTATGACCAGACTTGAACTTTCGAACGGTGTTCGTGCTCTGCTTTATCCGAACCAAGCGGAAAGTGGCCAAATCCGGGTCATGGTCAGGTTTGGCAAAGGATACCAATCGGTCACTCCGGAAAAAGGAGGGCTGTTATGGGCTGGTCGTTATGTCTTGCCCGAAAATGGCATCGGAAAGTTAAAGCGCACCGAAATTGACCAAATGGTCAACGGTCGAAGGATCGAACTCAATTTTGAGATTGAGGACGATGCGTTTGAATTTGCCGCCAATACACGCCCCGATGATCTCGCCGATCAATTGACGTTAATCGCTACAAAGATTGAGCATCCCGGCTGGGACCCGGCACCTGTGGAGCGTGCAAAGGCATTGGCAACGTCAGGCTATGACAGCTTTGAAATGTCTGCGACGTCGGTACTGCAGCGCGATCTCGAATATCTGCTCCGCAACAAGGATCTGCGCTGGAAAGCGGCGTCGCCTTCCGATGTCGCCAAAATCGATGCAGCGTCGTTCAAAGCATATTGGTCGCCGTTGCTTTCGCAAGGGCCGGTCGAAGTGCTCTTATTTGGCGATTTTGAAAAGCAAGCAGCCGTAACAGCGCTTGAGGCAAGTTTTGGCGCGATGAAAGCACGCAACGCCGTCATGCCCCCTGCGACCGCGCAGTCGATAAGCTTTCCCAAGTCGTCCGCGATGCCCATTCGCTTGACCCACAAGGGATCGGCTGACCAGGCTGCAGCTGTCATAGCTTGGCCAACTGGGGGGGGGATCGATGGCATTACCGAGGGGCGTCAGCTTGAAATTCTGGCGGCTATATTCCGGGACCGGCTGTTTGAAAAATTCCGGGCAGAGCAGGCGGCAAGCTATAGCCCTGACATGACATCGCAATGGCCCAAGGATTTTTCCAGCGGCGGTTATTTGATGGCTTATACACAGGTGAAACCCACTGATGTCGATCGTTTTTTCAGCTTTGCTGATGAGGTTGCAGCCGACCTTTCGGTCAACCCGGTCAGTACCGATGAATTGAATCGTGCCGTCGAACCGATGAAGCAATATGTCGAACGCGCCGCGTCCGGGAATACATTCTGGTTGAACAATCTGAAAGGCGCGACACAAGACCCGGCGCGCTTTACCGCGCTGGGGCGACTATACAGCGACTATGCCAATGTGACGCCTACCCTGCTGCAAACGCTTGCCAAGCGCTATTTCGTTAAAGACAAGGCATGGACGCTGGTGGTCGCACCAAAAGCCAGCGGGGCCAACAATCAGGCGGGTTCGCGATAGCTCTCATGGCTTGGCTTTGCTGACCACAACGCCACGCGGCTATTCCGGAAAACGGTTGAATTTCGGAAGGCTTTCCAACCCTATAGTCCATGACAACTGCTCGACCGCTTGCACCTGCAAAAGCGGAGCGAGGGCTTCGGGATTGTCTAATGTGCAGGTCTGGATATCTACCAGACCGGGCAACGCTTCTTCATTCACATAAAAGAGGCCTGTGCCGCATTGCTTGCAGAAATGACGAACAGCGTGTTCGGAGGAGCGGAAGGATTTGATATCACCACTGGATTCAAAATCAGATGAAGAAAATGCGGCCCAACTGACAAAGGGTGCGCCGGCGGATTTTCGGCAATCGGTGCAATGGCATACAGATACATGTTGAGGCACGCCGCCAACTTTATACCGCGCTGCACCGCAGTGACATCCGCCTTCATAGGTCATTTCATTCTCCTTCACATTGCTCGAAGCCTAGCAAAGAAATGAGAACATTTAAAGAACATATTTGGAGAGGTCGGTATCCTTGGCGATTCCGGATAGCTGTTTGCTGACATAATCGGCATCAATCGTCAAAGTTTCTCCTTTGCGATCCTCCGCTTCAAAACTGATCTCTTCCAAAAGCTTTTCCATGACCGTTTGCAACCGGCGTGCTCCGATATTTTCGACCGTTGCGTTCACGTCGATCGCAATACGCGCAATTGCATCAATAGCGTCCTCGGTGAAATCCAGATGGACTTCTTCGGTGGCCAACAAAGCTGCATATTGTTGTGGCAGATTAGCCCGGGTTTCGGAAAGGATACGGACAAAATCTGCATGCTCCAATGCGCGCAGTTCGACCCGGATGGGCAAACGCCCCTGCAATTCGGGAAGCATATCGCTCGGTTTTGAAACATGGAAAGCACCCGAGGCGATGAAGAGAACATGGTCGGTCTTCATCGGACCATATTTGGTCGCCACCGTTGTGCCCTCGATCAACGGCAGCAAATCGCGCTGCACACCTTCGCGGCTGACTGATCCGCCGCGCACGTCAGAAACCGCAATCTTGTCTATTTCATCGAGGAAAACGATGCCATTGGCTTCGGCATCGGCCAATGCCACACGGTTGACATCGTCTTGGTCAAGCCGCTTTTCCGATTCCTCTTCGACAAGCTTTGCCCATGCGTCGGGAACCTTCATCTTGCGACGCTTCAGATTGTTCTGGCCAAAGGCTTTGCCCATCATTTCGCCGAGATTTATCATGCCAACATTGCCGCCCATGCCGGGAATTTCCATTGGCATAGTCGGGCTGTCTGACACTTCGATTTCGATTTCCACATCGTCCATATGCCGGTCAAGGATACGCTGGCGAAATGCTTCGCGGGTTGCTTCGCTGGCAGTTTCACCGGCCAGCGGCTTTAACATACGCTCCATGGCAGCCGCCTCGGCGGCTTCACGCACCGAGCCCCGCCGCCGCTCCTTTTCCAGGCGCACAGCCTCTTCGGCCAAGTCGCGGGCAATTTGCTCAACATCGCGGCCGACATAACCGACTTCGGTAAATTTGGTTGCTTCGACTTTGATAAAGGGTGCATCGGCCAATTTTGCGAGCCGCCTGCTGATTTCGGTTTTACCGCAACCCGTGGGGCCAATCATAAGGATATTTTTCGGCGTCACTTCATCACGCAAGTCTGCACCAAGCCTTTGTCGCCGCCAGCGGTTACGTAACGCGACAGCGACAGCTTTCTTGGCATCGACTTGACCGATGATATGTTCATCAAGCGCAGCAACAATGGTTTTTGGAGTTAAATTCTGGATCATTATTTGAATTCCAAGCAGATATTAAGAAGCCGAATCTAGAACTTCGACAGTCAACTGATCGTTTGTGTAAACACAAATTTCCGCAGCAATTTTCATCGCGTGTCGCGCCAGTTTTTCGGCCTCTGCCTCATAATCGACAAGTGCGCGTGCGGCCGAAAGGGCAAAGTTACCACCTGACCCGATCGCGGCAATGCCATCATTGGGTTCGAGAACATCACCATTGCCGGTCAGGATCAGTGTCACATCCTTGTCGGCAACTATCATCATCGCCTCCAGATTGCGGAGATATTTGTCGGTGCGCCAGTCTTTGGCGAGATCGACCGCCGCGCGCATTAACTGCCCACGATGTTGTTCGAGTTTGCGTTCCAGACGTTCGAACAACGTAAAGGCATCGGCTGTCGCTCCGGCGAAGCCACCAATGACGGAGCCATCATGCAACTGACGAACTTTACGGGCATTGGGCTTCATGACCGTCTGTCCCATCGATACTTGACCATCGCCCGCGATGATGACTTTGCCATTTTTGCGGACCGACAATATGGTCGTGCCGTACCAGATGTTGCTGTTGTTATGTGCGTGATTATCCATCAGCCGGATATGGTGTCACTGATGAGTGAGTGCAAGACGCCGGGCCAGATTAAGCCCGTCTGTCCTCCAACTGGCGCTCCCATGCCAACGCGTGCTGAACAATTGTGTCCAGGTCGTCATATTTGGGTTGCCAGCCAAAGCGGGCGATAATGCCGCGATTGTCTGAAATCAACGAATCCGGATCGCCGGCGCGCCGGCCTTCCATTTTGCGGACAAGCTGGTTATTTGTCACGCGGTCCACGGCATCGAGAACCTGCAATACCGAATAACCATGGCCATAGCCGCAGTTAAGCGTGTGGCTTGTCGCAGGATCAGCGGTGAGTGCTTCCAATGCAATGACATGTGCTGCCGCAAGATCGGCGACATGTATGTAATCACGAACACCCGTGCCGTCGTCTGTAGCATAATCTGTACCATAGACGCCGACGCTGTCCCGTTTACCAAGTGCAGCTTCAACGGCGATTTTGATCAGATGGGTTGCCCCCAATGTGGATTGCCCGCTACGTCCCTTGGGGTCGGCACCAGCGACGTTGAAGTAACGCAAGGCGCAGTAATTGAAATCATGCACAGCTGCGACATCGCGCAACATGAATTCGGTCATCAATTTGGATGTGCCATAAGGGTTGATGGGTAACGTGGGCATATCCTCGCGCACCGGGCTTTCCTTGGGAATGCCGTAAGTTGCCGCGGTGGATGAAAAGATCATGTGCCGAATGCCAGCTTTTATGATCGAATCGATCAGGGAACGGGTCTTCGCGGTATTATTGTGGTAATATTTGAGCGGATTTTCCACCGATTCCGGCACGATGATTGAACCGGCAAAATGCATAACGGCGTTGATGTCTTCCTTTGCGAAGATATCGGCCACCAATGCTTCGTCGGATATGTCGCCTTCGTAAAAAGGCGCTTCTTCGGCGACGGCCCATCGGAACCCGGTAACCAAATTGTCTATTACGACCGGCCTATGACCTGCATCCAACAACGCCAGAACGGCATGACTGCCAATATATCCCGCCCCGCCGGTGACGAGAACATTTAGCTTATCAGTCATTTATCATTTCTCCAGTCGGGGCGATGGGACGCTTGCTTGCCAAGCAATTATTTCATTTGTCTGAAAAACGGGTAAAAAAAAGGCGACCTTTCGGCCGCCTTTTCTAAATTCACTACCTGATCAACTCAGGGGCTGGTTGGCTCATCGTCGTCGTTGCCAGCAGCGATAACGATACCGCCGATAACAGCAACAGCAGCCAGAACAGCGACGATAACGCCACTGCCACCGCCGAGCTTGCTTTCTTCCTTGGTGGAAGCGCCAGCGCGCTTAACCTTGGAAGCAGCAACCGCCTTTACTGAAGGCGAAAGTGATTCAGCCATTACTGGCGCGCTGATGAGGGCAGCGGCTGCTACTGCAGCGAGAGAAATCTTACCGAAACGCATTTTGTGCTCCTTTTTTATTGCGAAGTGCGTTGCACTCGGCAGGGTCACTGACACAAACCATGTGGCATTTCAAGCATTGAATGGCCAAATACCGCAGAAATGTCTCAATTTATCGGACTGTTGCATTTTTCATACAGTATAACAATGTGCGGGCAGGCATAGAATATTAACCATATTCTAACGATCAAAGAGATTCAGGATGAGGCAAAAGCAATGAGAATAGCGGTTCACCAGATGTGCAGCGACACCACAACTACACACAATATCGTAAAAATGGTCGCCGCTATTTACCAAGCTTCCGAAGCTGGCGCGAAAATGTATTTCGCGCCTGAAATGTCTTTCATGCTGGATAAGGACCGCAATAGAGCGGCCAAAAGCATAGTTTCCGAATCAGAAAATGAAGGTTTGAAATATCTGGCCGATGTTGCCGGGAAATGCGGGATGTGGGTGCATATCGGGTCAATGCCGATTTTGGATCAGGCGTCAGGCAAATATGCAAACCGGTCAATTGTCATCGATGCCAATGGTCACATTCGGGCACGTTATGATAAAATGCATCTTTTTGATGTCGACCTTTCAACGGGTGAAAGTTGGCGTGAATCTTCCGCTTATTTAGCAGGATCCGGGCCTGTCGCAGTGCAATGCCCATTGGGACTGATGGGCCTGTCCATCTGCTATGACTTGCGATTTCCTGATCTCTATAGCGCCTACGCAAAATCGGGCGTTGACGTTTTGGCGGTTCCCGCCGCATTCACTGTGCCCACCGGCCAGGCACATTGGCACGCTCTGCTTAGGGCGCGGGCGATTGAAGCTCAGGCTTTTGTGATTGCTGCGGCACAATCCGGTACGCATGAAGATGGCAGACGCACTTTCGGCCATTCGCTGGTTATCGATCCGTGGGGCGAAGTCCTTCTGGATATGAACGAGACGGAAAGCATTGGTTACGCCAATTTGGACTTTAAGCGTATCGCCGAAGTAAGAAGCCAGATACCCGCGCAACATAACCGGCGCGATATTACGATGCCCGTCGAAATTTGCTAGAGGGCTGATACCTTGACCAACGCCCCATCGCGCACCACATGGCGCGCATGATAACGTTTGGATCAATCTTTTTGGGCAATCATCTATGGACGAGCCTTTCAGTGCTGTCCGGTGTGATTGTCCTCATTAGCAGCTTGGCCGACCGCGGGCGCAGCAGGCGAAAAAATATCGAAGCGGTAGGGTTCATGCCGTGGACAGCGATCACCGTATTCGCGGTGCTTTCCGCCGTAATTTCGGCGGCACTCGCAATAAAAGGTGTTTAACCCAGGCAGGCTTCCAAAAAGGGCTGGTCAAAGCCGAATTGTCGCGCTTTTTCCAAGGTATAGGGCCGAACACCACCCGCGACCCACTCACCGTGGATCTTCCCGTCGGCGTCTTCATCGCGATATTCGAACTTGAACAGGTCCTGCGTCACGATGACGTCGCCTTCCATACCGATAACTTCGGTGATCTGGGTGGTACGGCGTGAGCCGTCGCGCAGACGCTTAACCTGAACGATCATATCGACCGATTCGGCGATCTGGCGCGAAATGGCTTCTTTCGGGATCTTGATGTCGCCCATCAAAATCATGTTTTCCATACGGCCAAGGCACTCGCGTGGATTGTTGGCGTGAAGCGTACACATGGAACCGTCGTGGCCGGTGTTCATAGCGGCGAGAAGGTCGAAACACTCCGCGCCACGAATTTCGCCTAGGATGATACGGTCAGGACGCATACGCAAGGCGTTCTTTACAAGATCACCAATGGTAATCGCGCCTTCGCCTTCAAGGTTCGGCGGGCGGGTTTCCAGAGGGAGCCAGTGCGGTTGCTGCAAGCGCAATTCTGCAGCGTCTTCAATCGTCAGCACGCGCTCGCCCGGGTCGATCATTTTCGACAGGGCGTTGAGCATCGTCGTTTTACCGGAACCCGTACCGCCCGAGATAACGATGTTCATCCGCGATGCACCCGCGATTTTCAGCGCGGTGGCCATCGGTTCCGACATGGAGCCGAAGCCCTTGAGCATATCGATGGTGATCGGCTTTTCGGAAAACTTACGAATCGAGATAGCTGTGCCGCGCAACGAGAGCGGCGGCACAATGACGTTCACACGGCTGCCGTCTTTCAAACGGGCATCGGCAAGCGGGGTCGTTTGGTCGACACGGCGGCCGACCTGGTTCACGATGCGCTGGGCAATCTGGAACAGATGCTCTTCATCCCGGAACTGGATGGGCGCGATCTGCAGCTTGCCCTTTTTTTCGATATAGGTCTGCAGGGGGCCGTTGACCATGATATCGGAAATTTCGGGGTCGCCGAGCAATTCTTCGAGCGGACCAAAACCGAGAAGTTCGTCCACCAGCACCTTTTCGAGTGCAAATTGCTCGCGGCGGTTAAGCGTTAGTTTGAGTTCGGCCAAAACTTCAAGAATGATGGGCCGGAATTCTTCGGTCAGCTCTTCCTTGTTCAGCGAAGCTGCCGCTTCAGGGTCGACGCGTTCCAAAAGACGGGGGAGCACCTGCTCCTTGATCTTGTGGACCGACGCTTCAAAGCCTTGTGGGCCCTCATCAACCGCGGCCACCGAACTCGCACGCTCGGACAGGCGTGACATGGCGTCTTGCATGGGTGTTTGCGGTGTCGGCACGCCACCGGGTAGCTCAACCGAATGCAATGGTGGAAACTGCTCGCCACCTTCGGGTAGTTGCGGCTCGGGTTGGGGAGAGACGGGTGGTTGCGGCGTATGATTGGATGGCGAAGAACCACCGCCGGTCATGGGTCGCGCAACGCCAAAAGACGGACGTCCCGGTGTTAGGCCTGGTTTCTTGCCAAATGCACTCACAGCTTTACCGCTCCGATTTAGTTTAGTTGCAACGTAAATGGTTGCTACCGGCAAATGGTGAATAAATCGGTAATGCTATCATTTTAGCATCTGTGTAGAGAGCTATTCATCGCTCTATCTATCCGGCTCATCGAGCCTTAAGGCTTTGGCAGATTCAGGGAATTTTAAGTGCATAATCAATCGGCCCGATCGGGTCTCTTATTCGCCTTATGCGGTTTTGCACTGTTGTCATGCGGTGATGCCGTGATCAAATCAATCGCCGGAGCATGGCCCGGAACGGCTGTCGCCGCGTTGCGTTATTCGGTCGGTGCGGCGGGGCTTGGGGTGTTTCTTTTCGTAAAGGAAGGAAGGCGAGGTTTTGCACTGCCGAACCCGCCAATTCAATTGATGCGCGGTGCAGCAGTCGCCGCCGCGACTATCCTGTTCTTCTCGTCGATCTTCCTGATGCCCTTGGCCGAAGCGACGGCGATCGGATTTACCACGCCGATGATCACCGCATTGTTAAGCGCACTGATCTTGAAGGAGCGCACGGGTAAAGCCACTTGGATAGCATCGCTTGCCGCATTTGCGGGGGTACTGATCATCCTGCGGCCGAATGTGGCGGCCTTGGGTTGGGTCGCGCTCATGCCGCTCGCCGCAGCCTTGTGCATGTCGCTGATGATGATGGGAAACCGCGCGGTTGCCGGGAAAGGCTCCCCCTTATTGATGCAATTCCTGGTGGCATCCATCGCCGTTCCCTTTGTGGCCGGTGCCGCGGTGATTGGCCATTTTTCAGGATTTGCACCGCTTCATGTCGGTTTGCCTGACTGGACGATTGTAGCGCGGGCTTGCATCGTTGCCGTATCGGCAAGCTTTGCGCATTGGCTGATTTTTATGGGTACAACTCGGGCATCGGCCGCCGAAATTGCGCCGATGACCTACATCCAATTACTGATCGCGATGGCGCTGGGAATCCTGCTATTCGGTGACTGGCCCGATCTGACGTCATTATTGGGGTCGGCGATCATCATTGGTGCAGGGTTATTTTTATGGCACCAAAAACCCGCCGTCAGGTAAAGAGAAATGGCGCTGATTAAGCCTAGGTCCTGGTTTTAAGCCAATGCGACCCACAGATATGCGATAACGGCCATTCCGGACAATATGGTCCTGACCCCGTGCAACCGATTCCACCGCTCCAACATTGCGCGTGTTTCCGGCCCCACATTGTCCAAATCGATGGCATTCAGCCGGTTATTGAGCGGCAGGATGCCGAACAGGGTATAGGGCCAGTTTGCGATCATGAGCACGGCGCCACCGGCCCAGTGCCAGTTGCCCGTAAACCAAGCCGAAGCAAGCCCGGCCAAGCCACTTAAAACCGCAAGCCCGCCTTGCAGGTTAAACGCGCGGGCGTAGCTCGGTGACCATTGCGCAAGTGCGTTTCGATCATCCAGCAGCATCCGCGCAGGATGTTCCGCAACGTTGATATAAAGCGCTGCGCCAAAAAAGGTGGCTGCGAGTGTGAGTGCAATAAGGCCTAAAAGCATCGGACGTCTCCCCATGTTCATCGTGGCATAAGCGGCACCACCAGGCAAATTCGAAAATCCTTTCGCCACAGACCTTCAGGGCGAGGCTTTGGGAATCAACGCCACAGTTACGAACACCTGAATGCCTCTGCCTTCATCACGGACCAATTGTGGTCCGTTGACGATCGTGATCATATGGCCTGATTTGATAACCAGCTCATCTTTCATATAGCCGCTGGCCGTGCCCGATCTGCGCGTGTCATAGACCCATGATGACGTGGCGCGCAGACGGTCGACGAAGTCGATCCGCGCATTAAGAGCGGCGTCGGTGTCCGACACCACGACCCGGCAAGCTGTTGAATCGACCGCGGTAACAATGAAAACAGAACTGCCGCTGTCACCTATTTTCGCAAAAAGGGGATTGGCAGGAAACAAAGGAGCCGAATTGTCCCGAACATCCTGCGACACGCTTTCGACCATCCGCACGCCAAGCTCTGCCAGTTGGTCGCTGTGGGCAATGGATAAAATTCCGTCGCGTAAGATATGTTGTGCGCAGAGCTTGAAACCGAGCTCGATACGGTCACTCACTTCCGCAACCTGATCCTTGAAGTTGGAAGGTGTTTCAGCGGCAATGGCCGGTGCCAGAAGGAGACCCGGCCAACATTGGGCTTAGGCGGCCTCGACGACCCGTTCGGCCAAGATCGTCAGGCCTTTTTCATTCACTTCGGCAAAGCCACCGGCAATGGTCAGCTTTTCAGGCGTTGCGCCCTGCGAAGCATAGATTTCCAACGCGGCGTCGCTGCGCAGCGTGCTCATGATCGGGCT
>NZ_JBJXFW010000003.1:0-65051 GCF_046154385.1 Sphingorhabdus sp. | reverse complement strand
CGCCGTCATTTCCGCTCTTGTACAATTCAGGCCGTTCGTCGGTCAGATTGTCCCCGAACAATTCGATGCGCCATTCATCCTTGGATACGCCGAACGAGGCGGAGAAGGTTGCATAGGAATCGAGTTGCTGTGCAGCAGGAACTGGTACAACCACGTCACCCGGATTAACTACCACACCATTGTAAGTGACCGGAATCGCTGGCTCATAACCTAAAGTGGGGTTAAGCCCTTGATAACGGATGTCGACATTGTCGATTACATCAGAGATGCTCTTACCGACATAATGGAAACCAACCTGCGCGAACGGCATCAGTCCCGAAGAAAGTTCCTTTTCCCAATGCAAGCGAGCGTTGAACTGGAATTTGGGGCTCAGAGCCAAAGGAGTTCCCAAAGCACGAAGTATAGTCGTATCTTGACGATATTTTGTCAGCTCAGAGTCGTTAAACGAAAAAGCACTGTTGAGAGTTAGCTCCGGGGTAGCTCGCCACGTTACATCACCTTCAACGCCCCTAATACGTGCATCAATCAAATTTGTCGTAAACGTTTGGTTCGAAATATTTTGGTCGAACAAAGTGATCTGAATATTATTCCAGTCGATTTGATAAGCCGCCAAATTGATTTGCAAACGCCTGTCAAGAAGTGAGAACTTTCCGCCGACTTCATAATTCTGTACTTTATCAGGCACATAGATTCCAAGCGAAGCAAAGACTTCAGGCGTACAAAGCGTGTTATTGGGACCAAATCGTCTACCTGGCGTACATGGCTGGCGATTAAATCCGCCAGGACGGAAGCCGTCAGAATAGGTCGCATAAACAAGCGAACCATCTCCTATCCGATATGTCAGATTCCCCTTAAACAACACACCCGTGTATTTGGCAGGCGATGTATCGGCATACAGGACATCGAGTGGAGCACTAACACCGTAAAATTGTGGAGGTGTTGCCGATGGCGAATACGTTCCAGTCGCTGGATTGTAAACGCCGCGCGCGCCAGTGCCAAAGCTTCCGTTTGACGAGCCGTTAATAGACGCCTTTTCGTTATAATAGCGCAGGCCCCCAGTAAGTATCAATTTGTCAGGCACAATGTCAAAAGAGGCTTCACCATAGGCTGCAAATTGCTTATCCTTGCGTTGGATGTCATTAAAAAATCCAACCTGTACAGGGCGAATGCTAGGATCATTTGCGTTCACCGACGGATTGGGTGCCCGGCGATAAATGAAGCCGGCCGCTTCTTGCAGATAGGACCAGTCGGTATTGTCGAACAATTTGTTATTGTCATAGAATAACCCGAATGTACCACGTAAGCGCTTGTCGGCAGGCGTCGTGATACGGAATTCTTGCGTCAATCGCTCCGTCTTGTTGCGAACCTGATAGCTCTTGTTCGGGGCATAGCAGGCATTGCCGATATTACCGTTATATGCCGCTGTGTAATAAACACCGCGATCACATTCATAATAAGGCAAGAAAAGGCCGATATTTGAATAGCCAGCATAGTCGGCAATCTGCGTTGCGCGATGCTTCATGAACGAACCTGTATAAATCAGGTCGAGTTCGCCAAGGCGGCCATTGACTGCCCATGTCGAAAGACTGACGCGGTCACGCAAAGAGTTGTCGTTAAACTTGGTAACTTTCAAATCACCCACATCAGGCTCGAAATCGAACACACCATCGGTGTCCAGTTCCTGACGAACGTGCATCAAATCAATCGACCAGTCGTCGCTGATGTTCCATGTCAGCGCAATACGGCCACCGCGATATGTTGCATCGTTATAATCCTTTTCAACAAACGCATCGTTGTTGATGGATTGACGAGTTGGCGGTGTATACTGGCTGCCGTTACAGTTCGGCACCACAGTTGTCGCTGTCGCCTGGCACGATTGGATAGCGCGCATCACAAGCAACGGGTTGCCTGTCGGCAAACGCCCGGCAATCCCGACATTTCCGTTGAAGGGCATTTGGAACGTACCGGCGACATTGTCGATGTAACCGCCCTGACGGTCAGTGTAGAATACCGCACGAATGGCAAGTTTATCTTTTACAATCGGGATGTTGATGAACGCATCGCCGGCAACGCTTTCCTCACCGCTTTTCGTAAAGGCATAGCTTGCGTTAAACCCGGCGTGAAACTCGGCCGTGTCAGGCTTGTTGGTGATGTACCGGACAGCGCCGCCCATGGCACTTGCACCAAACAATGTGCCCTGTGGTCCTGCAAGAACTTCAACCCGCTGCAAATCGACAGCATATAGATCTAGGTTGCGTCCAACCAGCGATGCAGGTGCGTCATTTACGTACAACGCCACTGTTGGCTGGGCACCCGCAGTACCGGCAATTTGCAGGCCGGGGGAATCGGTAGAAAGGCCACGGATAAAGATCGAAGAAGCACCAGGACCGCGCGACGCGGAACGGACATTGGGCAGATACTCAATCAACTTGTCGAACTTGGTGATGTTAAGATCACCCAATGTATCACCACCAAGCGCGGTTATCGCGAGTGGCACCCTGTTTGCCGACTCTTCGCGCCTCGTTGCCGTGACGACGATATCGGCAATGCCGCGATCATCCTCTTCTGCTGCTGCTTGAGCAAATGCAGGAGCGGCCCCTACACCGGCACCCATGGATGCCAATACAAATGCCGCAGTCGAAATTTTCAAATAGGTTTTCAATTTTCTTCCCCTCAACCATCCCTCACAATTGCGAGGGTTGTAAATCTCCAAAGGCAGACTGAAACCGGAGTCCCCCCCACGCAACTGACCAAATTTTCATGATTGGTAAATTAAATTCCTCAATCAATCACATCATCTACATGTTGCGATTAGAAGACCTAATATATGTTTGGCATGATGGATAGTGCAGTATTGCAACGCTAGGCCAAGTATCAGTTTTTTTAAGGATGGTTTGAATTATGCAGCCATGTGCCGAATTTGTTCTGTTAATTGCGTGCGAAGACCGCCGGGGTATCGTTGCGGCCGTTGCCAATTCTATCGCAAGCCAAAACTGCAATATCGTCGAAAGTTCGCAATATGGCGACGCAAATACTGGCAGGTTTTTCATGCGCGTCGCAATTTCGGGTCCGCAGGAAATGACATCGGAAAGTTTCTCGTCTGCTTTCATGCCGGTGGCCACTGCCTTTCAACTGGATTGGCAAATCAACGATCTTCGTAAAAAATTACGTGCAATGATTATGGTCAGCCAGGGCGGCCATTGCCTCAACGATTTGCTTTACAGGACATCGACCAACCGATTGCCCATGGATGTTACCAGCATCGTTTCCAACCACCTAAACTGGCAACGAAGGGCAGAGCATGAAGGGATCGCGTTCCACCATTTGCCAATCACACCCGAAACGAAGCTCGAACAAGAAGCTAAATTGCTGGCCATGGTGGAAGAGCAGCAGGTCGACCTGATCATCTTGGCGCGTTATATGCAGGTGCTTTCGGATCAACTGTGCCGAAAATTGGATGGCCGCGTGATTAACATCCACCATAGTTTCCTGCCGGGCTTCAAAGGGGCAAAGCCCTATCACCGCGCCTATGAACGCGGCGTCAAAATGGTGGGTGCAACCGCGCATTATGTAACCCCCGATCTTGATGAAGGCCCGATCATCACGCAGGATGTTTCTATCGTTGACCATGCCGATACGGTTGAAGATTTGATCGCCCAAGGGCAGGATACGGAAAGCCGGGTTTTGGCCCGCGCCGTAAAATTACACCTTGAGCATCGTGTCATGCTCAATGGAAATCGTACAATCGTATTTAAGTAGTATATATAAGTATATATTATGTATGAATATTTTATTCAGGAGACTATCTGATGAAGACCCGTGCCGCCGTTGCCTTTGAAGCCAAAAAGCCTCTGGAAATTGTCGAACTTGATCTGGAGGGGCCGAAGGCAGGCGAAGTTTTGGTCGAAATCATGGCGACGGGCATTTGCCACACCGACGCATACACGCTCGACGGACTAGACAGCGAAGGCCTGTTCCCGAGTGTATTAGGTCACGAGGGTGCAGGAATTGTGCGTGAAATTGGTGCGGGCGTCACCAGCGTAAAGCCAGGCGATCACGTCATTCCGCTCTACACTCCTGAATGCGGCAAGTGCAAAACCTGCCTTTCAGGTAAATCGAACCTGTGCACCGCGATCCGTGCGACACAGGGCAAGGGTTTGATGCCGGATGGCACAACACGGTTCAGCTACAAAGGCCAGCCGATCTTCCATTATATGGGCTGCTCGACCTTTTCGAACTTCACCGTTCTTCCGGAAATTGCGGTGGCCAAGATCCGTGACGATGCGCCATTTCAGTCCAGTTGCTATATCGGTTGCGGCGTAACCACGGGCGTAGGCGCGGTTACGAATACGGCCAAGGTGCAGCCGGGCGATAATGTCATCGTCTTTGGTCTGGGCGGCATTGGCCTCAACGTGCTGCAAGGCGCGAAGATGGCCGGAGCCAATATGATTGTCGGCGTCGACATCAATCCGGCCCGCGAAGAATGGGGCAAGAAATTCGGTATGACCCATTTCGTCAATCCAAAGGATGTCGAGGGCGATATTGTCCAGCATCTGGTGGCGCTGACCGACGGCGGGGCAGAATATACGTTCGACTGCACGGGTAACACGACTGTAATGCGCCAAGCACTCGAAGCATGCCATCGCGGTTGGGGCACCAGCATCATCATCGGCGTTGCAGAGGCAGGCAAGGAAATCAGCACGCGTCCATTCCAGCTGGTGACCGGCCGCAACTGGCGCGGGACTGCCTTTGGCGGGGCGAAAGGCCGTACCGACGTGCCGAAGATCGTCGATCTCTACATGGACGGCACGATCCAGATCGACCCCATGATCACCCATGTTCTGACGCTCGATGAAATCAACAAGGGCTTCGACCTTATGCATGCAGGCGAAAGCATCCGAAGCGTTGTAGTTTACTAAATGGGTTCACTTGACGACATTTTGGCCGAACATGCAGAGCGCGAAGGCCCTTTGCTCCCCATCCTGCATGATGTGCAGAAGGCGTTCGGCTATATTAGCGAAGACACCATGCGGAAAATTGCTCACGCTCTCAATTTGACCCGCGCAGAGGTCTATGGCGTGGTCAGTTTCTACCATGACTTTCGAACCGAAGCCGAAAATCGACCGGTTCTCAAACTCTGCCGCGCCGAAGCGTGCAAGGCACGTGGGGTCGAGGCGCTTGTTCCAGTCGCCGAGAGCCAAAGCCGCGTAAAGGTTGAATCCATTTATTGCCTCGGGCTATGCTCGGTTGGTCCTGCCGCAATGGTCGGTGACAATGTGCACGCCCGATTGGATAGCACGCGGCTAACAGCGTTGATGGCCAGCCTATGAAAATCCGTATCTCCGATGACGCTCTGGCGATAGCCTGCGGTGCAGATACCGTTGCGCAGGCATTCATACAGGCGGGCGTCGAAGTCGAACGTGTGTCAAGTTGGGGAATGCATTGGCTCGAACCTCTGGTCGATTTAGAAGGCACAGGCTTCGCGAATGTAACGGCCAATCAAGTTGCTGCCATTTTGGCTGGTAATGCGGAGTCGATTGGTGCGATTGCCGAACATCCGTTCCTCACCCGTCAATCACGCCTGACTTTCGCGCGGGCTGGCAAGACCCGGCCGACATCGCTCGACGATTATTACGCTAGCGAGGGATGGCTTGGCCTTGCGAAAGCGCGGGCCATTGGCGCGGACGCCACGATTGAAACGGTGCTTGCATCCGGACTACGGGGGCGCGGCGGCGCAGGCTTTCCGGCGGGCATCAAATGGAAAACTGTCGCGTCGGCTCAATCCGAGATCAAATATATCGTCTGCAACGCCGACGAAGGTGACAGCGCGACATTTGCAGACCGCATGGTGATGGAGGGCGATCCCTTCATGCTGATCGAGGGCATAGCTATAGCCGCGTTGGCTGTGGGAGCGCAAAAGGGATATGTATATATCCGGTCCGAATATCCACACGCAATCGCCAAAATGGAAGCCGCCATCGCTGCATCGGCACATTTGGTGGCACCCTTTTTAGTCGAAGTCCGCGTCGGGGCCGGCGCCTATGTATGCGGCGAAGAGACATCCTTGCTAAACAGCCTTGAGGGCAAGCGCGGCGAAGTGCGCGCAAAACCTCCCCTTCCCGCGCTCGAAGGACTTTTTGGCAAACCAACGGTCGTGAATAACGTCCTCACACTTGCCGCAATTCCGTGGATATTGACGCATGGCGGCGAAGCCTATGCGTCCTATGGCATGGGACGCTCCAAAGGGACGATGCCTGTCCAATTGGCAGGTAATGTCAAATATGGCGGATTGTTCGAGGTTGGCTTTGGCATCACATTGGGCGAGCTGGTGAACGATATTGGCGGCGGCACCGAAAGCGGACGGCCGGTGCGTTGCGTACAGGTCGGCGGGCCTTTGGGGGCCTATATCCCCCCATCCCGTTTCGACCTGCCTTTCGACTATGAAGCCTTTGCCGCCGCCGACGCCTTGATCGGTCATGCTGGAATTACGGTTTTTGACGATACCGTCAAAATGGCGCAGATGGCACGTTTCGCTATGGAATTCTGTGCAGTGGAAAGCTGCGGCAAATGCACTCCCTGCCGCTTGGGCAGCACGCGCGGCGTCGAAACGCTGGACCAGATTATCGCCGGCAAAAATGTCGAGGCTAATTTGGCGCTTCTGGCCGATCTTTCCGAAACGATGAAATTTGGTTCGCTGTGTGCGCTTGGCGGATTTACGCATTATCCTGTCATGTCGGCGATTACACATTTCCCCGAAGATTTCAGATGAAAATCCTGGGCGCAATTCTGGCCGGCGGCAAATCCACACGTTTTGGAAGCGACAAAGCTGCTGCCTTGTTGAACAATATACCGCTGATTGAACATGTCGCTGAGGCTGTCCGTGGGCAGGTCGACGACGTGATCATATGCGGCCGTGAATGGCCGGCCATGCAATGCATTCCAGATCGGCCGGTTGGCGACAGGGGGCCTTTAGGCGGTTTGAACGCAGCCTTGCATTTTGGACGCGACGGTGGTTTCGATTATGTATTTTCTGTAGGTTGCGATGTCCTGCCGATCCCGCAAATGCCTGCAATCACCGATCCGGATTCGGCTTATTTTGTCGAAAACCAGTTTCTGTTCGGAATGTGGCCAGTGTCGCTAGCACCAGAGCTGGACTGGCATTTGGAACACCAAACCAATTATGCAATGCGGCATTGGATTGAAACAATTGGCGCGCGTCCTTTACAATCGCAGACAGCGCATTTTAACATCAATCAACCGTCAGATCTGATATATGCTGCCGACCAATTGGCAACACATACGTGATCCGCATCCCTATTTTGTGTAAGGTGATTATATGACATATCAGCCGCAAAAGGATTTTGGCACACCGGCCAGCAACTCCACCGACCTTGTGACGTGCACCATTGACGGGCGACAGGTTACTGTTCCGGCGGGAACGAGTGTTTTGCGGGCGGCTGCGGAACAGGGCACGTCGATTCCAAAGCTGTGCGCTACTGACAATATGAAAAGCTTCGGTTCATGCCGCCTGTGCCTTGTCGAGATCGACGGGCGCAGGGGGACGCCAGCCAGTTGCACGACGCCCGTCGAACAGGACATGGTCGTCCACACCCAAACGCCGCATCTGCAAAAGCTGCGCAAAGGCGTGATGGAACTCTATATTTCCGACCACCCGCTCGACTGCCTGACCTGCGCCGCGAACGGCGATTGCGAACTGCAGGATCAGGCTGGTGCCGTCGGCCTGCGCGATGTTCGCTATGATGTGCAAGACACGCATCTTGGTCAGGAAAAGGACCATTCCAACCCCTATTTCGATTTTGATCCCAGCAAGTGTATCGCCTGTTCACGCTGCATTCGCGCGTGTGACGAAGTTCAGGGCACGCTCGCCCTCACTATGGAGGGGCGCGGTTGGGACTCCAAAATATCCGCTGGCTTGGCGAGCGATGATTTTCTCGGCTCGGAATGCGTGTCCTGCGGTGCGTGTGTGCAAGCCTGCCCTACGGCCACGCTTACGGAAAAGAAAATTGTCGAAATCGGTACACCCGAACGAAGCGTTGTGACGACGTGCGCCTATTGCGGCGTGGGGTGCACTTTTCGTGCGGAGTTGCGCGGCGAACAATTGGTGCGCATGGTACCCTACAAGGATGGCAAGGCCAACCGCGGACATAGCTGCGTCAAAGGGCGGTTTGCTTGGGGTTACGCCCAGCATCAGGACCGCATCCTGAAGCCGATGATCCGCAAATCAATCAACGATCCGTGGCGTGAGGTCGAGTGGGATGAGGCATTTGCCTATACGGCGTCCGAACTTAAGCGCATTTCGGACACCTATGGCCGTCATGCCTTGGGCGGAATTACCTCCAGCCGCTGCACCAATGAAGAAACTTTCTTGGTTCAGAAACTTGTCCGCGCCGGGTTCGGAAACAACAATGTCGATACCTGCGCGCGCGTCTGCCATTCGCCTACCGGCTATGGATTAAAAACAACCTTTGGCACCAGTGCAGGCACGCAGGATTTCGACAGCGTTGAGGAATGCGACGTCATCCTCATCATCGGCGCAAATCCGACGGACGGGCATCCCGTGTTCGCCAGCCGCATGAAACGGCGGTTGCGGGGACAGGATGGACGTGCGCCTGCAAAGCTGATCGTAATCGACCCGCGCCGCACAGACATTGTACGGTCTCCGCATATCGAGGCAGATCATCACTTGCCCCTTCGTCCCGGTACCAACGTCGCTGTGCTGACGGCAATGGCGCACGTCATCGTCAGCGAGGGGCTCGCCAATGAGGCCTTTATCAAGGAACGTTGCGATTGGGATGAATATCGCCACTGGGCCGAATTTGTTGGCCAGTCGCGCAACAGCCCCGAAAGCCTGCAACCAGTAACGTTGGTCGATGCCGAAGAATTACGCGCCGCAGCGCGCCTTTATGCCACCGGAGGAAATGGCGCGATCTATTATGGCTTGGGCGTCACCGAACATTCGCAAGGAAGTTCGACCGTCATGGCGATTGCCAATCTTGCTATGGCAACCGGCAATATTGGACGGCGCGGCGTCGGCGTGAACCCATTGCGCGGGCAGAATAATGTCCAAGGCGCGTGCGACATGGGCAGCTTCCCCCATGAACTGTCGGGATATCGCCATGTCAGCGATGGTGATGCACGAAAGCTGTTCGAAAATGACTGGGGCGTAGCGCTTGATCCAGAGCCGGGTTTGCGCATCCCCAACATGCTCGACGCCGCCGTCGATGGCGTGTTCAAAGCTCTTTATGTGCAGGGCGAAGATATTTTGCAGTCAGACCCGAACACGAAACATGTGTCGGCAGGCCTTGCGGCCATGGAATGCGTCATCGTGCATGACCTTTTCCTCAACGAAACAGCCAATTACGCGCATATATTCCTGCCCGGATCGACCTTTCTGGAAAAGAACGGCACGTTCACAAATGCCGAACGCCGGATCCAACCCGTCCGCAAGGTGATGACCCCGCTTAATGGGCTGGAAGATTGGGAGGTCACGCAGCGCCTCGCCCAAGCGATGGGGCTGGACTGGAATTACACCCATCCGTCCGAAATCATGGACGAGATTGCACGGCTGACCCCCACATTTGCGGGTGTTTCCTTTGCCCGGCTGGACGAAGAAGGGTCGCTGCAATGGCCGGTAAACGATGCCGCGCCGGACGGATCGCCGATCATGCACGTCGATGGATTTGTGCGAGGCAAGGGCAAGTTTGTGGTGACGGATTATGTCCCCACGGATGAAAAGACCGGGCCGCGTTTCCCGCTGTTGCTGACTACTGGACGTATATTGTCGCATTATAATGTGGGTGCGCAGACGCGGCGGACCGAAAATGTCGCATGGCACAAAGAAGACCTGCTTGAGATACATCCGGTCGATGCCGAAGATCGAGGCATAAAGTCTGGGGATTGGGTCAAACTTGCCAGCCGGGCAGGCGAAACGACGTTGCGCGCGACGGTCACGGACCGTGTCGCACCGGGGGTCGTCTATACAACTTTCCACCACGCCGTGACACAAGCGAATGTGGTCACAACCGACTTTAGTGACTGGGCAACCAATTGTCCGGAGTATAAGGTGACCGCGGTCCAGATCAGCCCGTCCAACGGACCCACCGATTGGCAGGAAGAATATGAGGCGCTTTCCGAACGTGCACGGCGGATTGAGACCGAGGTGCCCGCCGAGTGACAAGCCTTGAACGCCTTGTGCATATGCTAAACCAGATCGCCACAAATCTGGCGACGGACCCGGATCCTGTGACCGCGACGGCTGAGCATATCCATTTGTTCTGGGATCCGCGAATGAAGCAGATGATACTCGAAAGCAACCGCGAAGGTCTTTCTCCTGTCGCGGCGACCGCGGTGCAGCGTTTAGCACAAGCACATGCCGCAGCCTGAAAATGGCACGACACCGCTCGATTTTGCCGTCATAAATTTGGATGGCGGCAAAAATGTGCAGATCGTTCGGCACACCATAGTCGAAGCGGCAATCGCGATCGAGTATAATGGCATCGGCTATGCCGTCATGATGGCAACGCCGATCGACCTTCATGATTATGCAATAGGATTTAGTCTTTCCGAAGGGCTGATCGAAAGCCCCGACCAGATTCTGGCGGTTGATATACACCAAAGCGAGTTGGGCTGGATTGTCCGGATACAGCTACCCCATGCCAACGCCGACAAAGTGATCGAGCGCGCAAGGCAACGTGTTTCGGAGAGCAGTTGCGGGTTGTGCGGTATGGATAACCTGCAAGAGGTTATGAGGGCCCTTCCCACCATCAATAGCACGCTTGATGTAGCTGACAGCTCCATATTCACGGCACTGTCTGCTTTACGCGACCATCAGAAGCTGAATGCAGCAACGGGATCGGCACACGCGGCGGCTTTTTGCGCGCCAGACGGATCTATACAAATGACGCGGGAAGATGTCGGACGGCACAATGCGCTCGACAAGCTGATTGGCGCACTTGCAACCGCGCAGATCGAACCCTCGTCGGGATTCATCCTACTGACAGCACGCTGCAGTCTGGAATTGGTGCAAAAAACAATACTCGCCCAATGCCCGATGCTGGTGACGATTTCAGCGGCAACTGATCTTGCGATACGAATGGCCGCAGACAACGGATTGAGACTCGTCAGCCTTGCACGTCCGGACGCCGCTTTGGTCGCAATGCCCCGAACCGATTGATCAGCCAGCTTCGAAACATCGATATTGCTGGGTCCGCCAAATCGTCGGCGTGCAGTTTGAGATAATAGCCATAGCCGTCCTCAATCACCGCATCATAAGGCATCACAAGGCGACCATCGGCTATTTCTTGAGCGAACATATCAACATCACCCAAGAATACGCCACTGGCCGCCATCGCATATTGGCCGGCGGCGATCGTCGTGTCAAAGGCAACGCCACCATGCGTCGGTATTGAAAAACCGCTTTGGCGCAAATAGGCCGTCCATAGAAGTTCACGAGGCTCGCCATCCAGTTTCAGGTGCAAAAACTCCTGACTTTGCAGAAACTCTTCCAACGTTTTACCGATGCTCGCTTTTGCCGTTTCCGCTGAACATAATGGGGCGACCCGAACCATCCATAAAAGATCGGTGATACGGTCATCCACATTGGGACGGTCATAGGAAATTGCCATATCAAATTCGGTTGGCGGCAAGCCGGTAACATGCGCGCTCGATACATCAAGTCGGATATCGGGATGCTCGGCGCGAAAATCCCGGAGCATGGGCAAGAATAATTGTTGAAGAAGCGACGGGGGTATGTGCAGCCTTAGCGACCGTCCTGTTATTTCGTCATCGCGGATCGAATTCATCGTCTGCTCAAGCCGGTCCAGACATTTGCTGACGACGGGCAAAAGCTCCTCACCCGCGGCAGTCAAAGCCAGGCGTGAAGCATCGCGCACAAACAACTGTTTTCCCAGCAATTCCTCAAGTCCACCCACATGCCGGCTCATGGCACTTTGGGATACGGACAAGGCGGAAGCGCCGCCGGTAAAACTCAAATTTTGTCCCACGGCTTCAAATGCACGCAAAGCATTGAGCGGCAACCAGCGTCGGTTGATAGTGCTACGGTTGGAAATGATCTCGACCTTTCAACGTAACGCGACAGAACGGAGCAAATGGTGCGCGACATTTTGACATAGGGCTATGCGAAAATGCGATTTTATTACTCGGACTAACTGGACCATTCCAACATTGGAGAGAATTGAGCAAGGGTCAAATCATGGATTTGAAGCGGATAGAGTCGCTGTTCGGGCAGCGTCGCGAAGGGCATACTTTGCCGCAGGGTTTATATACGGAACAGAATAGTTTCGATTTCGACATGATGGCGATCTATGGCCAGAGTTGGTTGATGGCCGGTCTGGAATGCGAGTTACCCAAAGCGGGCAGCTATGTTTCGATGATGGTCGGGCGGTGGCCGGTTCTGATTACGCGCGACCGGCAAGGCGAAATCCGTGCATTCCACAACAGTTGCCGCCATCGCGGATCGATGATTTGCGCGCCGGGCAGCGGCACGTCACCAAAGCTTGTCTGCCCCTACCATCGCTGGACCTATGATCTCGACGGTTCGCTTTTCGCAGCGGGGCGCATGCCGGACGATTTTGAAAAGAGCGAACATGGCCTGAAACCCGTGGCGATGGAGTGCATATCCGGCACGATATTCATTTGCCTTTCCGATACGCCTCCGCCGATTGACGACTTCCGTGAAAAGCTCGAGCTATATGCCGCGCCGCATCATCTGAAAGATGCAAAGCTCGCCTTTCAGAGCGTTTTGGCGGAAAATGCCAACTGGAAGCTCGTGATGGAAAATGGCCGCGAATGCTATCATTGCAGTACCGGCCATCCCGAACTTTCCAAGACCTTCCCTGTCGGCATGTCGAAGCATTTCGACAGCGGTCATGATGCCCGGGTGATGGCTTTCGAAAAGGCTATGGATGCCCACGGCCTGCCACAAACGCCGGTTGAAGGCCATTGGTGGCAAGTCGCACGCTTCGCATTGAACGAGGGCTGTGTTTCGATTTCAAGCGATGGCCAGCATCTGTCCAAGAAGCTGATGTGCGATTCCAATGGCGGCGACATCGGCTCTATGCGTTGGGCGGTCGATCCGCATTGTTTCGTGCATTGCACCGCCGATCACGCCTTCATGTTCAGCGCGATGCCGGTTGGGCCCGAAGAAACCCATGTTGCCGGTAAATGGTTTGTGCATAAAGACGCCGTGGAAGGTGTCGATTACGACATTGAAAAACTGACTGCGCTTTGGACAACCACCAATCTGGAAGACAAGCAGCTCGCCGAAAACAACCAGGTCGGCGTGCATAGCCCCGGGTACACCCCTGGTCCTTATTCGCAAGATGCAGAAATGCTCGCACAGCGCTTTACCGACTGGTATTGCGACAAAGGACGTGCCTATATTACGGCCCATGCCAATGGATAAACCCAAGGGAATGCGCCCCGAAACGCTTGCCGTCGCTTATGGTTATGACGCCCAGATGGGCATGGGATCGGTAAAGCCGCCGATCTTCATGACCTCGACCTTTGTGTACCCCTCGGCCCAGCATGCCAAGGATGTGCATGAGGCCTATTTCGATGGAACGGGGCCCTTGGTCGGCCAGACCAACCACATCTATTCACGCCTTGGCCATCCTGGTCTGGATTTCTTGGAAAAGCGTCTCGCCGCGATTGACGGCGCCGAAGAGGCGGTCGCCTATTGCAGCGGAATGGCCGCCCATTCCAGCATCGCGCTCGCTCATGTGCGCGCGGGCGATAGCGTCCTGCATGGCCGTCCAATCTATGGCGGCGTCGATATGTTGTACAACAGCATCATGCCCCAATTCGGATCGAAAGCTGCTGCTTATCTGGATGGAACAGACGAAGCCGATGTGCGCGCTGCCGCACAGGCAGCAATGGCAAAAGGCACACTGAAACTGATCATTGCGGAAACGCCTGCCAATCCAACCGCAGCTATGGTCGATCTGGACTTGATGGTCCGGATGGCGGACGAAGTAGGCGCGCTTCAGGGGCACCGCCCGTTGGTCGTCGTCGACAACACCCTGCTTGGTCCCTTTGCACAACGCCCGATCGAACATGGCGTCGACTTGTGCATGACGTCGCTCACCAAATATTGCGGCGGGCACAGCGATTTGCTCGCCGGCGGGGTCAGCGGGCGGAAAGATTTGATCGAGCAATTGAGGATGCAGCGCACGACATGGGGCAATCATCTGGATCCCTATACATCCTGGCTCGTTCTCCGCTCATTGGAGTCGGTCGCCGTCCGCACCGAACGCGCAATGGCCAACGCGCAATCGGTCGCTGAATATTTGCGCGATCATCCCAAAGTTGCCGGTGTCACCTATCTTGGCTTTCTGGAACAGGGCACACGGCCACGCGCCGTATATGACCGCCAATGCAAGGCCGCCGGGTCGACTTTCTCTTTCCATCTTCATGGCGGCGAAGCGGAAGCATTTCGCATGCTGGACAATCTGCAACTCCTGAAAGTGGCGGTCAGTCTGGGCGGTTCGGAAACGCTGATCTGCCATTCGGC
Source organism: Sphingorhabdus sp. (assembly GCF_046154385.1). Taxonomy (GTDB): domain Bacteria; phylum Pseudomonadota; class Alphaproteobacteria; order Sphingomonadales; family Sphingomonadaceae; genus Sphingorhabdus_B. The sequence goes on along the minus strand of NZ_JBJXFW010000003.1, from coordinate 50,500 downwards.
GAGCACGACGCATTATGCTGTTGCGCCCGAACAAAGACTGGCTGGCGGAATCACCGATGGGACGATGCGTCTGTCTGTGGGCCTTGAACATGTAGATGATCTGATCGCCGATTTGGCGCAGGCACTGGAGGCGGTGTGATGGAATTGAACTTTACCGGAACAGATATTTGCGCGGTCAATGGCACGCGCAGCGCGCCTGAAGCGCATTATGGGCTCGTCGTGGTTGGCGCTGGCCCGAGTGGCGTAGCCGCCGCCATTGAGGCGGCAAAGGCAGGCACCAAGGTTTTACTCGTTGACGAAAACCCCGTCTCCGGCGCGCTGATGGGGAACGACGTGCCGCTTTACTTCGGTGGCCGGATGACGGCGGCGACACAGAATAGCGAGCGCATGCTCGAAGCTATTTTCATGAGCATGCCCGAGCTGGAAACAGCGATGGAGGCAGGTGTCGAGCTGTTGTTGGGGACGACCGCCTGGGGTGTTTACCGGAACGGCCCCGGCGTCGCCAGCCTGCCCGAGCAGGTTGTTGGCCTTGCGGATGCAGAGCGGTCATGGCTGATCGGCTTCGATCATATCACGCTCGCCACCGGTGCGCGCGACCTCGCGATGGCCTTTCCCGGCTGGAACCAGCCAGGCGTCATGGGTGCCGCAGCGTTGCAGATGTTGCTGACGCGCTATGATGCCTTTGCGGGGAACCGCATTTTGGTCCTCGGATCGCACGATCTCGCTATCGAAACCGCGCTTCTGGCGCACGCACGGGGGTTTGATGTCGCAGGTCTTGTGGAAGTACGCGACGCGCCGCAAGCTTCGGCGGAGTTGCAAGCAAAGCTAGCCGGGGCGGGCATAGCGATCCATTGCAGCACCGCAATCACATCAGCCAAAGGCGGCATCGATGGCGTCGAAGCTGCAACACTTTCCAATGGCCAAGAAGTTGCGTGCGATACCATTTGCGTCGCAATTGGTCTGATACCATCGATTGAGTTGGTCGACGCCATGCACGGCGGACGCTCGCTGAACGCAACACGTGGCGGTTATGTGCCGCTTGGTGAAGCAACAGTTTCCGCTGTGGGCGATTGTGCGGGCTTGGCTGACACAGGGTTCGACCATGTCGCATACCGTATGGAGTGGATGCAGGCCCTGACCACCATCAGTGCTGACGACACCATCATTTGCCAGTGCGAAGAAGTGACGCGCGCGGACCTGATCGGGGTGCAACCGCCTAACTATCTGACGCGTCCCGGCCCCATGTGCGCCCGGTCGCTGGACACATTATTGCAAGATGGCCCTGCCAATCCCGACCAGATCAAACGCCTCACCCGCGCTGGCATGGGCGTGTGCCAGGGCCGCCGGTGCCGCGATCAGGTTGCCATGCTGCTCGCGCTCGAGTCCGGAAAGCCTTTCGGTTCCATTCCCTTGGCATCGCATCGCGCTCCGGTTCGTCCGCTACCTATGAAAATCATGGCAGACTGGAATGAACCGGAGGCCATGACGGCAGCGTGGGACGTCTGGTTCGGTATCCCAACCCAATGGGTTCCGCTTGAAGATCTTGGCACGCAATATGAAGAGGACCATCGCCAGATGCTCTACACGGGGATGTACGAATGAGCGGGTCGGAAGTAGTCATCGTCGGTGGCGGCGTCACCGGACTAAGCGCAGGTTGGTGGCTGGCGCGGTCAGGCGTCAAGGTAACCGTGCTCGACAAGTTCATTGTCGGCTGGGAAGCGTCGGGCCGCAATGGTGGCGGGGCATCCCACTATCAAAGCCCGTTGTTTGATGAAGAACAGCGCATGTGGCCGCAAATGGATGAACTGCTCGGCTATCCGACCGAGCACCAGAAAGAACGCATCATCATCGCGATGACCGAACGGCAGTGGGAGCAATATCACTTCGTCGCTGAACGCCACCACCGCTTGGGGCATCCGGTCGAGGTGCTGGATGTCAAGCAAGTGCAAGAGGCGGTGCCTTTGGCCGGCGATAATTGCTTCGGCGGTGTGCACTATAAATTCGGCGGCCATGCGAACCCGCAACGAAGTGTGCAAGCCTATGCATGGGCCTTGCAGGATCTGGGCGGAAAGATTGTCCAGCATAGCCCCGTTACCGGCTTTGAAACCGCAGGCGGAAAAGTCACTGCGGTCAAAACAGCGTCGGCAACCTATGGCTGCGATGCTGTCGTAGTTGCGGCCGGGCCGCAGATACCACAATTGATGGCGCAGTTCGGCATAGATATTCCGCTCGCCCCTGCCCGCGCAGAAATGATCATAACAGAGCCAGCGCCCATGATGCCCATTGGCGGCGTGGACGGGCACAAGCTCTATGGACGCCAGACCATGCGCGGCAATCTCGCTTATGGTGGCGGGCCGCATGAGTGGATCGATGTTGATGCCACGGGTCCGAAAGACCGGCCGTCAACGCCGCTGATGCGCAACCTCGCCAGCCGCTTGGCCGAGCTTTTGCCCAAGGCGGCCCATCTGAACATCATTCGTAGCTGGGCCGGGGTTATCGAAAACTCCCCCGATGGACGTCCAATTATCGACCGCCTGACGAACCCCGACAATGTCATCGTTGCATCCATGTCGGGCGTAGGCTTTGGCCTGTCGCCCGCATCGGGTCACGCCATCCGCGATCTGGTCCTTGATGGTGCCTGTTCCTTTGCGAATATCGACATATTGAAGCTGTCGCGCTTTGATAATCTGGAATCCGATTGGCGTGAAAAGCGCGGGTGGATGCCGATTTCATGAATCGCTACTCGGCTTTTGGATTGCTGCGGGGGGCCCTGAACGGGCAGAAGCATTGGCAGCCTGCGTGGCGCGATCCGGAGCCGAAGGCGCATTATGATATCATCATCATCGGCGGTGGCGGGCATGGCCTGGCGACCGCCTATTATCTCGCCAAGGTCCACGGCTTGCGTAATATTGCCGTGTTGGAAAAAGGCTGGATCGGGGGCGGCAACACGGGCCGTAACACAACCATTGTGCGGTCAAACTACCGTTTGAAGCCCTTGCACGACCTGTTCGAGTTCGGCCTCAAATTATGGCATAATCTGAGCGACGAACTGAACTACAACGTCATGTTCAGCCCGCGCGGCGCGATGTTTTTGGGGCATAGCGATGCCGATATGGTCAAGCTGGCCGAGCGTGGCGATGCCATGCGCTGCGATGGAATTGATGCCGACCTGATGACTCGCGACGAGGTCGCAAAGCTTGAACCCCTGCTCGACATGTCGCGCAGTGCCCGCTTTCCCATCGAAGGCGGCTTGATCCAGCGGCGCGGCGGAACCGCGCGGCATGATGCCGTCGCATGGGGCTATGCAAGGGTCGCGGACTCCTTCGGTGTGGACATCATCCAGAAGTGCGAGGTTACCGGATTTGTCCGCGACGGCGATGCGGTCGTTGGTGTTGAAACCACGCGGGGCCGGATCGGCGCGGGCCGGGTCGGTATCTGTGTGGCGGGACATAGCGGCCATGTCGCAGGGCTCGCAGGCCTGAAGCTGCCGGTGGAATCACAAACCTTACAGGCCATGGTGACCGAGGGCGTCAAACCGATGATCAACAGTGTGATCATGTCGCAATCGCTGCATTGCTATATCAGCCAGTCAGACAAGGGCGGCATTGTCTTTGGCGGCGATCCCGACAATTGGCCAAGTTACGCACAACGTGGCCACCCGATGGTCATGGAAGGCGCCATCGCGCAAGGACTAGCCCTCGTCCCTGCCCTGTCGCGGTTGCGGATGGTGCGCACATGGTCGGGGGTTACCGATATGAGCTTCGACGGATCGCCCATCATCGGCGAAACACCGGTGCGCAACCTCTACCTCAACGGCGGCTGGTGCTATGGCGGCTTCAAGGCGACACCGGCGTCCGGATGGACCTATGCTCACACGCTCGCCACAGGATCGCCCCATCCCCTGAACGCACCCTTCTCGCTAGAGCGATTTATGACCGGCGCGACCATTGATGAATCAGGGACCGGCCCGATGCCGAACAGCCGCTAATGATGCAGATTATTTGCCCCCATTGCGGCCCGCGCGCGCAGAGCGAATTTGTCTATGAACGAACGGTCGATTCGGTTGCACCTGCAGGTGCAAGCCATGAGGCGGCCATGCAGACACTCTTCACCCGAGGCAATCCGCGCGGTGTTGACGAAGAGATTTGGCGTCATACCTTCGGCTGTCGTGCGTGGATGGTGGTGACCCGCCACCGCGCCACAAACGAGATTTCAAACATCCGCGCGGTCGGCCCAGAGGCTTTGCCATGAACGGCCCTTCGCGCCCAAATTCCGGGCAGGACATCAGCTTCACCTTCGATGGAACGCGGTATTCCGCGCGCACCGGCGATACACTTGCGGCGGCGTTGCTGGCCAATGGAATCGGCCTTGTCGGGCGCAGTTTCAAATATCACCGCCCCCGCGGGATCATGACCGCAGGTGTCGAGGAACCCAATGCGCTGGTGACCGTAGGCGAAGGCGGACGGGCCGAACCGAACACACGCGCCACTGACGTCTTTGTCTATGACGGTTTGGTGGCCCAGAGCCAAAACCGCTGGCCCAATCTGTCACTCGACTTCGGCGCGATCTTCGGTCTTGCTGCACCGGTTTTCTCGGCTGGCTTCTATTATAAAACCTTCTTTGGCTCGGCGAAACGCTGGATGTTCTACGAACATTTCATCCGCAAAGCCGCTGGGCTGGGAAATGCACCACGCGAAGCCGACCCGGACCGTTTTAGCCAGCGTGCGGCCTTTTGCGATGTCCTGGTCGTAGGCGCCGGCCCTGCGGGTATCGCCGCCGCACTTGAAGCTGCCGAAGCCGGAAAGCGCGTCATCTTGGTCGAGCAGGATGATATCCTCGGCGCCTCGCTCATCCGCGATCCGCAAGAGTTGGATGGTGCTTGGGTCAAAGAATGTGCGGACCGCATTCGTGCAGCAGGTGGCTATATTCTTACCCGTACAACGGCGTCCGGTTATTGGGAACATGATCTGGTCACGCTGACTCAAAGGCTTGCCGAGCCCGGACAAGTTCCCGCAAATGGCGTAGCACAACGGTTGTGGCATGTCCGTGCAGGCCAAGTAATCTTGGCGACTGGGTCCATCGAACGCCCCATGGCCTTTCCCCATAATGACCGGCCCGGCGTCATGCTGTCACAAGCCGTGCGAACCTATGTTCGGCGCTTTGGTGTATGCCCCGGCCAGCGTGTCGTGATTGCCACGAATAATGACGACGCCTATCTGACCGCGCATGCCTTGAAAGAAGCAGGCGCGCAGATCGTCGCCATTCTCGACGCACGTCCTGCTCCGGCCGGTCAAGAGCATGGCTTTACGACCTTTAACAATGCCCATCCTTCGGCAACCAAAGGTTCACGCCACTGCCTCAAAAATGTGTCGGGCATCGTGGATGGCATAACCAAAAGCTGGGATGCCGATCTGTTGGCCGTCTCCGGAGGGTTTACGCCTGTTGTCCATTTGCATTGCCAGGCCGGTGGAACGCTGGAATGGAATGATGCGGCGCAAGCCTTTGTCCCTGCGCAATCACGACAGAATGTGAAAACCATCGGCGGTGCGGCGGCCCCCGCCCCGGTCTTTTCCTCTGCGCCTGTCGTTCCGGCGAAAAAGAGTTTTGTCGATTTCCAGAATGACGTGACCTTGGCCGATGTCGACCTGGCCTGGGCCGAAGGTTACCGGTCGGTCGAACATCTCAAACGCTATACGACGCTGGGCATGGCAACCGATCAGGGTAAAACCAGTAATATGGGTGCGCTGGTTAGGCTCGCCGAAAAGCAGGGTGTTGCCATTCCCGAGGCGGGCCTGACGACTTTCCGTCCACCCTATACGCCCGTGACCATGGGCCTGTTCGCAGGCGCAGCGGCGAAGGATGCAGGGGCACATAAGCGCCGGTTGGCCCTTTATGATGTGCATGCGGCCAAAAGCCCGATTTGGCAGCCGCTGGGCTATTGGTTCCGGCCACGGGCCTATCCCATGACAGGCGAAAGCCTTGCCGAGGCGGCTATGCGGGAGGCACGGTCGGTGCGGACCGCGGTGGGCATGACCGATGTGTCCACATTGGCGAAATTTGAGGTCAGCGGACCCGACGCGGCGACGCTGCTCGAAACCGTCTGTGCCACCACCGTTGGGAAACTGGCGGTCGGGCGTGGGCGCTACACCTTCATGTTGCGCGAAGACGGCTTTGTCTTTGATGACGGCACCGTCTGGCGGATTGATGAAAACCGTTATCTGTTGACCAGCTCCACTGGCGGAGCGGACCGCATGGCAACCCATCTTTCCTATGTGCGCAATTATCTCCATCCTCAGTTGCGTGTTTCCGTTGTGAATGTGCAGGAACATCATGCAGGGATCGCGATAGCCGGTCCAAAAGCCAAATCGGTTCTGGCTACACTGATCGGCGAAGAACCGCCCCGCCATATGTCGACGATCGCCGCTAAAATTGCGGGCGTCGCAGTCCTCGTGCTCGCGGCGAGCTATAGCGGAGAACGGGCTTTCGAAATCTATGTCGATGCGCGCAACGCAGAACCGGTTTGGGCGGCCTGCGAAGCCGCTGTCGTCGGAGCAGGCGGATGCCTTTACGGCCTTGAAGCCATGGAGTTTTTGCGCATCGAAAAGGGCCATCTGGTGGTGGGCGGCGAAATTGACGGCCGCATGACGCCGCACGATCTTGCGCTCGACAAAATGCTCAACAAATCGGGTGGCTTCATAGGCGCAGCAGGCCTGACCCGTCCCGCACTGTCCGAAGCGGGTCGCCGGCAGCTTGTGGGACTCGAAGCGATTGAGGGTTCTATTCCCGAGGGGGCCATGCTCGTCACCGCCGAAGGTAAATCACCCGAAGGTCATGTCAGCGCATCGGCCTTCCGCATCATGGATGGCGGGTCACTCGCTTTGGGGCAATTGACAGACGGCTTTCTGCGCCATGGGGAGGAACTGATCGCCACATCGCCAACCCGAGGACAAAAGGCGCGCGTTCGCGTTGTTGCGCCGCATTTCTATGACAGTGCGGGGGAACGCTATCGTGACTGATGTAACCGTTTCCTCTCTCCCCTCCGCGCCCCTCTGGGCATTCGAGATTTGGAGCAATCCGGAGGCTGTGGCGACACGTTTCGCGGCGGTGGCGGGTTTTGCTTTGCCGAAAATGGGGGCCTCCGGCGGTGGCGATGCGCTGCGCCTGATACGATATGAACCAACGGTCTGGCTAGTCGAAGGCGATGCCACCGCATTGCCGTCCATTCTTGAGAATGACGGTGCTCTGACAGCGATTGGTGGCGGTGTGACGCGGGTGTTGCTGTCGGGCGAAGGCTGGCGTCGTTTGTTGATGGAAGGCGGCGTGTTCGATGCAGAAAGCCCGGCCTTTGCGGTCGGTTCTAGCGCCGCAACCATCATCGACCATGTCAACATCCGGCTGCATGTGCTTAGCGAAGACGCTTGCCTTGCTTATGTTCCGCTCAGCTATACCCAAGGCATCATCCATTTCTGGCAAGAGGCGGCGAAAGCTTTAGATTAACCCGCTATTTTGCAGGCTGCGCATGGCGCAACTCCATGCCCGGGGCATGGCGTCGCTGGAATCCTTTCCACAAGGTGGCCTCTGGTGCGCCGGGACTATATGCCCCCCACGGAGTTCCCGCAGGCGCATTCCATTCGCCGATATCGGATTCAGCAACAGGCACGTCGAGATAGGTCCGCATAGCCTGCTCCCCTTTCATATGTATGGCCAGAAAAGCTGTTATAAAATGGAGATTTATTCCAATGATCCGGTCTTGCCGCCAAATAGGATCTTCGAACCAGTCAATATCCCAAACGCTATTGCGCATTTCTGCGGGTGCAGGATTCAAGGCGATGGAATGGCCTGCTTGGCGGTAAGTTAGCAAATATCGATCCGAGCTCGTCGCACCGTTGAATATTGCCAAAGCGCCAGTCTTGTAATCAACCACCGGGTCCTGATCGCCCTGAATCAAAAGCAGCGGAGCAGAAATAGCCGACAGCCCCTCTGCCCCCCAAGCGCTTTTTGGATATCCCCCCGCCGGCGCAAGCGCGATAACGGCTTTGACGCGCGGCACCTTGATGTCACTTGCGCCGACGCTGCCCCTAACAAGGTTTTTCAGCATCCCACCGGCGACCAAAGCCACGTTCGGACCTGCGGGATCAAGTGTCGCACCGCCCGCGGTAATAACCCCATATCCGCCCTGCGAATAACCAATAAGGGCGATATTCGCAGGATCGATCTGGCTACCCAGACGGGCGCGGAGTTCACCTGCAACAAATGCAATATCTATAGGACGATAGAAATTGGGCGCTGCCCGCTTTGAAGGTGATGCAATATATGGATTGGGGTCACGATGATGGATCGCCGCCACAACATAACCTTTTGATGCGAGATTCTCGGTCAACCAAGTCATCACTGCGGGGTTGTTGCTATATCCATGACTTACAATAACAAGTGGATGACGGCCTCCATCCGGATCCGCACGTTCGACAGCCATACCCTTTTGTGAAAAGCTGACTGATGGCAATGGCGGCTCTCCCCAAAGACTTCCGTGATAAGTTGCCGCCTTTGCTCGCTTGCGGATATTTGCAGGATACCAGATATCAACGCGAAGCTGCCTGTCGATTTGGTTGACCGTATCGCTCTGAGGATCAACATTTTCCAGATCGGGTTGATCTTTGTGGATGATTTCTATTGAACGAAAGCCAACCCCGCCTTTTCCAATTCGGGCAAGTTCCGGGGCGTCGACCCCGGGAGAGCTCGGCACTTGCGCGAACAACGGCATCATCGCAAATGTTACCGCCAAGAAGGCCGGGATTATTTTCACGCCATCAATTCTTCATTTTCGAGATCCGCTTTGGGCCAAAGCAGTTGTTGCGCGATCCACGGATATTGGTCGATCACCGGCGGGAAAATCTTGTCCCGCAAAACCTGCTGGCAAAGCGCGGCGGTCAATCGGGGAATGTCGCCCAATTCATTGGTGCGCGCGACGACCTGTATCGATCTTGAAAACCGGCCTCGTCGCATGGGCTCAGCGCGCAATTGCGAGAATAATTCGGGCACAGCGGCAAAGCATCCAGGTGTCGTAATCGTCCAGCCAAGCCCTGCTGCTACCAATGCAAGTTGTTGATGCGACGATTCCACTTCTACCATTTGGGGAAGCTTTAACTTCATCCGTACAATCTGCCGCTCGATCTGCTGCCCGGTGCCGGTAAGCCGCGAAAAGCGAATGAACGGAAGGGTCGATGGCAGGCCAACGACATCCAAAGGCTCGCAAAAATCTCTGGGAAATACAAAAATGAAACTCTCTTCGAATACCGGGTGCAGTTCGACGGTGTCGCGATGCTCCAGATTGAAGCTACCTGTGACAAGCATGTCGATATCACGCGCCAAAAATTCGCCCTGATGCTCCATAGAAATGCCTGATCTTATATTCCAGCGATCCGCACGATTGCCCAGATTACCTAATATGGGCGCGGTAAGCTGATTTGCGAGGCTAAACGACAAGGCAACGGTAACGCTTGATATCGGAAGATTGGCCCCTTCGCGAACTTCGTCATAAGCAAGCCTTGCGTGCGCAATCAGTTTTTGCCCACGCGCAAATAGCGACTTTCCACTGGCAGTTAGGCCCAATGGTCGCATCGTGCGATCAAACAGTGGCGCGCCGATGCCCGCTTCCAGCTTCGCTATTGTTTGTGAAACAGCCGACTGGGTGACCTGAAGATGGTTGGCGCATTGCGACATGCCGCCCAATTCGACGGTCATCACGAACACTTCCAACGCGTGCAGATCAAATTCTTGCGGCAGTTTCATGCGGCTGCCCTCCCAAGCGCGCTCACTGACCGACGGGTCAGCGTTACCTTGCCTAAGGGCTATTCCACGCGGCAGGTAATAGGGCCATGCATTTTCGATATATCTGCAAATTAAATCAGTGCCGTTGCATAGAGGCATCACTTTGCCCGATCAGTCGCGCCTCTATTCCTCCATTGTGCTGCCTTCGCTCTCTCAAAAGCAGCAATAGCGTCGCAAAAAATGCGATCAGACTTAATAGCGCGAACATCGAAAGCATCGCATCATAGCCTTGTGGATTATTCGGGCCTGCCTTGAATACATCGTTGAGATAGCCTGCCCCGTAATTGGCAGCGGCCAGACCCAAAGACTGAATCATATTTATCAGGCCGAACGCGGTACCGACCCGATGCTTTTCGACAAGCATCGCTGTTGCAGGCCAAATCACTGCCGGGATAACAGAAAAGCTTAAACCCATCAGGACCGTAGTTACCCAAAGACCATAGTTGGTGGTTGCGAGGATCACGAAAGTCAGCGGCATCAAAGCAGCAGCGAAGGTCAAAAGGCTTGCCCGACGTCCGATACGGTCAGCCAACAGGCCAAATATCGGCGTTGCAAAAATAGCTGCCGCAAAGACATAGGAATTTGCGGTTCCCGCTTCCGCCAGATTCATGCCCTTAACATCCATAAAATACTGAATGGAGAAAGTTGATCGGAACGGGAAAAACACACTTGCGAAAAGAACATTGAGCCACAGGATATACCAGAAAGATCGGCTAAAGCCGGTAAGATCCTTGAGCATGAAGCGTTCTGATTTCTGACCGACCGCCCGAAGATGGGGAAATCGGCTATCCACGAGATAGTAAATGAGCGCCGAAAAAACCCCGGTTGCGGTTAACCCGGCGGCGAGCCAAAGCGGAGCCTGCCAACCGGCCGCATAAACGTCTGCAAACCAGCTCGTCGATTTGTCCGCACTATAAGACCCCACCCGTGCCATTGAGAAAAACAAGGCAATCGCAAGCGCACCCCCACCAAGATGAAACCATTGTGCGATCCCAACCAGCAGCGCGATATATAGGGTTTCATTGCCCAGACCAAAAAGAAGACGGCCAAACAACATCAGTCCGAACGGTTCACCAACCGCGGTTAAGACAGCGCCGATGGTACAAATTACCGCCGCAATCAGGATTGCTTTGGCCGCACCAATGCGGTCAATGATGATACCACCAATCAAAGCCAGCGCGATATTGGGCAAGTTGAATACAGCATTCAACAATCCGATCTGGGATTGGCTTAGACCTCGTTCATCACGCAAAAGACCGGCCACTGGCGCAATCGAGTCATAAGTATAATAGCTGCCCATGATCGTGAATGCTGCAAGCGCAAGCATAACCCATTTGGTGTGCTCTGATCGCATAAAATAACCCCTATTTCAATCGTGCGCCTTGCCGGATCAATTCCTTTTGAACGACCGCAATATCGATTTCAGTGAAATTACGATCAGTTTTGACCCCCACAGCCGCTGCAATTCCCGCACCTTGCCCTGCCACAGCGCAGCACATCATATTCCGCACGGCGGCATGGCTTGTCTTGTCGCCGCCAATTGTCCGCCCCGTAACGATCAGATTTTTGATGCCCGTTGGCAACATAGCGCGGTAAGGCACCTGGAAATATCGGCCTGTGGTCGGCAATATCAGATATCCGTAGCCATCAATAAATTCAGGGAAAATCCCGATGCTGTCGTCAAAACGCCCTTGCTCCATCACATCGGCTGCCGTCATATTATAAGCGGCATCGATCTTGCGCGTATCGCGGATACCCAAGGTCATCCCGAAATTGCGGAGCTTTGCATCCTCGCACCCCGGCATGAACGCCTTCAGTGCATTTACGGCGTGCATTGCCTGTTTCCGCCCTTCCATTTCCCCATGGGTCAGGGCGTCCGGATCGGTCCCGTCGAGATAGAGGTGGCACATGTTCAAATAAGTCAGATCCCCTTGGTCCGATACCGTCCCCCAAGTGCCTGCCATGGTACTGACGCTGTCCGGAATTAGCCCGGCCTCAAGCGCTTTTTGAAAAGGCTTACGCAAGAATGGGGAGAACATCGCGTCTTCTTTTCCCGATGTCGTCACCTCCCACTCGCCGCCTACTGCCCAGTCGCTATAGGTCTGCGGGTCCGATTTGACCGCATCGATGAAGCGCGTCTTGTTTACACCGCACATTGAAAACATGACGGACACCGACATCATCTCGTCCACCGGATGCTTGTGTGTCGGGGCACCGGCGCGATAGGCGATGTCGGCATCGCCCGTCGCATCGACAACCCGTTTGGCGAGTATCGCCTCACGACCTGCTTTACTCTCAACGATCACACCCTTGATCGTATCGCCTTCCATGATGGGGGCGACGAAGAGGCGGTGCAGCATCGGGATTACCCCGGCCTCTTCGACCAGCGTGTCGGCCACATATTTGAAGCTTTCGGCGTCCAAACTGTGGCTGATCGATTGCGGCTCGGGCATCGCCGCACCCATGAGCTTGGCGCGCTCTTCAAATTCGCGGCCAATACCTTCGCTGTCGATCGTTTGCGGATGCCGGTACCAGGCGAAGCCTTCGACACCGACCTGCGTTATGTTGCCGCCAAAACATCCATAGCGTTCGAGCAAGATCGTTTCGACACCCGCCCGCGCCGATGCCAAAGCCGCGGCAAGTCCGCCGGGGCCTGAGCCGACAACCAGCACATCGGTATCGCGAATAACGTCAATCTGGCGCGCAGGCTCATGAATGACACGCCTCATCTCTGGGCCGTTTCCCAATTGTCGGCGACATAATAGGGTGCGTTTGATGGGGCGAGGAGCGGTTTGCCCAAAATATGATCCGCACCTTTTTCACCAATCATGATAGTCGGGGCATTCAGATTACCGGTGGTGATCGATGGCATGACCGAGCTATCGACAACACGTAGTCCATCGACACCGATGACCCGCAATTCGTTATCCACGACAGCCATCGGATCAGCGGCGTCCCCGATCTTGCATGTCCCGCACGGATGATAGCCGCTTTCGATTTTATCACGGATAAAGGCATCAATCTCATCATCCGAAACAACATCTGCGCCGGGTGCGATTTCTTCGCCGCGAAAGGGATCGAACGCAGACTGGGCAAAAATCTCGCGCGTCAATCGGACACCTGCGCGCATTTCGGCCCAGTCATCGGGGTGGCTCATATAGTTGAAGCGGATAACCGGCTTGTCCTTCGCATCCCCCGACCGCAATGTGATGCTTCCCCGGCTTTTGGAGCGCATGGGGCTGACATGTGCCTGAAATCCATGCCCCTCGACCATGGATTTGCCATCATAGCGTACCGCAAGCGGGAAGAAATGATATTGGATATCGGGATATTTGATACCCGCACGGCTCCGGATAAATCCGCAGCTTTCAAAATGGTTGGTCGCCCCCAACCCCTTGCGCGTCAAAAGCCATTGGGCCCCGATCAGCCCTTTGGCAAACCAGTTCATATAGGGGTAAAGCGACACCGGCCTTTTACAGGCAACCTGAAAATAAAATTCCAGATGATCCTGCAGATTTGCCCCGACACCGGGACGGTCGGCGACGATTTCAATGCCGTGACGGCGAAGTTCTGCAGCTGGCCCTATTCCCGACAGCATCAGCAATTGGGGCGAATTTATCGGACCGCCCGACAATATGACTTCGCGACTGGCGTAGGCAACATGCGTCTGCCCTGCCCGCTGATAGAGGATGCCGACGGCCTTGCGCCCCTCCATAACTATCTGTTCGGCCATGGCGTGGGTGACGACGGTCAGATTGGGGCGCTTCATCGCCGGTCGCAAATAGGCCTTGGCGGCACTGCACCGCGCGCCGTCGCGCACGGTCATATCCATCCGGCCAAAGCCTTCCTGCTGCTCGCCATTTATGTCGGATGTGACGGGATAGCCTGCCTGCACCGCGGCATCGATCCACGCCTGATACAGCGGATTGCGCATCGGTCCGAAGCGCGTGTCGAGCGGACCGTCCCCGCCCCTGTAGCTATCACCACCTTCATCGCGTCGCTCGGCCCGCTTGAAATAGGGAAGAACATTGGCATAGCCCCAACCCTGCGCGCCCTGGTCATGCCAAAGTTCGAAATCGAGTGGATTGCCACGAACATAGACAAGGCCGTTTATCGACGACGACCCGCCAAGCCCTTTGCCACGCGGCGCGTGCATCCGGCGTCCGTTCAAATGGGGTTCCGGCTCGCTTTCATATTGCCAATTATATTTGCGCGTGTTCATCGGGATCGAAAGCGCGCTCGGCATCTGGATAAAGACAGACCGGTCCGACCCGCCATATTCCAGCACCAGCACCCGGTTTTGGCCATCGGCGCTCAATCGGTCGGCCAGCACGCATCCCGCCGAACCTGCGCCGACGATAATGAAGTCATAATGCTCAGCCATCGAGAGATTCTATGGTTCCGGATTGCGCCGGCAGATGGTGCAAGGCGATCAGGCCCTTCAACGTCCCGGCGCACATCAAAAGCAAGACTCCTGCAAGCGGCAAGCCCGTGGCGATGGCACCCGCCTGTAACGACGTCAGGCCCCCGCTGAGCAGCAGGACGATGCCGATACCGCCTACGGCAAACAGCCAGATTGCCTTCTGACGCAGCGGCGTGTCGGTGCGCCCGCCCGACGTCATTGTGTCAATCACCAGAGTGCCCGAATCCCATCCGGTGACGAAGAAGATCAGGATCAGCGCAATCGCGACGACCGAGGTAAATTGCGCCCAGGGCAGAGATGCGAGCAGGACGAACAGCTGCGTATCCAGTGATGCCTTCATCAATTCCGCGCCGTTCCCTGCCACAATATGCGCAATGCTGGCGTCGCCAAAAATGGTCAACCAGATGATGCCCAGCAATGTCGGCGCAATCATGGCCCCTGCAATGAACTCACGGACAGTGCGGCCGAGCGAAATGCGGGCCATGAACATGCCGACAAAGGGCGCCCAACTGATCCACCATGCCCAATAATAGACCGACCAGTCGTTATAAAAACCCGTATCGGTGCGCCCGACCGGGTTGGAGAGCGCAGGCAGAAGGCTAAGATAGGTGACAATATTGCGTCCGAGATCGCCGAGCAATTGCAGCGTGGACCCCGTCGACAGGACAAAGACCAGCAATGCAAAAGCGACCCACATATTGACCTCGCTCAAGATGCGAATGCCCCGGTCAATACCGCCCCGAACGGACAAGAAGGTCACGGCAGCCATGACGGCAATCAGCATCAATATAGTCGTCGAGGAACTCGCCACACCAAAGAGATAGCTGATCCCAGCCATCGCCTGTTGCGCCCCTAAACCCAAGGAAGTGGCGAGGCCGAATATGGTGGCCAGCACTGCCAATATCTCGATCACATCCCCGGCCCTGC
Organism: Sphingorhabdus sp.; assembly: GCF_046154385.1. Taxonomy (GTDB): domain Bacteria; phylum Pseudomonadota; class Alphaproteobacteria; order Sphingomonadales; family Sphingomonadaceae; genus Sphingorhabdus_B. The sequence goes on along the minus strand of NZ_JBJXFW010000003.1, from coordinate 35,322 downwards.
CCCATACAGCTTTGCCAAATAGGGGGTAGAATGCCGACCGCATCGAGAGTGGCATTTTATAGTCGAAACTGAACACCGCCAGCGCCAGACCTGTGACCGTGAAGATCGCCCATGGATGGAGCCCCCAGTCGAATATCGTGGCCGCCATCGCCAGCCCTCGCGATGCCGCTGCGTCACCCGTCGCGCCGCCCAAAGGTGCGCCTGATCCGCCCGCCATCGATGTCGTAAAGTGGGTCACCGGCTCACCCACGCCGTAGAAGACGAGGCCAATACCCATCCCGGCGCCAAAGAGCATCGCGAACCAGGACAGCCGGGAATAGTCAGGCTTAGCGCCCTTACCGCCCAGCCTTATATTCCCGAGCGGAGAAAGCGCCACGATCACGCAGAACAGCAGGAGCACATTTCCCGCGGACATGAAGAACCAGTCGAAATGAGCCACCGCTCCGCTCCGCAATGCCGAGAAAAAATCCGCCGAAGCCTGTGGCGCGACAAGACTGAATATTATGACGACGAGCGAGATAAAGGCGGTGGGCAGGAACACTGCAGGGTTGATGTGCATACCTAGCCAATTACGGTTCGATTTGCCGTAATCCCCCAGATCTATCGCTTTATCCCAATCCGCCAATATGCGCCCCCTTTGATACCGACTTGATGCTAATGATGCGCCGCTGTCGTCAGTGCGGTCCACATCCATGGCGCGAAGCTGCGCCAGACTTCGACATGGAACCGGTCCTCTGCCAACCGAAGCAGCACGATTTCGACGGTTTCAAATATCGTCCGCGTCGCCCGTCCGACCGCAAATTTATCCAGATCAAGCGGGCATCCTGCGTTCAATATTTCCCCACAACGTGGTCCCTCCACCACAAGACAGATCGCCCGTTCGCTGATGTCGACTATCGACACAGGCAACCCTGGGCCGCCGACTATCTTGGAACCTATTGGCGCGCGCAGCAACCATTCATCGGGTCCAAGGCACGCAATCCCCTCTTCCGTCGCGCCTATCTTCTTGGGCACCTTGATCCCGAGCAGAGTTTCAAGCGCCTGCGGATGACGCGCGCGCAGTGAATAACGCATCATGGGTGCGGCCAGAGAAATGGATATGCCTTCCCCGACATAGGGTGCAGATGGCACGGGCTCAACGCGCGTGAGAGTGTCAGACATGCAGACGCGCTCCTTCCGGATCGTAAAAGACCATCGAAGCTATAGTCGCCTTTTGCGTGCCGTCAGGCATGGGAACATATATTGTCTCACCCGTCATGGCATGACCATTTGCAACCAGCGCCATGGCAATCGAACGCCCGAGCGTTTCGCTCCAATAGGAGGAGGTGACGTGACCGATCATGGTCATTGGGACGGGCTGGTTTGGATCCGCCACAATCTGCGCGCCTTCCTCCAACACCAACTTGGGGTCTTCGGTAAGCAAACCGACCAACTGCCTGCGGCCAGCGGCTACAATATCCGGCCGTGCAAGTGAGCGCCGCCCGACAAAGTCCGGCTTCTTCTTACCGACAGCCCAGTCGAGACCGGCATCATAAGGCGTAACCGTGCCGTCTGTATCCTGCCCGACAATGATGAAGCCTTTTTCGGCGCGCAAGACGTGCATCGTTTCGGTGCCATAAGGCGTAATTCCATAGTCCGCACCTTCGGTCATCAAATGTTCCCAAAGGGCGCGGCCATAGGCGGTGGGGACATTGATCTCGAAACCCAGTTCGCCGGTGAAGCTGACGCGGAACAGGCGTGTGGGAATACCGCAAATCAGGCCCTCGCGGATCGCCATGTGCGGGAATGCCTCTGCCGACAGGTCAATGCCCTCCACCAGCGGCTCCAGCAGCTTGCGAGCGTTGGGTCCCTGCAGCGCGATGACCGCATATTGCTCGGTCGTGCTCGTCAGCCAGACGTTGAGGTCAGGCCATTCGGTCTGGAGATAATCCTCCATCATGTTCAGCACACGGGCCGCACCGCCCGTTGTCGTGGTCAGGTGGAACCGGTCGGGTGCCAGCCGCGCGGAAACGCCATCATCGGTGATGAAGCCATCTTCCTTGAGCAATAAGCCATAGCGGCAACGCCCCGGCTCAAGCGCCTTCCACGGATTGGTGTACATGCGGTTCAAAAACTCGGCAGCATCCGGGCCAACGACTTCGATTTTGCCCAAGGTCGATGCGTCGAATATGCCGACGCTACTGCGCACCGCGCGGCATTCGCGATTAACGGCTGTGTGCATGTCTTCGCCGAATTTCGGGAAGTAACGCGCCCGGCGCCATTGCGCGACCAGTTCGAAAATCGCACCATTTTCTTCGGCCCAACCGTCGATATTGGTGGTACGCGTCGCCTGGAACAACGCGCCTTTCGCATGGCCCGCCAACGCCCCAAAGGTCTGCGGCGTGTAAGGCGGACGGAACGTCGTAAGGCCGATGTCGGGGACCGCTTTCGCCAAAGCGGTCGAGGCGATTTGCAGGCCGTTCAGGTTCGACGTCTTCCCCTGATCGGTGGCCATGCCGTTGGTCGTATAGCGCTTGATATGCTCGATCGACCGGAAGCCTTCGCGCACCGCGAGGTTGATATCCTTTGCGGTCACATCATTCTGAAAATCGACAAAGGCCTTGATCCGCGCCTGATCCTTTGGCGTCGGCAACACATCAAACACAGCGCCTTTGCCGAAATCCCAATCGCCCGAGCAGGCCCCGATGCTGCGGCAATTTTCGTTGGGCTGATCCGGCACATAAGCGCCCAGATCGTCGCGCCATTTGAGGCTGCCCTTGCTGTGCGACCAGAGATGGACACTTGGTGTCCAACCGCCTGCCATTAACAGCGTGTCGCAAAGGATGCTGCGGCGGACGTCGCCGCTATTGGCGCAAATCTCGATGGAAGTGACCTGATGCCTACCTTTGACGCCAATCACGCTGTGGTTGAGATGGACAGCGATGCCCAGCGCGACTGCTTCTGCCAGCAAGCTTTCGTCGACCGCATCGCGCGCATCGATAATCGCCGCAATGCCTACACCGGCCTTTTTCAAAGCGAAAACATCGTTCCAGCCGCTATTGTGCACGGCCATAAGGGCAAGCGATTTGCCGACGGCGACGCCATAACGGTTGGCGAATATTCTGGTCGCCGATGACAGCATGACGCCGGGGGTATCATTGCCGTCGAACACCAGCGGCCTTTCAATCGCCCCTTGTGCCAGCAGCACTTCGCCCGCCCGGATGCGCCACAATTTTTCGCGCGGGGCTTCCGAATTTTCGGGCAGATGGTCCGTCAGCCTCTGGACAGCCCCGACGAAATTGTCGTGATAATAACCAAAGGCCGTCGTCCGCGTCAGGACCGTCACATTGGCGGCGGCGTTCAACGCCTTCATGCTGCGGTCCAGCCAGGGCCATAAAGCCGGATCGGCCAAGGCCCCGCCGCCAGCTTCATCCTGTTCGTCGATCAGGATAACACGTTTTCCGGTACCCGATGCCTCCAGCGCGGCGTCCAGACCTGCGGGCCCTGCGCCGACAATCAGCAGATCGCAATGCGCATAGATCGCGGCATAGGTATCGGGATCAACCTCGGTCGGTGCATCGCCCAATCCCGCCATTTTGCGGATGGCAGGCTCATAAAGCCGGTCCCAGAATGAACGGGGCCACATGAAGGTCTTGTTGTAGAAACCAGCGGGAAAGAACATGCCCAGCCGGTCATTGATCGCGCCAAAATCGGTCTTCAGCGATGGCCAGCGGTTCTGGCTGCTCGCATTCAGCCCATCATGAATTTCCACATTGGTCGCGCGCAAATTGGGAGTAAAACGCCCCGGCCCGCGATGGACCGAAACCAGCGCATTAGGCTCCTCGCTGCCGGCCGCCAATAGCCCGCGTGGCCGATGATATTTGAACGAGCGGCCAAAGAGCGAGACGCCGTTTGCCAGCAAGGCCGACGCCAATGTATCGCCGGCAAAGCCCTGATAGCGCTTTCCGTCAAATTCGAACGCGACCGGCTTGCTGCGATCGACACGGCCACCTGCAGGTAAACGATAGCCGCTCATTTGCGGGGCTCCCCTGCCTTGTAGGTTGTTTCGAACTTGTCCGTCACGGTGTCGCGCACTGCATTGAAAAAGCGCCCACAGCCATGGCTATGCCGCCAGCGTTCATGATGCCGCCCGCGCGGGTTGGCGCGGATGAACAGGAAATGTTCCCATTCTTCATCGCTATAGCTGTCGGGGTCTGCGGGACGGGCAATATGCGCTTGGCCCGCATAGGCAAATTCGATTTCGGGACGTTGTTCGTCGCAATAGGGGCAATGGATCAGGATCATCAGTGTGCCACCGCCGCTGCTGCCGCTTCGTCAATCAACCGCCCGTTGCGGAACCGGTCGAGATTGAATGGCGCGTTGATCCGGTGCGGTTCGTCCTTTGCCATGGTATAGGCCAGCAAGTCCCCCGCCCCCGGCGTCGCCTTGAACCCGCCTGTGCCCCATCCGCAATTCACATAGAGACCCTTGACCGGTGTCTTGCCCAATATGGGTGACCGGTCGGGCGTCACATCGACGATCCCGCCCCATGTTCGCAACATCCGCACCCGCCGGTAAATGGGGAAAATCTCGCAAATCGCGGCCAGAGTATGCTCGACAATATGCAGCGCACCGCGTTGCGAATAGCTGACATATTGATCGGTCCCCGCACCGATCACCAGCTCGCCCTTGTCCGACTGGCTCATATAGGCATGGACCGTGTTCGACATGACCACGCACGGGAATGTCGGCTTGATTGGTTCGGAAACCAATGCTTGCAGGGGATAGCTTTCGAGCGGGAAATCGAGGCCAGCCATTTGCATGACCACAGACGTATTGCCTGCTGCAGACACGCCTACCCGTTTCGATGCGATATAGCCGCGCGTTGTTTCCACGCCCTCAATTGCGCCGTCGGCACCCCGGCGGATACCGGTTACAGCGCAATTCTGGATGATATCCACCCCAAGCGCCGCCGCTGCACGTGCATATCCCCACGCCACCGTATCGTGCCGCGCCGTTCCGCCGCGACGTTGCAACGCGGCGCCCAGCACCGGATAGCGGGCATCGGCGGCGATATTGAGAGGGGGGCAATAGGCTTTGGCTTCTTCTGGGGTCAGCCATTCATTATCGACCCCGTTCAGCCGATTCGCATGGATATGCCGTTTGAAGCTTTGGATATCGTGCACATTATGCGCCAGCATCATCACGCCGCGCTTGGAATACATGGTGTTGTAATTCAGTTCCTGGCTAAGCCCGTCCCACAGCTTGACCGCATGGTCATAGAGATGCGCGCTTTCGTCATAGAGATAGTTGGACCGGATGATCGTCGTATTGCGGCCGGTATTGCCGCCGCCAATCCATCCCTTTTCCAGCACCGCCACATTGGTGATGCCATATTTCTTGGCGAGATAATAAGCCGCGCCAAGGCCATGCCCGCCTCCCCCGACAATGATCGCATCATAGGCTGCTTTAGGCGCTGCGTCGGGCCATTGTTCGGGCCAATCCTTGTGCGCGCCCAAGGCTTTGGCAAATAGGCTGAAGGCACTGAAACGGGTCATGCCTTCACCTGCTCCAGCGCGGCTTTTGAACGCGACACATAGAAATCCTTGAAATCCTCGACCAGCTTTTCCTCGACCGCATAGGGTCCCTGTTGATAGCCATCGGAGCTGATTCCCTGATGGTTCAGCATCGAAAAATGGCCGTCCTGTGTGTTGGTTGTGCGCCACAAGGCGGCGATATGATCGGGATCATAGTCCACCCCTTCGACCGCATCTTCGTGCACGAGCCAGCTGGTGCGCAGCAATGTCTTGTCGGCCGCAACTGGCGTGAGCGAGAAGGTAACGACATGATCGCAGCAGAAATGATGCCAGCTGTTCGGCTGCGTCCATACCGACAGGCTTGAGCTTTCAGGCTCGGTAAAAGGTCCGATCAGCTTCTTGCAGGCCAGCTTTCCGTCGATGGATTGGGTCACTGCGCCATTGGCCAGCGGCAGCCGCGCCATCCGGTGCCACCAGCCATCGGGAAATTCGATGAGTTCGTGGAATACGCCCAGATCCTTCCACTGCGCCCGCTTGGCCTCTACCATCGCGTCAAAGGCGGCGTCATCCACCACATCCGCCTCGCCATCTTCGGGCAGGCCTTTGCCAAAGCCATATGTGCCGAGCACGCTGATCAGTTCCGGATGCCCCGCGTCGCAATGATAGCATTCGCGGTTATTCTCCATCACCAGTTTCCAGTTGGCGTCCTCGATATAATTGTCCTGCACGACGACCTTCAGCCGTTCGATGTCATATATCGCGATCTGATCTTCAATATCGGCCTTAACCTGTTCAATCGACGGTGGATTATCATCCATGCAAATGAAGATCAGCCCGCCGACATTTTCCAGCGCGACCGGATTCAACCCGTGATCCTGCTTGTCGAAATCCTCTGCCATGCTGCGCGCGGCGAGCAGTTTTCCATCAAGGCCATAGGTCCATTGATGGTAGGGACACATGAGCCTTGGCACCCGTCCGCGCTGTTCCACGCAGATTTTCGCGCCACGGTGGCGGCAACTGTTCCAGAAAGCGCGGATTTCATTGTCGCGGCCCCGCACAATGATAATCGCATTATGCCCGATCTCGAACACGAAAAAGTCGCCAGGATTTTTGACGTGCGCCGCGGTGCATGCGTAAAGCCAGACCGATTTCAGCATGACCTGCGTGTCGAACTGGAAAGCGTCTTCGCCAACATATAATTCGCGCGGCAAGGTATGCCCCCGCCGGTCTTGCTGCAACAGTGCCTGTATCGATTTAAAGCGCGCCATTGGCCTAGCTCCTGAGCGCCGTGTTTTCGGGGTCGAAGGGCGAATCTTCAATAATCGTGGCGCTGTATCGCGTGCCCAATATGGCGATCTCCAGTTCGATTCCCGCCACCGCCAGATCCGGCCGCACCATCGCCAACGCCAGCGATTTGCCCACCCGCCAGCCATAGCCACCGGAGGTCGCACGACCGACAATTTCGTCGCCCTGATAAATGGCTTCGGAGCCGCGTGCATCGGCATCCGTCACGCCGTGCACTTCCATCGTGACCAGAGCATTGGCAAATCCCTTGGCCTGCCACGCAAGCAACGCGTCTTTCCCGTGAAAGCCGGCTTTTTTCAGGCTGACAAAACGGTCCAATCCGCTCTCAAAGGCGGCATATTCGACCGACAGTTCGCGTGGGATCAGTTTGTAGCTTTTTTCGAGCGCCATCGACGTCATCGCCCGGATCCCGAACGGCTTGATGTCAAACTCGGCTCCGGCGGCCATCAATTCGTCAAAGACATAGTTTTGCATTTCGATGGGATGATGGATTTCCCAACCCAGTTCGCCAATGAAGTTGACCCGCAGCGCCTCGACCTGCGCAAGGCCGATGCTGATCTTCTGTCCGGTCAACCAGGGAAAGGCTTCGTTCGACAGATTTGCGTCGGTCAGTTTCTGCAAAAGTGCGCGCGACTTAGGACCCGCCAACACCAGCACGCCCATTGACGTGGTGAGCCGTTCAAAGCTTACCGAACCGTCCTTGGGCATCGCTTTTTTCAGATAGTCATGGTCGTGCCGCTCATAAGCGCCCGCCGAAACCAGATAATAACGCTGGTGCGCCATCTTGTAGACGGTGAATTCGCAGCGCACCCCGCCCTTGTCGGTCAGCAAATAAGATAGCGAGACCCGCCCTACCTTTTTAGGCACGGCGTTGGTTAGCAACTGGTCCAGCCATGCCTCCGCGCCTGGCCCTGAAATTTCGCATTTGGCAAAGGCGCTCATATCCTGAATGCCAACATTTTCATGCACATGGCGGCATTCATTGCCAACATGTGTGAAATAGTTGGACCGGCGGAATGACCACTTTTCCCGGACAGCCTCGCCCGCAACAACGGGGTGATTATCGTTCAACAGCACATCCGGCTTGTCCAAATCGGCCTCGGTCAGGGCATAGCCCTCTGGCGCGAACCAGTTGGGGCGTTCCCAGCCAAAAACGCTGCCAAAGACCGCACCCAGAGCTTTCATCCGGTCATAGCAAGGTGTGCGACGCAAGGCGCGTCCGGCGTCCCGCTCTTCGTCGGGATAGTGGACGGTAAAGACTTTGGCGTAAGCTTCTTCGTTCTTTTCGATCAGGAAGCCGCGGCCTGCATAATCGCCAAAGCGGCGCGGGTCGACGCCCATCATGTCGATGGTCGGTTCACCATCGACAATCCAGTGGGCAAGCTGCCAACCCGCGCCGCCTGCGGCGGTGACCCCGAAACTATGGCCTTCGTTAAGCCAGAAGTTTTTGAGGCCCCATGCCGGACCGACGATGGGCGACCCGTCGGGCGTATAGGCAATTGCGCCATTATAGACTTTCTTGATTCCGACTTCGCCAAAGGCAGGAACTCGTTTCATCGCGGCCAAAATATATGGCTCCAGCCGTTCGAGAGCGTCGGGAAACAGTTCATATTCGCTGTTCGCCGCCGGGCCGTCGACATAGCAAGCAGGTGCGCCGACTTCATAAGGGCCAAGAAGCAGGCCGCCTGCTTCCTCCCGCATATAATAGCTGGCATCGGATTCACGCAGCACGCCCATCTCGGGCAATCCGGCCTTTTTGCGGGCCATGATATCGGGATGCTGCTCGGTTACAATATACTGGTGTTCGACCGGGATGACGGGGATATCCAGCCCGACCATCGCCCCTGTCGCCCGTGCAAAATTGCCGGAACAGGAAACGACATGTTCGCATGTTATGTCGCCCTGATCTGTCGATACCAGCCATTCACCATTGGGCTGCTGCGTAATCGCGGTCACGGTCGTGTTGCGGTAAATGGTCGCACCACGCTGCCGCGCGCCTTTGGCCAAGGCCTGGGTCAGGTCGGCGGGTTGGATATAGCCATCGTCCGGATGCTGGATCGCGCCGATCACGCCGTCCATATCGGCAAGCGGCCAGATGTCCTTGACCTGATCAGGAGTGAGGAAGTTGACGTTTACGCCAATCGTGCGCGCAACACCGGCATAATAATGATATTCGTCCATGCGGTCGCGCGTGGTGGCAAGACGGATGTTGGTAACTTGCGAAAACCCTGCATGTAGGCCGGTCTCGGCTTCGAGGCTCGGATAAAGCCCGACCGAATATTGGTGAAGTTTTCCAACCGAATAGCTGAGGTTGAACAGCGGCAGCAGACCCGCTGCGTGCCAAGTCGACCCGGATGTCAGTTCCTTGCGTTCCAGCAGGACAACATCACTCCACCCCATTTTGGCCAGATGGTATAATGTGCTGACGCCCACGACGCCGCCGCCAATTACCACTGCCCGTGCCGTCGTTTTCATGCAATCCACCCCGCCCTTGTGCTTCAGGCTATGTCAGAAACAAACGCATCGCATCAATCCGAATGCGGAAATATGAGCGCTTCTTCCGATATTCTAATAGTAAACATCAGTATATTTAATTGAACGCGGATCTTTTTAGAACATCCGCTTGACGCCTTCCGAATTATTCCTCAATTACACTGCTATTAAGAATCAGTCGCATTATCAATAAAGGGATTTTCATGCGTTTCCGTTCGGCCAACATACTCTACGCGTCGCAATCATTGATACTGGCTTTCGCGCTCATCGGATCAGTCATGCCAGTTGCAGCCCATGCACAGGATAATGACGGTGAATATTGGCTGGCCCGTAAGAACCAGATCACGGTCAGCGCTACGCGTGCCTCGTTGCTTGTTTCCGAAGCTCCGGCGACCGTTACGGTCAAATCCGACGAAGACATCGCCGATGAACTGGCAACTGATATCAAGGACCTTGTCAGGTTCGAACCTGGCGTTTCCGTAACCCGACAACCGGCACGATTTAGTGCCGCCTTTGCGACCACGGGCCGTGGCGGGAATGAAGGCTTTACGATTCGTGGCATTGGCGGAAACCGGGTCTTGATCCAAGTCGACGGCGTCCGGGTTCCCGATGGTTTTTCTTTTGGGGCACAATCCGCAGGACGCGGTGACTATGTCGATATTGGCCTCGTCAAATCTGTCGAGATATTGCGCGGTCCTGCATCGGCACTTTATGGCAGTGACGGATTGTCGGGCGCAGTCAGTTTTACCACCAGCGACCCTTCCGACATTATCCGCGGCGATAGCGCTATCGGCGGACTAATCCGCGCCAGCTATAGTTCCGATGACAATGAATTCGCGGAAACCGCTATTGTCGCGGGGCGGAGTGCTATTTTATCGGGCATGATCGCTTTTACGCGCCGGGATTTTAGCGCGCTGGAGAATCAGGGAAGCCTCGGCACCAATGGCGGAATAGGCTCAACGCGGACATCGCCCAACCCGCAAGACGGACAATCAAACGCGGTCCTCGGCCGCTTGGTTTTTGAACCTGACGGCGGTCACAAATTCCGCCTGACGGGGGAATATGTCGACACGCTGTTGACCGCCGATATTTTGTCGGGTCGCGGCAGCAATGGTTTGGGTTCCGTCGTCGACAGCCTCACGGCGCGCGACACCGGCGCCCGCAAGCGCATAACCGGCGACTGGAGCTGGTCGGGCGATGGCGCTTTTGAAGCCGCACATATTGCCATTTACTGGCAAGATGCATTCGACCGGCAATTTACCGAAGAACTACGCACTCCGGCCGCCGATCGCACACGCATCAACACATTTGAAAATCAGGTTTACGGTGCCGCAACCGATGGTCGGGTCCGCTTCATCACTGGCACATTGACACACAATCTTGTCTTCGGCGCAGATGTCAGCATCACCCGTCAAAAAGGTCTACGCGACGGTACCGTCCCCCCATCGGGGGAAACATTTCCGACCCGTGCCTTTCCCGCAACCGACTTTACCTTGGGCGGTGTTTTTATCGGCGACGAGATCGGGATTGCGGATGGATTTTTGAACCTTTACCCCTCATTGCGCTGGGACCGCTATTCGCTAACGCCCGCCAACGACCCTCTATTACCCGCCAGTTTCGTAACGACGGGTCAAAGCGGGTCAAAAGTTTCTCCAAAATTCGGGGCCGTACTTCGTCTTAGCGAAGTCGTTAGACTCTTTGGGAATTATACGCGCGGGTTCAAAGCGCCTGCCCCCAGCCAGGTGAATCAGTTTTTCGAAAATCTGACATCGCCATTTTTTGCATACCGGACATTGCCTAACCCCGAACTTGCGCCGGAAACGAGTGAATCGTTCGAGGGCGGTGTCCGGATCATTACCAATCATCTCAGCGGCAGCATCACTGCGTTCAAGGCGAATTATGATAATTTCATCAGCCAGGAACAGGTGGGCGGGACTGGAACAATTGCCGATCCAATCCAGTTCCAGTTTATCAATATAGGTGCAGTCGAGGTTGATGGTATTGAAGGCAAGCTGGAACTGAATCTACCTTCGGGACTGAATGCACGCGTGGCCGCCGCATATGCGCGGGGAACGGCATCGCGCACCGGATCGCCAGACACGCCGCTGACCACGATTGATCCGCTGACGATGACGGCTGCGGTCGGCTATCGTGCCCGTGACAACCGTTTTGGGGGGCAATTGGTGCTGACGCATTATGCCCAAAAAGAGCGATCACTCGCTCCAGCCGATTTTCGCCCTGACGCCGCAACGGTGCTGGATTTTACCGGCCATGTCCGGGTGACCGATGCGATCACACTCCGCGCCGGAATCTTCAACATTTTGGACAGCAAATATGCGGTCTGGTCAGACGTGCGTGGCCTCGCGGCGACTTCTGCGTTGACCGACGCATTCACGCGCCCCGGCCGCAATGGCAGTGTTTCGGCCAGTTTTCGTTTCTAAAAATATGCAGAGGAATATGCTTATGAAAATACGTACATCAAAATTCTATGCCGGCCTGTTTGTTATGGCCTGCGCCACCGGCCCCGCGCTGGCGCACCCACCAATTGCCGAACGCGCGGTAGCCGATGAAAAAGCGGCATTCGAAGCCGACCGCACCGACATTCTGGCGATGGCGGGAAATTTCAAAGTTCGTTTCGACATGCAGGAATCAACCCGCTGGGACGCAAGCTATACCCCGATCGACAAGAAAATTTCCGGCGGCAACGAAGTCGTTCGGGTAATCGAGGACAGCGGCCGAAAAATCGTGCTGCAACATATGCTGGTCATCAATGCGGATGGCAGTGACATGATTATCAAACATTGGCGGCAGGATTGGGAATATGAACCTGCAAAAGTGTTGGTCTATGCTGATCGTCACCAATGGAAATGGGACGATGTGCCAGAGAGAATGCGGCGCGGGCGCTGGTCCCAAACCGTTTGGCAGGTTGATGACAGCCCACGATATGGCGGCTGGGGCCAGTTTGAAGAGCAAGGCGGCGTAAGGCGTTGGCGCTCCAACTGGACATGGCGACCGCTGGCCCGCCGCGACGCGGTCCGCAACCCTGTTTACGACCGTTATCTGGCCATCAATCGCCACCAGTCCTCCCCCGATGGCTGGGTCCATTGGCAAGACAATATGAAAATGGGACCAAAGGACGGTAAGTTATCACCGGTGGTTCAGGAATATGTGCTCAACAGCTACACCAAATATGACGGCTATAATGTTAAAGCGGCCGATGATTACTGGGCTGCCACAAAGGACTATTGGGCTGCAGTCCGTTCGGCGTGGGATATTGTCGCCACAACAAAAGGTGGGATCGGCATTCAGGAGGAAGCCGAAACCGGTACGATCATAAGCGCAAGGCTGCTGGAAATGGCGGACGATATTGTCTCGGGCAAAATGAAGCAGGACAAGGCGATAGCCGAAGCGACCAAGTTGATTTCCGACACCACAAAGGTCATCGGGTAACTTTAGGCCCTGCCCTTAACGCCGACGCTGCGTCATTGTTGCGCGGCGTCGGTGTCGTATTTCAGTTCCAGATAGCGCCCACGCACCGCCAGCTTATCGAGTTCGCCCCTTGAAATCTGGCCAGTCATCGTCCCGATTTCGCGGTCGATCAACTTCAACCCGTCGAGCAATTGCTGCTCAGGTGTTTTTCCGCCATGTTCCTTGCGCTTCAGGCTGTCGGGTATCCGTTTGTAGCCGTTGATTAGCTCCGGCAAATGCTCACCCACCAACTTGCGGACCTCGCGTGCCGCAGGGTCATTGTCGTCGAGCGATTGAAGCTGCGGTGCCAATTGATCGAGCCGGATGCCGATATCCTGCATCAAGGTGACAGCTGGAGGCGGCAATGCAGGCCGTTGCGATTCCAGCCAAATTTCTGTTTTTCCCGCCAAAGTACCCAAATCGGTCTGCCGCAGACTTTCTGTTGTGGGCATCGGCATTGCAGGATAGCGCAGAAGCACATAGGCCGCCGCAGCCCCGACCAATCCGGTAATCATGACGCCCCAAAAACCGATGCCGTCAATAACGGCGCCAACAATGCCTGCGCCGATTAGTACCGCACCGACGGCAAGTCCGGCTTTGCTGACCTTGCCCCAAAAATGCGCGCGCCGAAGTGCCATCGATTTTGTACCGATGGGCGGCATACGCACGTTGCGCAGCGCACGGCGGCTGCTTTCAAGGATTTCGTCGGACTGGGAAGCGGGGCTGGTCATTCAAATCCCAATATTTTCAATTTTCCAACGAAGCGAGAAGTCCGCTTTCCTGTGTGGACTGAAGGGCCTGTGCCTGCCCTTCGGCGCGCGCAATATAGCCCTTCGACTTCTGCACTTCCTGCTCCAATGCTTCCGACGTCTGCTTCATGCTGTCTAGCGCCTTCAGCTTGAACGTGTCGATGGCATCCATCGTGTCATAGATATTCTGGAATGCACGGCTGAGCGTTTCCAGCGGGATCGTTGCACCCGCCGCCTGTTCATGAATGCGGGCTGTATTATCGCGCAACAACTGGCCAGTGGAATCGATAATATTGGCGGTGGTCGTGTTCAGCGCGGTAATTTGTTCAAGCACCAGTTTCTGGTTCGTCATCGCTTGCGCCACCGTCACGGCGGTGCGAAGCGCGCCAACAGTGGTGGTCGATGCCCGATCCACACCCTTCACGAGCTCGACATTGTTTTTCTTGACCAAATCAAGCGCCAGATAGCCTTGGACGGTCACCGCCATCTGGGTCAGCAAATCCTGCGTGCGTTGGCGCACATAGAATAACGCGCTTTCCTTGATGGCGCGGGATTTGGCCGGATCGGAATGCTCAAGCTCCGCCGCTTTTTCTTCAAGCTTTGCATCCAGCTGCTTGGACATCACGATCATCTGTTCCAGCTTGCCCATCGCAACCCAGAGATTTTGGCGTTCCACATCAATCGCCGCGTTATCCATCAGCAATTCGTCTTTGCCATTGCCAAGACGGCTAAGAATGGAGCTGATATGGGTTTGCGAACTTTGATAGCTGTCGAAATAATTGCGTAATTTGCTGCCCCAAGGGATGATACCGAACAGCCGGTCCTTGGTCATCAAATTACCCTTTTTCGAAGGGTCCAGATCTTCGACCACGCGGCGCAATTCGGCAAGATCGGCACCGACGCCCGAACCTTCGTCCATCCGGCGGATCGGTTTATCGAGGAAGCGATTTGACTGGGCTGAAGCTTCCATGATCTCCTTGCGGCCCATGTTGGTCAACTGATCGACGCGTTTGCCGAATTCGGGGCTGTTGACGTCCTGCGCGATCAGATCGGCGACATAGGCTTCAACCCGTTCCTCAAGCTTCGTTTTCTGTTCATCGGTAACCGGTACCAATCCCATCGCCTGCTGCGGTGCGACTGTTGGTACAGGATCGGGCGGGGTCAGTTTCAACTCGCTGACGGTCTGGGTAACGGTTTCGGTCGACATCGTCTGTTTCCTCTGTCCTTCGTATACGCAACAGATGGAACGAGTGCCCGACCTTTTCAAGCACTTACGTCCCCAGCTGTGTTATTTTTCTAATACAGCGGCTCAATTCTTCATCAATTCGGCTTCGACGAGGGGCGATAATCCTTCGACAACGCGCGCAACACCTTTGGCATTGGGATGGATATTGTCCTGTAACATCATGCTTTTATCCATCACGACACCTTCCAGAAAGAAGGGATAGAGCTTTGCGCCATATTGGGCCGCGATTTCTGGATATAATGGATTGAACGCACGGGCATAATCGGCCCCCAAATTGGGCGCTGACAACATACCTGTCAGCACCACGGGAATTTGACGCCGTTTAAGTTCGGCCAACATAGCCTCCAGATTGGCGCGGGTTTGTTCCGGCTTGATCCCGCGCAACATGTCATTCCCGCCAAGCCCCAGCACCACGAGGTCGGGTTTGCGATCGAGATTATCCAGAACAAAGGTCAGCCGGTTCTTGCCGGCCGCAGTTGTATCACCCGAAACACCGGCATTGTGCACACGCGCTTTGATGCCATCGGCGATGAGAGCGGCTTGCAACTGTGGCGCAAGACCTTCTTGGGGAGCGAGTTGATATCCTGCATAGAGGCTATCGCCAAATGCGACGACCAACTTGTCGCTTGCTGCCCCCTTGGTTGCGACCTCAATATCGGCAGGTTCTTCTACGGGATTATTCCCGCATGCTGCCAACCCTTGGATTGCGACCAATAGTGCACCATATACAAAAAAACTTCTGTTCATAAGGACATCCCTTTGCACGCTCCAATTAACATGGCCTCTGATATGGCAATCCGTGCAACAAATGTCACGCTTAGCCTTGGCAGTAATGACGCAAAGGTATCGATTTTACGCGGCGTCGATCTTGAAGTTCCCTATGATAGCAGCGTCGCTTTGCTTGGCCCCTCCGGTTCAGGCAAATCATCTTTGATGGCGGTACTGGCGGGTTTGGAACAGGCAAGCAGTGGCAGTGTCATCGTCGACGGCCTTGATTTTGCCAAATTGGACGAAGATGCGCTGGCACGGGCCAGGCGCGGACGTATTGGCATCGTGCTTCAGGCATTCCATTTATTGCCAACGATGACTGCGCTTGAAAATGTGGCGATCCCTATGGAACTGGCGGGCATAGAGGACGCATTCGGGCGCGCGGCTGCCGAATTGCAGGCGGTGGGCCTTGGCCATCGCATGACCCATTATCCGTCCCAACTGTCGGGCGGCGAACAGCAACGTGTCGCGATTGCGCGCGCGATGGCAGCATCACCAAAGATAATTTTCGCGGACGAACCAACCGGCAATCTGGATGGTTCGACGGGGGCATCGATTATCGATTTGCTGTTCGAACGGCGGGCCGCATTGGGTGCGACATTGCTTATCATCACCCACGATCCCGATTTGGCGCGCAAATGCGACCGTGTGATCGCGATGCACGACGGGCATATCGTGGAAGGTTCAGCGTGAACATTCCCTTGGGTGCCCTGTGGCGCATCGCAAGACGTGATCTTTCGGCCCAGATCAGGGGGCTGCGCCTGCTGGCGATCTGCCTGTTTCTGGGTGTAGCAACGCTCGCCGCCATTGGCAGTTTGACGGCTGGAATCGGCGAGGAGCTATCCCGACGCGGCCAAACTATTTTGGGGGGCGACATCGAAGTCGGCATCGCCCAGCGGCAGGCCAACGCAAAAGAACTGGCTGCCATGCAAAAGGCGGGGTCCGTTTCCCAAACAGTCCGGATGCGCGCAATGGCAATTGGGAACGACAGCTTGCTTGCCGAATTGAAGGCTATCGATACGCTGTATCCACATTATGGCACCTTGCGACTGAAGGATGGAGGAGGAGGAGCAGCACGCGCACCCGCCAAAGGCGAAGTTTACATAGGCCCGTCATTATCCGATCGGCTCGATATCAAAACAGGCGAAATCGTGCGTTTTGGCGAAGCCCGCTTCAAAGTCGCAGGCATAATTGCCGAAGAACCGGACCGGTTGGGTGAAGGCTTCACATTGGGGCCCGTCGCCATCATCAATATCGCATCCTTGCCCGAAACCCGGCTTATCCAGCCCGGGAGCATGTATGAATCGAAATACCGCATCAAACTTCGCAGTGAGCAAGATGTTGCAGCGATCAGCACATCTTTTGAAGCGCAATTTCCTTCGGCGGGATGGGAAATCACGGACCGGTCAAACGGAGCGCCGGGAACGCGGCGTTTTATCGAAAGAATGGGCCAATTTCTGACGTTGGTCGGGTTGGCCGCATTGGTGATCGCCGGAATTGGTGTCGGTAATGGCGTCGGCAGTTATCTCGCCAGCAAAAGGGCGGGTATCGCGACATTAAAGGTCAATGGTGCTGACAGCGGCACCATTTTCCGCATCTATATGTTGCAAATTCTGGCCGTCGCAGGCGCAGCCATCCTTATCGGACTTGCCGTAGGAAGCGTCCTGCCATTGGCGATTGGATGGGTTGCCGGCGACATCCTTCCTGTAGCGCCCGGCTACACGCTCCATCCGGTGCCACTCGTCGTCAGCGCGGTTTATGGTCTTTTGATCGCCGTTGCATTCGCCTTGCCGCCACTTGCGCGCGCGCGGACTGTTCCTGCGGCCGGCCTGTTCAGGGCCATTGTCGAGGGCGATGCACGTATCGACAGGCGCAGCCTGATCTGGGTCATTGCTTCTATCGCAGCCATTGTCGCGATTGCCGTGGCAACCGCGCGCGAACCGCTATTTTCCCTCGCTTTTGTTGGCGCAGCCTTCGGTCTTTTGCTTTTGTTAACAGGGATAGCGTGGCTGTTACGCGTTATTGCAATGCGGGTGCCGCGGCCCAAAGCGCCTTTGCCCCGATTGGCACTTGCGAACTTGCACCGGCCCGGCGCACAGACTCAGGCGTTGGTCGTCGCTCTGGGCCTTGGATTGACATTATTTGTAACACTTGCGGCGATCCAGACGAGCATCAACAACGAAATAAAAAACAGTATACCCGATCGTGCCCCCAGCTTTTTCATTCTCGATATTCCCCGCGATGGTGCGGCGCAATTTACCGAAATGGTCAAAACCGCCGATCCCGCAGCGTCCGTAAACATGATCCCGGCTTTGCGCGGAACGATCACCGAATTTGCCGGACAACGGGTCGATCAACTCGATGAACTTCCCGATGGCGCGTGGATATTGAACGGTGACCGCGGCCTGACCTATAGCCCCGATCTGCCCAAAGGCAGTGAAGTGGTCGCCGGGAAATGGTGGCCGGCCGATTACAAAGGCCCGCCGCTCATCAGCCTGGAGGCCGAAGTCGCAAAAACGCTTGGTATCGGCGTGGGTGACAGCATGACAATAAGCTTACTCGGAGTGGAGGTTCCCGCCAAAATCGCATCTTTACGAACGGTGAAGTGGGACAATTTCGGCTTGAATTACGCCATAGTCTTTTCACCGGGCAGCCTGGACTCCGCACCTCATAATATGGTGGCGACGGTAACCGTTTCGAAAACGGCTGAGCGCGTTTTGGCCAAATCGATCCCGCCTGTATTTCCATCGGCATCATTGATCGAAGTCGGCGAAGTAACCGCACAAATTACGGTTTTGTTGACCCAAATGGCGCAAGCCATTGCCGCCGCAGCATCGATTGCGATTTTGGCGGGCATTGCGGTTCTGGTCGGGGCCATCGCAGCGGCACGGCAGTCGCGGATATATGACAGCGTCATCATGAAAATGCTCGGATCGTCACGGGCCCAGATATTGGGGGCGCAGACTTTGGAATATGGCATATTGGCTGTGACGCTTGGCATATTGTCCCTTGCATTGGGACTGGCTGCGGCGTGGTATGTGGTGGTGCAAATCTTTGATTTCAGCTTTGCACCGGATCCGGTGATATTAGTGCTAACGCTGGTGGGCGGCGCTGGTTTGACGTTTTTGCTGGGAATTCTCGGCTCGCTACCCATATTGGCGGCACGTCCGGCGCAGGCATTACGCAGCCTTTAGGGTTAGACTAGCTGGAGCCTGCTCAATCACCGGCCTCGTCCTGCGCCGCGGCCAAACGCTTGGCCAGCGGGACAGACGCAATCAACTGCAACTGGTGATACAATATCGTCGGCAAAATCATCAGCCCGGCGATTTTGGGCGAAAACAGCAAGGCTGCCATTGGCGCACCGATCGCAATACTTTTGTGCGCGCCGGTAAACAACAGGCTGATCCGGTCGGCGCGGGGTAGATCCAGCAACCCGCCGACACACCAGGCTGCGGTAAACGAAAACCCTAGAAAAATTGCGGCAAAAAGAACGAGCAACACCAAAGACCACAGGCTTATTATCTCAAGTGATCCGCTGCTTACCGCCGCACCAAAGGCGACATAGACGGCCAGCAAAATGACGCTACGGTCACAAAAGGTAAGAAGCGTTTTCTGTCGCGCTGCCCATGCACCCAACCAATTCTGCACGCCCTGTCCCATGATAAAGGGCAACAGCAACATCGTGATAATCTTGATGACGATATCGCTGCCGATCACCACACCCGAAGCGCTGCCGAGCATCAATGCAAACAGCAGCGGCGTTGCAAAAATCCCCGAAAGATTGGAGAGCGCCGCGCCGATAACCGACGCCGCGATATTACCTTTGCCCAGCGTTGCGTAGCTAACGGCCGATTGCACCGTGGAAGGCAATATCGCGGCGTACAGCAATCCGCTTGCCAATGCGACCGGCAGAAACTGTGCCGCCAGCGTCGATATCCCAAGCCCAAGCAACGGCATCAGGATAAAGGTGAAAGCCAGCATCAGTCCCTGCAATTGCCACCCCTTCATCGCCCGCGCCACTTCGTGACGCGGCAGACGCAATCCGTGCAGGAAAAACAGGAAGAATATACCCGCAAAGGATATGCTCTGCGCCAACGGCACGTCTTTCACCGGAACCGGCAGCACCCAGGCCAGCACAAGCGTGCCGAAAAGCAGTATGACAAATTGATCGGGTAAAAATTTGCGAAGCACGACGGGCCAAAAATGTTAGGTTCATCTTTGATGGAGCAAATTGCGCAAACGGGCAAGCACGCACTTTACGCGGGTAACAAAGCCGTGCTATGTATAGCGGACAAATTTTGAAAAGGATCATTCCCATGAAGATGCCGAACGGTAAACTTGTACTGATTACATCGACGGCGCTGATCGCCGCATTGTCTCCTGCTTTTGCTATGGGCGGCGGCGGCGGCGGCGGCGGTGGAACGCCCAGCCAGTCGGCACCTGCTTATGACCCTGCGGTCGACTATCAAAAAGGCGCAACCGCATTTCGTGCGGGGCAATATGCCGACGCCGTCAAATCGTTCAAACGGGTTGTTGGCGCAATGCCGCGCAATGCCCAGGCACAATATCTTCTGGGTGCCAGCTATATGGCGTTGTCCGATTTCAAAAAAGCCAAGGGCCCGATGACTTTGGCCGTTAAGCATGACGACAAGCTGATCGATGCCAAGCGCGATCTGGGCATCATCCATGCAAAGCTGGGTGCCGCGGCTAAGGCCAATGAACAACTCGCCGCGCTGAAAGTTCTTGAAACAAATTGCGCTGCCGGCTGCCGGGACAAGAAACAGCTGAAAGATGCAATCGCGCAGGTCGAGGCCGCTTTGGTCGCAGGCAAAACAGCATTGGGGCCCGTAAGACCGGACATATATCTCGCGCAAGCCGTTTCGGCCGACGCGACATATGTGGAGGCCGTCGCGCTGATCAACGAAAAACGCTATGATGAAGCAATCACCAAGCTCGACAACGCCTTGTGGGCCGCCGGGCCGCATCCTGATATTCTGACCTATTTGGGTTTTGCGAACCGCAAGTTGAAAAATTTCGAGGCTGCAGAAAGCTATTATCAGGCGGCGTTGACTATTGCCCCGCAACATCGCGGTGCACTGGAATATTATGGCGAGCTCAAGCTGGAGCGCGGAAATGTTGCCGGAGCCAAGGCGCATCTGGCCAAGTTGGAAAGCCTGTGCGGTTACGGCTGCCTCGAAGCGGATGAATTGCGTCGCTGGATCAAGGACGCGGCAACATCCGCAAGCTGATTCTCTCGATCGCCGTCGGGATAGGGGGCGGGGTCGCAATAGCAGCCTCGCCTCCCCCTATTTTGCAATCCTTGTGGTGGACCGACAAGGGCTCCGAGATCAGCGCGGCAACCGCACAACCCACCACGTGCTTGTCATTCGATCCGCGTGATGCCGCCACGGTGAGCGCCGGTTTGGCCATATTCAACACGCCTAGCTTGCTCGGCGGACAAGCCGCAAAGGCAGGCTTAAGCTGCAACAGCTGCCACGACAATGGCCGTAATAACGCACAATTCCGTGTCGAAGGCCTGTCATCCGCATCGGGAACAGCCGATGTAACCAGTTCTTTTTTCAGCATATTACGCAGCAACAAGACCTATGATCCGGTTGAAATTCCTGATCTTGCACATCCGGGCAAGGTTTCGCGTGCGCCTGAAGATCCGGCGCTGGAACGCTTGATACGAACGCTGATCGTCGAAGAATTCGCGGGCAAGGAACCGAGCGCCGCAACATTGGAGGCGCTTGCGACTTATGTACGTGCGATCCGGGAATGTGACGGCAACCCCTCACAGGAACGCCGCTTGAAGGATCAATTGCACCTGATCGACGCGGCCATTGATGGCGCATTGGCGATGCATCAAAAGGGCGACGAGGAGGCGACAAAATTGCTGGTTCGTGGTGCGCGCCATCAATTGGGTTTGATTGACGAGAGGTTTTCCGCATCCCGACTTGTCAATGAACGCCAATTGTTGCTGGATGCTTCACGGCGATTACAGGACATGGCAAACACCGAAACTGGCGAAGTGTTTTCGGCTTCGCTGATTTCTTGGCGTGCCGATTTCAAGTCCGGCTTGGCGCTGCGTCTTGCCACCAAAGAACATTTGTCGCTTTACAACCCGAAAAAGCTGGAAACCGCCTTCAAACGCAACGCCCGATCAGCATTCTAACACACTGCTGCGTCCATTTTCGTTCACTTGGCCGTTCGAATGTTGCGCCGCAGCACATATTGCGTTAAGGGCGCGCCAGAATCCGGTGGCAAGTTGCTGCCTAACTGACCTCCCAAAAGGCACTTTGTAAATGTCCCAGCGTAATATCGCCATCATCGCGCACGTCGACCACGGCAAAACCACCCTCGTTGACCAGCTTTTCCGCCAGTCCGGAACCTTCCGAGACAATCAACGCGTCGAAGAGCGCGCAATGGATTCCAACGACCTGGAAAAAGAACGTGGCATCACGATTCTTGCCAAATGCACCAGCGTTGAATGGAACGAAACCCGCATCAACATCGTCGACACCCCCGGCCACGCCGACTTTGGTGGAGAAGTTGAACGCATTTTGAGCATGGTGGACGGCGTTATCCTGCTCGTCGATTCGTCCGAAGGCGCCATGCCGCAAACGAAATTTGTGACCGGCAAGGCATTGGCGCTCGGTTTGCGTCCTATTGTTGTTGTCAACAAGGTCGACCGCCCTGACGAACGCATTCAGGAAGTACTTGACGAAGTTTTCGACCTGTTCGTGTCGCTCGATGCTACCGATGAACAGCTCGACTTCCCTGTCCTCTACGCGTCGGGCCGCAACGGCTATGCGTCCATTGACCCGAGCGCACGTGAGGGCACGTTGACGCCAATGTTCGAAACCATTGTCTCGCACGTTCCTGAACCGAAAGCCGATGTGGATGGCGAGTTCAAGATGCTCGTCACCTTGTTGGACCGTGACAACTTCCTCGGCCGCATTTTGACGGGCCTCGTCTTGTCGGGCACCGTCAAGGTCAACCAACAAATCCACGCGCTGAACCCGGATGGCAAAATTGTCGAGGCTGGCCGCGCGTCAAAAATCATGTCGTTCCGGGGACTGGAACGAATTCCTGTGGATCAGGCACAAGCCGGCGATATCATCTCTATCGCAGGTCTAACGACCGCGACCGTGGCCGACACAATCGCCGAACCGAGCGTTACAGAGCCGTTGCACGCGCAACCGATTGATCCGCCCACATTGTCGATGCGCTTTTCGGTGAACGATTCGCCGATGGCAGGCCGCGAAGGTACCAAAGTTACCAGCCGGATGATCCGTGACCGCCTGCTCCGCGAAGCCGAGAGCAACGTCGCGATCCGCGTCACAGAGTCTGCTGACCGTGACAGCTTTGAAGTGGCCGGACGCGGAGAACTTCAGTTGGGCGTGTTGATCGAAACGATGCGCCGCGAAGGTTTCGAATTGGGCATTTCGCGTCCCAAGGTGCTTTATCGGGAAGATGAGTCCGGCAACCGCACCGAGCCTTATGAAAGCGTCGTGATCGATGTGGATGAAGAACATTCCGGCACAGTCGTTGAAAAAATGGCCCTCCGCAAAGGTGAAATGACCGATATGCGCCCCTCGGGCGGCGCCAAAACCCGCATAACGTTCAGCGCCCCATCGCGCGGTCTGATCGGCTATCATGGCGAATTTCTGTCCGACACACGCGGCACCGGCATCATGAACCGCTTGTTCGAAAAATACGGCCCTTATCGTGGTCCGATTGAAGGCCGGAAAAATGGCGTGCTTATCTCCAACGGCAACGGCGAAGCGGTTGCTTACGCCCTTGGGCCATTGGAAGAGCGAGGCATTTTGTTCGTGTCACCGGGCGAAGCTTTATATGAAGGCATGATTATCGGCGAAAATGCCAAGCCGGACGACCTTGAAGTCAACCCGATGAAGTCCAAGCAGCTGACGAACTTCCGTTCGACCGGCAAAGATGACGCCATCCGCCTGACCCCGCCCAAAGTCATGACGCTCGAACAAGCCATTGCCTATATCGACGACGACGAAATGGTCGAAGTCACGCCAAAGAATATCCGTATTCGCAAGGCGATCCTTGATCCCAACGAACGGAAAAAAGCTTCGCGAAAGAAAGAAGCAGCTTAAGTTTCACGGCTAGGGACAGTCCTCGAGTGGGCTGTCCCTGCCGTTTCAAACCGCGTCGCACCTAAAACGCCAACCCTGCCGCCACGCCGCTGGCCCAGGCCCATTGGAAGTTATAGCCACCAAGCCAGCCGGTAACGTCCACGGCCTCGCCAATGCAATAAAGGCCGGGAACCGTTTTGGCTTCCATCGTTTTCTGCGACAGTCCATCGGTGCTGATACCGCCTAACGTCACTTCGGCTTTGGCATAGCCTTCGGTTCCATTGGGTGTGAATTGCCACGCGGAAAGCCGGTTTTCGGCCTCTTCCAATCGGCGATCCGGTATATCGGCAAGATTGCACGCTTCCCCAATCTGGTCGGCCAATATGTCGGCAAGCCGGGCAGATAATGCCGAACCCAGTGCGGATTTTACCGAGCTGCGTGGTTTTTCCCGTTTGAACTGACGCAACCAGCCTTGCGGTTGGTCCGGCAAGAAGTCGATACCAATCGGTTCGCCATGCCGCCAATAGGATGAAATTTGCAAAATTGCGGGGCCGGACAATCCCTTGTGCGTCAAAAGTGCAGCCTCACGAAACCGTATCTTGCCGCATTGCACGTCAACATCGGCGGACACGCCAGACAATTCACGAAACAGCACATCGTCGCCACCCAATGTGAACGGCACGAGCGCGGGGCGCGGTTCCACGACCTTCAATCCAAATTGTCGTGCCAGATCATAAGCGAAGCCCGTCGCACCCATTTTAGGAATACTGGGGCCACCTGTCGCAACCACCAAAACGGGTGCCGATGCGTTCAGCCCATTATATAGCACGCTATACCGTCCATCGGCATGGCTGACCGCAGATATCGGCGCGTGAAACGCAAAATCCACGCGCCCACCGGTCGCGATGGATTTGTCGCATTCTGCCATCAACATTTCGACAATTTGCCGCGCGCTGTCGTCGCAAAATAACTGCCCCAAGGTTTTTTCATGAAAGGCAATGCCGTGCATCGCCACAAGTTCGATAAAATCACCCGGCGTGTAGCGCCCCAGTGCCGATTTGGCGAAGTGGGGATTGGCCGACAAATACCGTTCTTTCGCGTTCCCGCTGGTCGCGTTGACATTCGTGAAATTGCACCGGCCGCCGCCTGATATCAGAATTTTTTTGCCCGGGCCGCTGGCGTGGTCGATCACCAGCACCCTTTTCCCGCGTTGACCCGCGGTCAGCGCGCACATCAAGCCAGCGCCGCCAGCACCCAGGATTATCGCATCATATTGATCGGATTTCGCCATGCAAAGCCTCTGCACTGCTCAGCCGATATTGCCAAGCGCGAAGCTTTCCGGCAAAGGCCCGCGCTATGACAGAAAAAGCCGACACCCCGCCCGACCATCTCTCCATCAATCCACTCAGCCCGCATTTTGACGGTGACCTGCTTTCACGCGGCGTCGGCATAAAATTCAAAGGCGAAAAGCGGACCACTGTGGAGGAATATTGCATTTCCGAAGGCTGGATCAAGGTGCAGGCGGGCAAAGCGCGTGACCGCAAAGGGAATCCGTTGTTGATCAAACTCAGCGGCCCGGTTGAAGCCTGGTTCGAAGACCTTGGTGACGACGCGCCGGTCGCATCTGCTTAATTTTTAGGGAAAATTGCGATCAGTTTTACAAACTGGTCATCCAATGGGTCAAGCTTTCCATCATCGGTTTTGCCGAGCCGAACAATTGTAAGCCGATGTTGCGGCGATACGATAATGAACTGCCCGAGATGACCGAGGGCCGCAAACACATCGGATGGCGCTTTTCCGGGAAATAAAACCTGATTGCGGTCTGCATTGTTGGGCCGGTTGAGCCAAATGTGTCCGCCATAGCTGTTATCGTTCTTGCTCGGCGTTTTCATGAACCGGGTCCAACTTGTCGGCAACAACTGGGCCGCACGAACAGAACCGTTATTCCTTAAAAATTCACCGAATTTGGCCCAGTCACGGGCTGTGGCATGGATCATGCTGCCGCCCAGCATTGTGCCATTCCGGTCAAATTGCGGCATCGCGCTCGTCATTCCCAGCGGTTCGAACAGACGCCCACGCGCATATTCCAGCATCGCGTCACGCCGCACAACGGGGTCGGTGCTTTCGGTAAGGGAACGGGTCATGATGTCGGCCAGAATATTGCTGGTCGCACTGCTATATTCGAATTTCTTGCCCGGTTGCGCCTCCAATGGACGTGTTTCGGCATAGCGTGCGACATTTTCACGCCCATCCAGAAAAAGCATGCGAGGTGTATCCGCATCAAAAATCTCGACATCACCTTCGGCCAGTTCGGTGTGATCAAGACCGGATGACATATGCAACAAATGCCGCAACGTAATTTGTGCACGGCTGTCGCGCGGGGTCTGCCATTCGGGTACCGGCGCTGGTTCATCAAGAGCGAGACGTCCGTCCGCCACCATTAAACCGACCAAAGTTGCCGTAACGCTTTTTGCCATCGACCAGCTTATCAGTCGGGTGTCCGGCCGGTAACCCGGTGCATATCTTTCCGCGATTACCCGGCCACCCTGCATCACCACCAGCGCGCGTGTTTCCGAAAGCGCCGGATCTTCAAAAAACGGGGCAATCGCATCATTCAGTGTTTCTTTGCTGACGACGGCGTCGCTTGCGATTATCGTTTGACCGCGCGCAGTCGCTTGTGCAGCAGGTTGTTCACCACATGACCCGAGCGCCAATGCGGCCATAATGCAAAAAGCGGTTGCGACATGGGCGGATTTGTTTCTAGGCATATGGCATACCGATGCACCATTTGGAGGGCACATGGCAACCGCAACTTCGAAAGCTTCGACCAATGCACCGTTTGGACTGGCACGCACGCTAAAGGTTGGTGCCGGGATGCTCATCGCGGTGTTCGCCGCGTGGCTTGTATGGAATTGGTCGACCATAAAGGGAGAAGCGCAGGTCGGCGTTGCTTATGGTGCCCATATCGCCTGTTCATGCCGCTATATCGAAGGCCGCGATATGGCCAGTTGCGAAACCGATAAAGAAGCCGGAATGGAAATGGTCAGCCTGTCCGACGACCCTGCAAACAAGCGTATTTATGCATCTGTTCCGTTTCTGGCAGAAGCGGTTGCGGAACGCCGGGGTGAATTTGGGTGTGTGCAGCTAAGCAAGGTCGAGATCGAAGCGCTTTAGCTAGGCCGCGGCCTCCTGCATTGTTGCCACGGTTTCTTCGATCCAGCCGCCACCTAGCACACGTTCGCCTTCATAAAATACAGCCGCCTGTCCGGGCGAAACCCCATATTCAGGTGTTGCAAAGCGCAGCCAATTGCCGTCGATATAGGCCGCAACAGGCTTTGCCATCGACCTGACCTTCGCCATAATTTCGCGACCTTGCACGTCGGTAAGCCAATTGCCGTCAACAATACGCGCCGCGTCAACGGCCAATGCCTCCCGCGGGCCGACAATCACGCGCTGCGTCGATGGATCAAGCCGTATGACATACAGCGGAACCGGCTGTCCGCCCACTTCCAGCCCTTTTCTCTGGCCAACAGTATAATGGATCATGCCCTTATGCTGGCCAAGCACCCGTCCATCCAGATGCACAATGTCGCCGCCCAGTTCGGCATCCGGGCGTATTTTACGGACGACGCTGGCATAATCGCCATCGGGCACGAAGCAAATGTCCTGGCTATCGGGCTTCATCGCCACGATCAGCCCCAAATCCTGCGCTATCTCTCGCACTTGTGGCTTGGGCATTCCCCCTAATGGGAAACGCAGATAGTCGAGTTGGTCTTGCGTCGTTGCAAACAGGAAATAGCTTTGGTCACGGGCGGGGTCTGCGGCGCGGTGTAATTGCGCGCCATCCACGCCTTCGACGCGGCGGACATAATGCCCCGTTGCGAGGCAATCAGCCCCCAATTCCTTTGCCAAACGGAAAAGATCGGTGAACTTCACCCCCATGTTGCACCGCACGCAAGGAATAGGCGTGCGCCCCGCCATATATTCGTCAGCGAAATGGTCGATTACCGATTCGCGAAAGCGGCTTTCATGGTCGAACACATAATGGGCGATTCCCAGTTTATCGGCGACCGCACGGGCATCGCGAATGTCCTGGCCGGCGCAGCACGCCCCTGCCCGTTTCACCGCGCTGCCATGATCGTATAATTGCAACGTAACGCCAATGGTTTCAGCGCCGGAACGGGCGGCAAGGGCAGCAACGACCGACGAATCGACCCCGCCGGACATGGCGACAACGATCCTTTTTCCCGATAAATCAGGGCCAAGTTGGAAATCGTGGAAATTTATAGCGTCAATCATTTGACACAGTCCATAAGCGCAGTTGCGCGAAAAGGCCAGTTTTCCGTTGGCATTTCTCGTTTTGAAACAGCATCGGGGGCCAAATGATAATTCCCGTTAACTTGGGCTAACATGGTCTGAATACCGCCTTTACCCCCTGTTATAGGATGCAACGCTAGGGGGGTGTCATGGAAATGACATTCCCCCATGAGTCTCTGAGTCAAAATTCGGCCATTCGCCGAAATGACCATAAGGCGTTACTAGCGGCGATTATGGCACGGCAGGCGAATAGCCGCACCGTGCAACTATTGCGGCGGGTCGATGGCGCAATGTCAGCTGGCGGAGACGCTGCGAGCCAGCGCATCCAGTATTTTGCCTCAAGAAAATCGGAAAAAGTGGCGGTGTGCGGTGCATTTTGGCGCGAAAATGAAGCTGATCACAAGTGTAAAGACGCCATTTACCAAGCCAATTCAGCCTATATCAAAGACCAGCAGATAGAAGAAGATGCAACCGGGGTACAGTCAACCCATGCGGGGCATGGAGTATCGAGGACGTTATGATTGAGAACCAGAAAATTCGCCCTGCACAGGTTATTGGCCCATTGGGAGAGCCACTGACTTTGTCCAGTCTGCCGCCTGCCGGCACAACACGCTGGGTCGTCCGCCGCAAGGCAGAGGTTGTCGCAGCGGTCAATGGCGGCCTGTTGTCGATCAACGATGTGTGCGAACGTTACAACCTGACGTTGGAAGAATTTGCGTCGTGGCAACGTGCGGTTGATCGTTCGGGAATGCCGGGCCTGCGCGTCACGCGTATCCAGCATTATCGCGATCTGTACGAGCGCCAACAGAAATACTGACCACAAACGGGGCCGGATCCGGCGTGATCTGGCTTCAAAATTTCGAATTTACATCCCTTTGCCGCTTTGCAGGTGGCATTCGGGCGCAATCCGATTATCATTCCTGATGCCCATGCATAGACTGGGCGCATAGAAGGAGTGGGATAATGGGTTGGATCGTTGCAATAATTGTGGGCGGCATCGCCGGTTGGCTGGCCAGCAAAGTCATGAATCGTGACGCATCTATGGGCATCTTCTGGAATGTTGTTGCCGGTTGCGTTGGTTCGGTGGTCGGCAATCTGATTGCGAACCAGTTTGGAATCGTTGGCAGCGTCCAACAATTTTCACTGACCGGATTACTTGTCGCCTTTGCAGGTGCGATTGTTGTTCTGGGTATCCTGAATCTGGTGCAGCGCGGTCGCGTGCGCTAAACACCGTCCAATTGACAAAAAGGGCCGCCCGGTATTCCGGCGCGGCCTTTTTTTTGAAGTCGTTTGTCGAATAGTGAAGACGCCGGTCTGTATTGTTGTCGATACCGCTTTACGGTATCGTAATCAGGACGGTGACGATCAGAGTGCGATTATTGTCGTTGCACTCCAATTGCTCTTAGCGCCAACAAAATAAAAACTGCGCCTTGCTAGTAGTGCCTTATTAAAGTAACACAGTAAGGCGTGCACTGAATGATTTGCGCCAACCTGCCCGAGATTACATTTGGAAAGCGGATATGAATTACGAAACTACAATGAGCGGTACTTTGGATGGCGGCATCCTCGATGAACGGCAGGGTCCAAACCGGAAGCGCATTGTTATTGCACTTGTCATTGTGGCTATATTGGCCGCGATCGGTGCAGCGTTCTATTTTATGGGCGGCGACACGGCCCCTGCGGCGGGTGCAGAAGACAAGGCCGCGCAAGCGCAAACCGTCACGGTAGTCGCTCCCGGCCGCGAAACGGTTGTTCGCGCCATCAATGCAACCGGCACATTGGCCGCAAGGCGCGAAATTCCGGTTGGCGTGGTCGGCGAAGGCGGTCAGGTTAATCGGGTCTATGTCGATGCGGGTGACTGGGTTCGCCAAGGTCAGGTCCTCATCAGCGTGGACCGTTCGGTGCAGTCGCAGCAGGCTGCCGCACTTGAGGCGCAAATCGGCGTTGCCCGCGCCGACCTCCAATTGGCCCAGAACGAGCTTGACCGCGGAATGCAATTGGTCGGACGCGGGTTTATTTCGAAAGCCGATGTTGACCGCAAAACCGCCACACGCGACGCGGCGCGCGCGCGGGTGAATGTCGCGAACGCTCAGTTGAACGAGACCCGCGCCCGAAATGCGCGCTTGGATATTCGCGCACCTGTGTCGGGCTTCGTGCTCGAACGAAATGTGGAAACAGGCCAAACGGTTTCCGCAGGAAGCGGCATCTTGTTCCGGATCGCACAAGACGGACAAATGGAGTTGCAGGCGCAATTAAGCGAAAATGATCTGGTGCTGGTTTCCGAAGGCGTCCCGGCAACGGTAACGCCCGTCGGCACCGACCGCCAGTTTTCCGGCACCATATGGCAAGTGGCCCCGATGATAAGCGAGCAAAGCCGTCAAGGTATTGCGCGTATCGCTCTGCCCTTTGACAAGGCTTTACGGCCCGGCGGGTTCGCGTCTGTTGAAATCAAGGCCGGGTCGATGACCGCCCCGGTATTGCCAGAGTCTGCGGTTCAGACCGGCCGTGAAGGCAGCTTTGTCTACATTGTCGGCAAGGACAACAAGGTAAAGCAGCGTCCGGTTAAAGTCGGTGACACGACGGCGTCCGGCCTGATTATCGCAAGTGGTTTGGATGGCACGGAGCGCGTTGTTCTGTACGCCGGTGGATTCCTGAACCCAGATGAGACTATTAACCCCAAGCTTCTGAAAAAGAAGTAAAAAGAACCACAACCGGAACCGCAGCCCATGAACTTCAGTAATATTTCCGCCTGGTCAATCCGCAATCCGGTAGTTCCTATCGTGCTTTTCGTTGCGTTGACGCTGGCGGGCATCATTTCGTTCATGAACATGGATGTGCAGAACGATCCGGATATTGAATTTCCGGTGGTGGTGGTTTCGATTTCGCAACCGGGCGCTGCGCCATCGGAAATCACAACGCAAATCACGCAAAAGGTCGAATCTGCGATCCGCAGCGTTCAGGGTGTGCGAAATATCGATGCCAGCGCGAGCGAAGGCAATACCACTGTCAGCGCGGAATTTGAAATCGGCGACGATATCAATGCAGCGGTAAGCGAAGTCAAAAACGCCGTCGATCAAATCCGCAGTGATTTGCCCGACGGCATTTTGGAACCGCAAATTTTCAAGGTAGCGACCTCCAGCGACCCGATTGCCTATTTCGCCGTCGAAGCCAGCGACATGACGTTGGAACAATTGAGCTGGTTTGTTGACGACACCGTTGCACGACGCTTGCTGGCTGTCGAAGGCATGGCATCGGTCAGCCGCAATGGCGGCGTAAACCGCGAAATTCGTGTGGTGCTTGATCCTGCGAAAATGCAGTCTTTCGGCGTAACCGCCAGCCAGATTAACAACGTACTGCGCCAGCAAAATGTCAATGCATCGGGCGGACAGTCGCAAATCGCGGGATCACGCCAGTCGGTTCGCGTCCTTGGAAATGCCGCTGATGCCTATGCCCTGGGACAGGCGCAGATCAATCTGGGCAATGGCCGCAATATCAAATTGGCTGATGTCGCCCAAGTCACTGACGGGTTTAGCGAACAACGGTCGATGGCGTTTGAAGGCGGCAAGCAAGTGGTCACCTTTGGGATGTCACGGGCCAAAGGCGCATCCGATGTCACTGTTTTCGACGAATCAATGAAAAAGATTGCCGAGATCGAAAAAGAGAATCCCGGCATCAAGTTCACCACGCTTTTCAACAGCGTCGATTATACCAAAGCCCAATATAAAAGTTCGATGGCGGCGATGATCGAGGGCGCTTTGCTTGCCATCGTCGTTGTGTTCCTGTTTCTGCGCGACTGGCGTGCAACAGTCATTTCAGCAATCGCCATCCCCTTGTCGGCCATTCCGACCTTCTGGTTCCTCGATCTTTTG
Organism: Sphingorhabdus sp.; assembly: GCF_046154385.1. Lineage (GTDB taxonomy): Bacteria > Pseudomonadota > Alphaproteobacteria > Sphingomonadales > Sphingomonadaceae > Sphingorhabdus_B. The sequence continues at coordinate 3,486 of NZ_JBJXFW010000003.1, read as the reverse complement.
GGTTTCACGCTTAACACCATGTCATTGTTGGCATTGGGACTGGTTGCCGGTGTTCTGGTTGATGATGCCATTGTGGAAATCGAGAATATCGTGCGCCATATGCGAATGGGCAAATCCGCCTATCAGGCATCGATCGATGCCGCCGACGAAATCGGTCTGGCCGTTGTGGCGACAACATTTTCGATTGTTGCGGTGTTCCTGCCCGTCGGCCTGATGCCAGGCGTTGCCGGCCAGTTTTTCAAGAATTTCGGCCTGACTGTCGTCGCGTCAGTGCTGATGAGCCTTGCGGTGGCGCGAATGATTACGCCGATGATCGCAGCTTATTTCCTCAAGTCCGGTGGTATTGCCGAACATGGTGAAAGCGCGTGGATGGACAAATATATGAAAATCCTGCGCTGGTCGCTTGGCCATCGCCGATGGATGATGGGGATCGGGGCCCTCTCGTTAGTTGCGACAATCGCCCTCATGGTCGTTTTACCCAAGCAGTTTTTTCCGGACGGCGACCTTGATTTCAGCCGTATCCGCATCGAAATGGTTCCCGGAACCACGCTGGAGCGAACCCGCGAAGTCGCAAATGAAGCCGCTGCGATCATCGAAGCGCAGCCCGAGGTGAAAACCGCCCTGCAAAGTGTACGCGAAGGTAGCGCCAATTTGTTCGTTACGTTGCATGATGAACGTGCCCGGACGAGCCAGAAATTTGAAGAAGACCTGACGCCGCAGCTCACCAAGATTGCGGATGCACGCGTGACGTTTCAGGCCAATGGCCCCGGCGGCGGCGGTTCGGGTCGCGATGTATCCGTCATGCTTTCCGGTTCAGATCCCAAGGTGCTCGACTCAACGGCGGCTTCTCTGGTTGAACAAATGAAGACGGTGCCCGAACTGCGTGCACCGCGCATTTCTGCCGACCTGCAGCGCCCCGAACTCCTGATTACGCCAAGAACCGATCTGGCGGCGCAACTGGGCGTGACCACCGTGGCCCTGAGCCAAACCATTCGCATCGCGACATTGGGAGATATTGACCAGAACAGTGCGAAATTTTCGCTGTCTGATCGTCAGATCCCGATCCGCGTCATGTTGGCCAAGGAATCGCGCGAAAGCCTTGATGTTATCCGCAACCTGCCGGTGCCGCTGGCGACCGGCGGGTCGGTCCCGCTGTCGCGTGTTGCCGATATCAGTTTCGGCGCAGGCCCCACCTCCATTCAACGACGGAACCAGAATTTCCGGATTTTCATCGGTGCCGATTTTGCACCGGGCGTCGTGTCATCGGACGCTGATGCAAAAATCAACAACCTGCCGGTTATGAAAAACCTGCCGACCGGAGTTTCGCGCGCGCCATTTGGAAGCCAGGAATGGGAAGCAGAAATGCAGCGTGACTTCCTGACTGCGCTGATTTCCGGAACTCTTTTGGTGTTTGCGGTGCTGGTGCTCCTTTATCACCGTTTCATGTCACCATTGGTCAACATGGGCTCGCTGCTGCTCGCGCCTTTGGGCGGGATGTTGGCACTCGCCATTGTTCAGCAACCGATATCAATGCCCGTGTTCATCGGTGTGTTGATGCTCTTTGGTATCGTTGCCAAAAACTCCATCCTGCTGATCGATTTTGCGATTGAGGAAATGGCGCGCGGCGTTCCCAAATTTCAGGCAATTATGGAAGCCGGACATAAACGTGCACAGCCGATCGTCATGACAACCGTTGCGATGACCGCAGGGATGGTGCCGACCGCATTGTCGCTGGGCGGCGATGGCCAGTGGCGCGCACCAATGGGCACAGTCGTAATCGGCGGTCTGATCGTCTCCACCTTGCTGACCTTGCTGATTGTTCCGGCGGGTTTCAGTCTTGCCGACGGCTTTGAAAAGCGTGTCGGACCTTGGTTACGGACCCGCCTGTTGACATATGATCCCGACAAGCACGGCGAAAAAGAAGTCGTTATGGCCAAAAGTGGGAAAAAAGCGGGCAAAGACACTGGCGATCTTGGCGGTTTGCAGCCTGCCGAATAATCCTTACCCTTGGCAGCGCCGCACCGCTTCGGCTAAGGCGTAGTTGTGAAGTCAGCAAACCAACTCGGGCAGTCGGAAAAGACCCGTTATGCAGAACGCGACGCCGAATTGCGGCAGATGCGTATTTTTGCGACCGCGTTGCTATTGTTCATGGTCGTTTTGTTTGTCGCCGGCAATTATATGGAAACCCGCTATCAGGGCCATTGGGGATTTCTGCGCGCATTTGCCGAAGCGGGAATGGTTGGCGGACTTGCCGACTGGTTTGCCGTCACCGCGCTTTTCCGGCATCCGTTGGGTATCCCCATACCGCATACCGCGATTATACCCAACAACAAAGAACGGCTTGGCCGTACCCTCGCCAGCTTTCTTCGTTCCAATTTTTTGACCACCAAAGTCGTTGCGCGCCGTGTGCAACGCATGGATGTGGCGGGTGCAATGGGCAAGTTCCTGAGCGCACCATCGGGCGGCGAAGGCCGGATGCGAATGGGGGCATCACGGCTGATGGGCGACATTATTGCTGCGCTGGATGATGAACGGCTTGGCGGGATTGCGAAAAGCGCGATCCGCAAACAATTGGACAAGCTGGATATTGCCCCCCTGCTCGGCCAGTTGCTGACCGCGATGATCCGCGAGCGGCGGCATATTCCGGTGCTCGACGGCATCATAAAATGGGCATCCAAGACATTGGAAGCCAACGAACATCTGATCCGCGAGATGGTCGAAGAACGCGCCAACACCATCATGCGCTGGACGGGCTTGGACGACCGGCTCGCCAATGCCATTGTCAACGGCTTGAACAAATTGCTGCATGATATGGCCGAAGATCCTGACCACCCGTTAAGGGAAAAAGGCGAAGAGGGCCTTGCCAGCCTTGCCCACGACCTGCGCCATGACAAGGAATTGCAAGCGAAGGTCAACCATTGGAAAGCGCAATTGCTCGAAAATCCGGCGATGAGCAAATGGATCAACAGCCTGTGGGATCAAGGACGCGGCGGCCTTCTAAAAGCTGCGCGCAATCCCGATGCGGCATTGGCAGGCAGCTTTGGCGAGGCGTTGATCAAATTGGGTGGCACCTTGCAAGAGGACGCCCGGCTGAAGCACCAGATCAACCGCTTCGCGCGCCGCGCTATTGTCGGCACGACCGAAAATTACGGCGACAACATCGTGGCGTTGGTGTCCGACACCATCAAGGGATGGGATGCATCCACCATCACCGACCGCGTCGAAAACGCCGTGGGCAGCGATCTTCAATATATCCGCATCAACGGAACATTGGTCGGCGGCATGGCAGGCATCGTAATCCATGCCGCGGGGTTGCTGATTTAAGGTGCCGCTTTGTTGGCCAAACTGTGCAAGCCGCTTACCGGCCGCTTTGAACTAAAGCCTTTTTCAAATTTAACGAACATCCCCGTCACCCTGAACTTGTTTCAGGGTCTTATTACTGCGGCGTTGAAAACTAAGACCCTGAAACAAGTTCAGGGTGACGGG
>NZ_JBJXFW010000051.1:0-29428 GCF_046154385.1 Sphingorhabdus sp. | reverse complement strand
GAAGTCAGCAATCAGGAAATGAACATGCTGGTCCAGCAAGCTGCCCAGCAATATCGCCCCGAAGACCGTCAGCGTTTCGTACAATATCTGCAGGAAAACCCGATGGCAGCCGCGCAGCTGCGGGCACCTTTGTTCGAAGACAAGGTCGTAGACTTCCTGTTCGACAAGGCGACTGTCACCGAAAAGGCCGTGACGAAGGAAGAGCTGGAAGCCGCCATCGAAGCGGAACCCGATGCCAAGCCCGCTGCAAAGACGAAAGCACCTGCCAAAAAGGCGGCAACCAAGGTCGAGGCATCTGCCACGGAAGCCAAACCTGCGGCAAAGAAAGCGGCGTCAAAGAAGGATGCCGATGCGCCTAAAGCGGAAAAAGACTCCGCTAAAAAGGCTCCCGCGAAAAAAGCCGCGTCCACCAAAAAATAAGGTGGTACCGCGTGAAACAGAAAGGCTCCGGAACTTCCGGGGCCTTTTTTGTTGCTGCAATGGCTAAATCGCACGCAATCTTAACCCTTTTCCTGCTTGAAACTTTAGTCCGTGACGCCGATGTAGGCGGCAAGGCAATTGAGCCAAAATAGAGGTACCTATGCACGATCCTTATTTCGATCCCACCACCGCACTCGTTCCTGTCGTAATTGAGCAGTCTAACCGAGGCGAGCGCAGCTGGGATATTTTTTCGAGGCTACTGCGTGAACGGATCATTTTTGTGACCGGCGAAGTTGAGGATGGCATGGCGTCGATCATCACCGCCCAGTTGCTGTTCCTCGAATCGGATAACCCTAAAAAGGACATCTGGATGTACATCAACTCGCCGGGCGGCGTGGTGACGGCCGGCATGGCGATTCACGATACAATGCAATATATCCGACCGAAGGTAGGAACGGTCTGCATCGGTCAGGCGGCTTCGATGGGAAGTTTCCTGCTGGCCGCGGGCGAACCGGGCATGCGCGTGGCACTGACCAACAGTCGCATCATGGTGCACCAGCCCTCAGGCGGCGCACGCGGGATGGCGTCCGACATTCAAATTCAGGCGAATGAAATCTTGCGTATTCGCAAGCGGATGAACGACCTGTATGCCAAATATACCGGCAAACCGCTCAAGGATATCGAGAAAGCTATGGATCGGGATACTTTCCTTGAGGCGGATGAAGCCAAGGCATTCGGTCTAGTCGATGAAGTATTTGACAAGCGCCCCGCCAATGCCGAAGCGGATGCGAGCTAAGGCTGTTAGCTTTTCATCCACCAGGTTTGCTAATATGGCATACCCCCTTTTGGGCTATTGCCAAAATCGAACGCATCTTTAGGATGACGATTTGATTACAATTCGCGCAGTGACAGCGTGAAAGCAGGACGATTTATGACGAAGTTGAGCGGATCTGATACCAAGAGCACATTATACTGCTCCTTCTGCGGAAAATCGCAGCACGAAGTCCGCAAGCTGATTGCCGGACCAACAGTCTTCATCTGTGATGAATGCGTGGAATTGTGCAATGATATCATCCGCGAAGAAACCAAGGGGACGTTGACCGGCCGCAAGGAAGGTGAAGTGCCCAGTCCGCAGGAAATCTGTGACGTTCTGGATGATTATGTCATTGGTCAACCACAGGCGAAGCGTGTTTTGTCGGTTGCTGTCCATAACCATTATAAGCGGCTCAATCATGGCGCAAAAGGTGCCGATGTAGAGTTGGCGAAATCGAACATCCTTTTGGTTGGTCCAACCGGATGCGGAAAGACTTTGCTGGCGCAAACTTTGGCAAAGACGTTTGATGTGCCCTTCACAATGGCAGATGCGACAACATTGACCGAAGCGGGCTATGTCGGAGAAGATGTCGAGAATATCATTCTCAAATTGCTGCAGGCGTCCGATTATAATGTGGAAAAGGCGCAGCGCGGGATCGTCTATATCGACGAAATCGACAAAATCAGCCGCAAGGCCGAGAACCCGTCGATTACGCGCGACGTGAGCGGCGAAGGCGTGCAGCAGGCGTTGTTGAAACTGATGGAAGGCACAACCGCGAGCGTTCCTCCACAAGGTGGACGCAAACATCCGCAGCAGGAATTCTTGCAAGTCGACACAACCAACATCCTGTTCATTTGCGGCGGCGCGTTTGCAGGGCTGGAGAAGATCATTTCCAATCGGTTAGAAGGCAAGTCGATTGGCTTTGGCGCGCACGTCGCCGACCCTGATGAACGCCGCACGGGTGAAGTATTGAAACAGATCGAGCCTGAAGATTTGCTGAAATATGGTCTGATCCCTGAATTCGTAGGGCGTTTGCCAGTCACAGCGACTCTGGAAGACCTCGACATTGCAGCGTTGGTGAAGATCCTGTCGGAACCGAAGAACGCTCTTGTGAAGCAATATCGCAAGCTGTTCGAAATGGAAGACGTAGGTCTCAGCTTTACCGAAGACGCACTCGAAGCGGTTGCCAAAAAGGCTATCGAACGCAAAACAGGTGCCCGCGGACTGCGGTCGATATTGGAAGCGATATTGCTGGATACCATGTTCGATTTGCCGACCTTTGATGGTGTTGATGAAGTGGTGGTCGACAAGGATGTCGTCGAAGGCCGCAAGACACCTGTTCTGGTCTACGCAAAGTCTGCCAAAGCCAGCAAGGAAGACGCTGCTTAGGCAAGCCTGGTGCAGGTTGAATTAACCTGCACTGTTGCAATGGCGCAACAACAGGTCGAAAAATGATGTAATTTTAATGCGTTGCACTAATTTGTGCGCTGCAATATTTTGCTTGCAATTCACCACGAATGGCTTTGTGACGACTTGGTGTTTTTGCTGTCACATAACTGCAATTTTTTGCTTTCATGGCGAAAAACATCAACTCCTCATTTGGGAAAATTCGTCACGCTAGATGCGAATGCCCGAATGGATTATAAAATAATGGGAACCCAACACATGAAAATTCGCTACTATTTAGCCGCCAGCGCAGCCGCGTTGTCAATCGCTGCCTCTGTTTCTACACCTGTAATGGCGCAGGAAACGACGTCTTCCGTTCGTGGAACGATCGAGAGCGATAACGGACCTGTTGCGGGCGCTACGGTAACGGTAGTGCATGAGCCATCGGGAACAACGGCGACTAGCGTTTCGGATGCGGACGGTAATTTTAGTGCAAACGGCCTTCGCATTGGTGGGCCATTCACCGTAACCGTTGATGCAACCGGCTACGAAACGGCGCAAGTTACGGACCTTTCGCTGAGCGCGGGTCAGGCATTTCGTCTGCCGATCATCCTGCAATCTCAGCAGGAAATCGTTGTAACAGCATCTGCTCTGCAGGGCGCTACGGAAAGTTCGAGCGGTCCGATCACGGTGCTGAACCGTGAAGACATTGAGGGCGTAGCGTCGATTAACCGCGACATCCGCGACCTTGCGCGTCGCGATCCTTTCGCAACCATTGACCTCACCAACAGCCGGACGATCGAAATCGCTGGCCAAAACGGCCGTTTGAACCGTTTCTCTGTTGATGGCGCCCAGTTTTCGGACGATTTCGGTCTGAATAACGGTGGCTTGCCTACATCACGCGGTCCTGTGCCGCTGGATGCCATTGAGCAGTTCTCGGTTAAAGTTGCTCCTTATGATGTGTCGGAAGGCGACTTCCAAGGCGGTGCGATTAACGTTCTGCTGCGTTCAGGTGGTAATAAGTTCCACGGTTCCGCTTTCTATTCGTACACAGATGAAAATCTGACGGGTTCGCGGACCAAGGGTCGGGACATTGTCCTTGATTTTGACTCCAAGCAATATGGCGGCGTTTTGTCTGGCCCGATCATCAAGGACAAGTTGTTCTTCATGATTGCGTATGAAAAGACAGAAGAGAGCGATCCGTTTGACAGTGGCCCGCAAGGTCAGGGATTCTCGGCTCCAATCCCGGGTGTGACCCAGGCGCTTGTCGATCAAATCAGCAATATTGCCCAAACCCGGTACAGCTATGACACTCTGGGTGTCATTCAGAACGGCGTTGAAGAAGACGAGAAAATTGTCGTTAAGCTCGATTGGAACGTCAATGACGATCATCGCGCTGCATTTACCTATATCCGCAATATCGGAACGCAGGCAAACCAGCGCAATACCTCGACTAGCACGTCTAGCCCGACGCTTGGACTGTTTTCGACCGGATATGAATTGTCCGAAGAGGTGAATTCCGGCGTGTTCCAATTGAACAGCAACTGGTCGGAAAAATTCTCGACCGAGTTGCGCGCATCTTATCGTGACTATAATCGTGGTCAAATTCCATATGGTGCAACAACGCTTGGCGAAATCGCGGTTTGTGCCGATGCTGTTACCGCTGGATCAGTCACATCCTGCACCAACGGCGTTCCGCGCATTTTCTTTGGTCCCGATCAGTTCCGCCATTCAAACGCATTGAATACCGACAATTTGTCGATTGATTTTACTGCGCGTTTGGATGCGGGGGATCATCAGTTCAAAGCATTGTTCGGCTATTCACAGACTAATGTGTTCAACTTGTTTGTCCCAAGTTCATTGGGCGTATTCTATTTTGACTCGGTCGCCGATTTTCAAGCCGGTAACGCTGGACGGTTGATTTATCAAAATGCAGTTCCAAGCCTTGATCCCAATGATGGCGCAGCCGAATTTGGCAGCTCAAGCTTTACCTTTGGCGTGCAGGATGATTGGCAAGTTACCGACAAGCTTCAATTGAACATTGGTGCCCGTTATGACTTGTTTGCGAACGAAGAAAAGCCGCCATTGAATCCCAATTTTGTTACCCGGCATGGGTTTTCAAACCGCGTAACTTTTGATGGTCGCGGCGTATTCCAACCACGGGTCGGCTTTAACTATGAAGCAACCGACCGTTTGATCATCAAGGGCGGCGTCGGAATATTTGCTGGCGGGACACCGGATGTGTTCCTGTCCAACAGCTTTTCGAATACGGGACAGCTGACCAATTCGGTGACCATCGATCGCAATACGTCGACTGCTGGTTGCAACATTGCCGCAACCACGCCAAACGCGGCAGCCATTTGTGCAGCAGCATTAAACAATGTATCACTTTCGACAATTCCCGGTGCAGTTGGCCAGTTTTTGGCTACCAATGTATCCTCGCTCCAAAATGCTCCGGTCAATGCCATCGATCCCGATCTGAAGATTGCACGTCAATTGCGGGCGACACTTTCGGTCGATTATGATGCAGACTTTGGTCCGCTTGGCGACGGCTGGTTGCTTGGTGCCAATTTCTTATATGGTAATGTCCTGCAGGCGTATCAATGGACAGATATCCGCTCGGTACAAATTGGTACTTTACCCGATGGCCGCGCACGTTTCGGCAATTTGCCTGGCACTTCAGGTCCTAACCAGGATCTTTTGATGACCAACAGCACGCGTGGACGCAGCTATGTTGCTGTTGCGCGTATCTCGAAAGAATGGGATTTCGGCCTGGGCATCGAAGGCAGCTACACACGTTCTGACGTGAAGGACGAAAACGCCATTACGTCGACGACCGCCGGATCCTTGTACAACAATAACGTGTTCAACACACCGAATGCAGCGTCATATGGCCGCTCGATTTACGAGATTAAGGATCAATGGAAATTCGGCGTCAATTTCAAACGTGAATTCTTTGGCGACAACGAAACACGTCTGAGCCTGTTCGGTGAATATCGCTCGGGCCGTCCGTTCAGCCTGACTTCGTTTGACAGCACCGGAACAAGTTCGTCCGCACGCAGCGCGGTGTTTGGAACAACCGGAACGGGTAGCCGTCACCTGCTTTATATCCCAACAGTCGGCGATACGCGGGTTTCGTTTGGCGACAACGTTGTAAACAATGTCGTCGTTCAAACAGCAGCGCAGGCCGAAACCGCGTTTAACTCGCTGGTTACAAGCCTTGGTCTAGAAAAATTCCGTGGCAAGATATTGCCTAAGAATTCACAGACTTCGCCTGACTTCTTCAAGGTCGACTTGAGCGTCAGCCAGGAACTGCCCTTGTTCGTCGGTGGTGCTAAGTTGAAGCTGTTCGCCGACATCGAAAATGTTTTGAACATCATCGACAGCGACTGGGGTGCATTGCGTCAAGTTGCATTCCCATATGCTGCGACACTTGCGAATATTCAGTGCTTGAGCACAGCAGTTCCAAGCGGAACGGGTGTCGTAGCCATTGGCAGCACGCCGGCTCAAAACCCGAACAATCTGCCTGCGGTTGTGAATACTGCGAGCACGCAGACATGCGCGCAATATCGGTATTCAAACGTAGTATCGCCCAATGTTGATCTGGTTTCGCGCCAGTCACTTTACGGCATTCGCGTGGGTGTAAAGGTTAGCTTCTAACTTTTAACCGGACAAAAAATCAAAAGGCGGGGCTTAGGCTCCGCCTTTTTTGTGTCCGATATCCATGTGTTAGCTCGATGCTTTTGTCATATAACTGACATTATTTGTGTCCAATGGGGGCGCGTTACGATCACTCAATTCGCACGGATTCGTCACGCTAGATGCGGAACTTGCGACAGACCAAAAGTATTGAGGATCTAAGTATATGCAACTTCGTTATTTTTTGGCCGCCAGTGCCGCGGCCCTTTCGATTGCGTCTGTCGTTGCCGTTCCTGCCTCTGCCCAGCAAATCACTTCGGGTATTGAAGGCAAAGTCAACGATAGCAATGGAGCGCCAGTTACCGGAGCAACTGTCGAAGTTACCGATACGCGAACAGGTAATACACGAACATTGACCACCGACAGCAATGGCTTCTTTCGCGCAGATACGCTGAGCACGGGGGGCCCCTATTCGGTTACCGCCACTGCTGATGGATTTGAAGGGCAGACGGTTGAGAACATCAACATCAACTTGCAAGGCAATTCGCAACTCAAATTCGCGCTAGCCAGCGGCGCAGATTCCGAAACGATCGTTGTTTCGGGGGCTCGGGCGCAATTAACACGGTTGGCGATTGGTCCGGGCACGTCATTCGGTGCCGACGAGCTTGAAAACCTGCCTTCCATTACCCGTGATATCCGCGACATCATCCGCATCGATCCACGCGTAAGCCTTGATCGGACCGATGAGGTCGACCGCATTTCCTGTCTTGGTGGTAATGATCGATCCAACGCATTTTCCGTTGATGGTATACTTCAGTCGGATGTTTTTGGTCTGAACGGAACTCCGTTCGCTTCGCGCAACTCTTTGCCTTTGCCATTTGATTCGATTGCAGAAACTTCAGTCGAATTTGCACCGTTCGATGTCCAGTATGGCGCCTTTACAGGTTGCGCGATCAACGTTGTAACCAAGGCGGGCCAAAATGATTTCCATGGCACGGCGTTCTTCACCTTCGCCAGCGACGGCTTGCAGGGCGACTCGATAGCAGGAACGGATTTCACACCGGCGCCATTCAATGAATATCGTTGGGGCGCGACTTTGTCTGGTCCAATCATTAAAGATCGTCTTTTCTTCTCGCTAGGATATGAAGAAACCGACACAGGTGACAGTCAGGATGACGGCCCGGTCGGTGCTGGCTTCGCCAATGAACTGAATTTTGTTAATGAAGCGCAGTTCAACGAATTTTCGGATGTTCTGAAGAATGTCTATGGGCAGGAAACCGGGGGAATTGCCCGCACTTTGCCTGAGAAAAACCGGCGGTTGTTTGGTCGTATTGATGCATATATCAACGAAGATCATCGGGTCGAGCTCAGTTACCAGCGCTTGGATGAGCTTAATGTTGAGCCAGATGATCTTTCGGGTACGAACTTTGCAGGGTTGAATACTTTTGAGCAGGAAGGCACAAAATCCAACTATTATTCCGGTCGCGTATATTCGCAATGGACCGACGACTTTTCTACCCAAATCCGCGTTTCACGCGCTGACGTGCGAGACGTGCAAGGTCCTGTAGGCGGCGGTGAAGCTCAGTCGGAAAATCCGATACCGCGCTTCATTGTTGGCACCTCTAATGTCGTTGATGGTAGGACATTTGTCGGAACATTGCAGGCTGGACCTGGTTTTTTTAGGGCAGCAAATGACCTGGCAACCACGATAACGCAGGTACGTGCTCAAGCGTCGTTAAAGCGGAATAGTCATGATTTGCTGTTCGGTGTCGATTATAACGAGCTTGATGTGTTCAATTTATTTGCGCCAAACTCCACCGGGACGTTAGTTTTTGCGAACATAAACGACTTCCGTAACGGAATACTTTCGGGTGGAAATAACACCAACCCGAATGCCGCAGCGGTTCTTGCAGCACAAGCGGCAGGCGCCTTTGGTAACTTCACGGCGTCTGGCGACGTTAATGATGCTGCCGCAGCTTGGAAACGTCGTACATTTTCCGTTTTGGCGCAGGATAAATGGCAAGCTTCGGACAGCCTGAATATTTTGGCTGGCGTTCGGCTTGAATGGTATCAAGGTGACGCGCCCAAAGCCAATCCCAACTTTTTAGCTCGCTATGGTTTTACTAATAGCGTGTCATTTGGAAAGTTTGATCCCGTTCTTTTACCGCGTTTGGGTTTCACTTATGATGTTGGCAATGACGGATTTCTAAGTTCGACACAGATCAAAGGCGGAGTAGGTGTTTTCACCGGCGGTGACCCGGCTGTGTTTGTGTCTAACGCTTTTTCTAATGACGGATTTGCGACCGGCGCTGGCCAGACGGGTGTCGCTAGCTGCTTCCCAACAAATGGAGCGCGGGTAGATGTCGTTGTAAATGGCCAGTTTACCGGACTTCCTGAATGCGTAACCAAAGATGCAGGGGTGAATTCGGCTCGTGGTCTGGCAGATACGCAGTCCACTGATCCAAGCTTTAAAGTTCCGACCGTAATTCGTGCCAACATTGGCTTGGGCACCAAATTCGGAACAGGCGATGGTGGGTTTTTCGACAATTGGGGTTTCAATTTCGACTACATTTATAGCCGCTTCAAAGATCCCGTCGATTTTGTTGATCTTGCCCAAGTCGTTGACACGCGTTTGGGTTTAAACGGATTTACGGTTGATGGCCGCCCAATTTACCGTGCTATCGACCCCACAGCTGCTGGATGTACCGCCACGTTGAACGGAACTGGGGGGCCAGGTTTTACATTTTCAAATGTTTCGCCGGCATGTTTCAATACCGGTCGTGATGACGAAATCCAGCTGACCAACGGTGCAGATTTTGATAGCCATGTTGCGTCTGTTGTTCTGTCAAAACGGTTCGGTAGCGGCGTATTTACCGACGGTGGCAGTGTAAACTTTAACCTTGGATACGCTTTCACCGATGCAAAAAACAATCGCTTTAACAACAGCGCGACCGCAACTTCGAATTATGACTTTGCCGCCGCATTTGACCGCCAAAATTCGGCCGTTGCCACAAGCGAATTTGCGAACAAACATAATCTAACGTTTTCGATGAATTTTAAGGAGCAATTCTTCGGTGATTATGACACGCAATTTGGTTTTGTTTTTGTAGCTCGCTCGGGACGCCCTTATAGCGTGACTTGGAATGATGGCGGGGTGTTTAATGATGCCGCCTCTGGTGCGGATAATGCCCTGCTTTACGTTCCAACAGGAGTAACAGACCCCAATCTGTCACCGACCTCCAATGCTGCCGGCGTTGCTGAACTAGAAAAGTTTGTGGCGGCCAATCCTTGCGTAGCAAAATTCCGCGGACGGACATTGCCGCGCAACAGTTGCACCAACGACTCCTTCTACGATTTGGATTTGCGATTCAGCCAAGAATTGCCGGGGCCGGGACGTTTGTTCGGCGTGGAAGATTCGGTCCGTTTGTTTGTCGACTTCGACAATTTCCTGAATCTGATCAGTGATAGCGCAAATGTGTTCCGTCGTTTCGGATTTGAAGTAAGCCCTGTAGGGTTGAGCGGCGTTGATAATGCTGGTCGTTATATTGTCAGCAATGCTTTTGAACAGCAGAACAACTCCATTCAAACCAGCTCGTCATTGTGGCGGATGCAACTGGGAATTAGCTATAAATTCTAAGTTCTAAGTCGTGACATGGGGGGGCGTGAGAAGTATTTCTCTCGCCCCTTTTCATTTATAAATACAGCTATCCAGCCCGTCACGCTTTACCACGCGGATGCGGGCGGCGATGCTGTTGCCGTAACGGCGTGTGTAGCCACCGACACCGTTGACCGCGCGCTTTTTGGGCAAGGGCAATATTGCGGCAAGTCGCGCTGCTTCGATGCGGGTCAGGTTTTTCGCGCCTTTCTTGTAGTAGCGGAGCGCCCCGGCCTCGGCTCCATAGGTGCCGATGCCTGTTTCTGCGACGTTCAGATAGACTTCCATGATGCGGCGTTTGCCCCAGATGGTTTCGATCAGAAATGTGAAATACACTTCGGGCACTTTGCGGAGGTAACGGGTCCAGCCACTGCCTTGCCACAAAAAGACATTTTTGGCGGTTTGCTGGCTGATGGTCGATCCGCCGCGTATCCGCCCGCCGCTTTTGTTGCGTTGAAGGGCCTGTTCGATAGCTTCGCGGTCAAATCCGTCATGGTTGCAGAATTTGCCGTCTTCTGCCGCGATGACCGCACGAACCAGATTGGGGGAAATGTTGGATAACCGCGTCCAGTCCCGCGTCGCGCCATTGCTGTCGAACAGCATGGTGAGGGTGGTTGGTACCGGGACAATAGCGTACATCGCGGTCAGCGCGATGCTGCCGATCACGAAATATAACAACCATTTGAAGGTAAAGCGAAAGAAACGGGCGGAAAACGAGCGCTTCGGTTTGATCATGGATCAAAGCTAGCGCAGCGCAATCCGCCCGTCACCTATTTTTACATATCGCCTTAATTGGCGAGGATTAAACGCTTTTCGCCTGCAATACGCATCATCGCTTTTTGCAGCTTTTCAAAAGCGCGTACTTCTATCTGGCGCACACGCTCGCGGCTGACGCTATAGGTCTGGCTCAATTCCTCGAGCGTTTTCGGCTCGTCGATTAAACGCCGCTCGGTCAAAATATGCTTTTCGCGGTCATTCAGGCTGTCGAGTGCTTCTGACAACATCGCATGCCGCATATCGCCTTCTTGTGCATCGGCGACACGTTCGTCCTGCAACGGTTCATTATCGACAAGCCAGTCCTGCCACTGCCCATCGCCGTCTTCGCGCATGGGCACGTTCAACGATGTATCGCCGCCCATCGCCATGCGACGGTTCATATTGTGCACTTCTTCTTCCGATACGCCCAGATCGGTCGCAATTTTGGCCACAGCTTCAGGGTTTAAGTCGCCATCCTCAAAGGCTTGCAGATTGTTCTTCATCCGGCGCAGATTGAAGAAAAGCTTCTTCTGCGCGGCGGTGGTGCCGATTTTCACTAGGCTCCAGCTGCGAAGGATGAATTCCTGCATCGACGCACGGATCCACCACATTGCGTATGTCGCAAGGCGAAAGCCACGGTCGGGATCGAATTTCTTCACGCCCTGCATCAACCCGATATTACCTTCGGAAATCAGCTCGGAAACCGGCAGGCCGTAGCCGCGGTAACCCATTGCGATTTTCGAAACGAGGCGCAGATGTGACGTGACCAGCTGCTCGGCAGCTTTCGGGTCGCCATGTTCTTGATAGCGCTTGGCGAGCATATATTCTTGCTCAGGCTTCAAGACCGGAAACTTCCGTATCTCACTCAAATAACGATTAAGGCTCGCATCCCCCCCAAGGGCAGGGATTGTTGCCGGAACATTCTTACGATCAGACATGTTTCTCTCTTTCAGTTTTGCCTACGCGCGGGCCTCATCAAGCACCCGGTAACAAGCGGTTACTATCGAATCTTATAATCGGAGATGACTTAACAGAAGCTGCATATCCTCTGGTAAATTGCTCTCGAACCGGAAAGATTCTCCAGATACAGGATGAATAAACCCTAGAGACGCGGCGTGCAATGCCTGTCTATCAAATTTGGATTGATTTTGTCCGATTTTGTAAGGGTTTTGTCGATTAGAATAAACGGAATCACCGATTAGTGGATGGCCAATATGCGCCATATGGACGCGAACCTGATGTGTCCGACCGGTTTCAAGCGTGCATTCAATCAATGCTGTTTTTGCAAAAGTCTCACACAAGCGATAATGCGTAACCGCGTGCTTCCCTTTGTTTTCGGGTAGAACTGCCATTTTTTTGCGGTTAGTCGTAGACCGTCCAATTTGGGTGCGAACCGTTCCCGCAGGTGGTGCGGGCACGCCACTTACAATTGCATAATATCGTCGCTCGATGTCATGGCCTGCAAATAATTTGGCGAGCCCTTCATGTGCAGCATTGCTTTTCGCCACGACAAGGAGGCCAGAAGTGTCCTTATCGATCCGATGGACAATTCCTGGACGTTCGACGCCGCCGATGCCCGACAATTGCCCTTTGCAATGATGCAGCAAGGCGTTGACCAGCGTCCCGTCAGAATGTCCTGCTGCTGGATGGACGACTAAACCTGCGGGTTTATCCACCACGACCAGATGTTCGTCTTCAAAAATAATGTTTAAGGCGATTTCCTGGGCCTGCGCCTTATCGGGACGGGGACTGGGAACCGACAGTTCAAACCTCTGCCCGATAAATTTCCTGGAGGCAGCGTCATTGGTTGTCGTTCCACCAACGCGCAGGGCATCTTCGGCGATTAAGCCCTGTATGCGGGCACGCGAAAACTGGGGGAGGGCATTCGCGACCGCACTGTCGAGACGACCTTCCCCTAAGACTCCTGAAAATATGGTGTTTTCCGCAAGCATCGTTTAGACATGGGTGATGCCGTTACGAATATCAAGAATGCATCTTAGCGATTTGCTCGGGTGGGCCGCGGACGCGGGAAATAAGGAATGTTGCGGCCTGTTGCTGGGCCGTGAAGATTGCGTAACCGGCGTTGAATTAAGTGAAAATGTCGCCGCCAACCCGGAGACGCATTTTGAAATAGACGCAGCAGTTCTGCTTTCGCACAGCAAGCGCGCGCGGGAGGGAGGAGAGCCGATCCTCGGATATTTCCACTCACATCCCAATGGACTTGGGCAACCCTCGTCGACGGACATCGAACACGCCGCTGCGGATGATCGTTTTTGGCTCATCATTGCCAAAGGCCAAGTGACGGCATGGAAACCCAAAGTCATAGAGCAGCGCGTGCGTCAATTTGAATCCATTCCCATTCTAGTCGAGGGTTGAATCCACGCGAAACAACGTCCATGAGCGCTTCATCAAGCTAATCTGGGGATTGTTTCAATGATGGAGTCAGAGGTAGACCTTGCAAGCCTGTTGTGTTCACGGTTGTGCCATGACTTGCTGAGCCCGGTGGGCGCCATGAACAACGGCCTGGAATTGCTGGCAGACGAACATGATCCTGAAATGCGGCAGCGTTGCATGGACCTGTTGGCCGAAAGTGCAAAGTCAGCAGCGGACAAGTTGAAATTTTTTCGCCTCGCATTCGGGGCTGCGGGTGGATTTGGTTCGGAGGTTGACCCCGCAGATGCAAAAGCAGTCATTGAACCGCTTGTGACAGCAAGTGGGCGGACTACTCTGGACTGGGCGGTTCCGCCTGCGTTCATGCCCAAGCGCGCCATTAAAATCCTGTTGAACCTGGTCCTGCTTGCCAATGACGCGCTTGTCCGGGGAGGTACGCTGTTCGTGGGTGCCGAAAGCCGGGAAGGCGAGCATGAAATTGTGATACGCGCCAGCGGACCTAAAATTGTCATGGACCAAGCGATCCGGGCCACGTTGGCGGGGGATCTCGATGCGTCATTGGTTGACTCGCGTAACGCAGCGGCTTGGATGGCCCGCAATCTTGCGATCCGCGGCGGCGGCGTAGTTCAACTCGCTGAACCTGACCCCGAACATCTTATAATTGGGGCGCTAATTCGCAATTGAATCCCGGTGGTTCAAGCCAGCGTGTAAACTGCATTTTAACCATATGACGTCACATTCGGGGCTTCCGATATCGAGGCCTCTGGTACATGGACGATTTGCTTGACGATTTCATCGCTGAAACGCGCGAAACGCTGGAGGCGCTTTCGGGGCAATTGGTCCAATGGGAGAAAAACCCCCAAGACCGCACGCTCATCGATAGTGTTTTCCGATTTGTTCATACGGTAAAGGGCAGTTGCGGCTTTCTTGATCTGCCCAGGCTTTTGCGGCTTAGCCATGCAGCAGAGGATATATTAAGCTGTGCCAGAGATGGGCAAATAATTGCATCTGCACAGTTGGTTACAAAAATACTGGCGGTGGTTGACCGCATAGCGGCGTTAACCGAAGCTTTAGATACTGGACGTGCATTATTCGACAATGATGGCGATCTTATTGAAGAAATGCTGGCGTTTCTTCCCTCGGAAGATGTCGGTCAAATCGATGATGCCGAAACGGCCGGAATACTCGACCCCGAAAATGACAACAGCGCCAGTACCATCAAATCGAAAGCGAGAACTGTCCGAGTCTCGCTGAACCTGCTTGACCGGTTGATGAACGGCGTATCAGATATGGTTCTGGCACGAAATGAAGTGTCGCGTCAGCTTAGAAAATCCCAAGCCGAGGCGGATGTTGATATCGCTTTTGGTCGATTGTCGGCTTCGGTCGCCGAGATGCGCGATACAGTCGGCTTGATGCGGATGCAAAATATTGACCGGCTGTTTTCCTCACTACCGCGCTTGTTGCGTGATATCTCGCTTGAGCTAGGCAAAGAAGTGGAATTGCGGATCGATGGCAGCGAAGTTGAAGTGGACCGTGAAATGGTGGAGGCTTTACGCGATCCGCTAACGCATATTCTGCGAAATGCGGTCGATCATGGAATCGAAACCGTTAAAGATAGATTGGCTGCCGGGAAACATCCGGTGGGACAAATTCATATCGTTGCCCGACAATCCGGCAATCAGATTTTGATAGAAATAGCAGACAACGGTCGTGGCATTGATCTGGAAAAGCTGGGCAGCCGTGCGGTTGCGTCGAAAATAGTCACGGCCCCGGAATGGCAAAAATTGAGCGAAAAGGCGCAACTTAACACCATTTTTGTTCCAGGCCTGTCGACGGCAAGACAGGTAACTTCGATTTCGGGCCGGGGCGTCGGCATGGATATTGTTAAGAGCAATTTGCAAGCCATCGGCGGCACCGTGGATTTGGAAAATTCAGTTGGCCAAGGGCTAAAAATGACTCTGCGGTTACCGCTGACATTGTCAATTATCGCCGGCCTTTCCATCAAAGCCGGCGATCAGTTTTTTGGGGTATCGCGCAATTCCGTGGTTGAAATCTTGTCGTCTACCAACAAAAATGTGAAAATTGACGATTTGGGCGGGGCAAGCGTCGCGCATATTCGGGGGCAGCGCTATCCCTATGCCAAGCTTGAGGATCTGCTGGGTATCGACGAAGTGGAAAACCCGGTTTCGTCCAACAGGACTTTGATTGTCATACGGCCAGCTATTGGGCGCATTTATGTGCTCGATGTTGAAAGCGTAATCGACAATGAAGAGCTCGTCGTTAAGCCTGGAGCTCCGATTATAATGAGATCCGGATTATTTGCCGGAACAACTTTGCCCGATAATGGCCGGCCGATGTTGCTGCTTGACGCCAGCGGTTTGGGGGAAGCTATTGGTGTGGAGCAAGTGCCAGAAGATGTCGCATCTCAATCCGATGAGATCGTCCAAAAAGTGGCAAAGCGGCCTTCCGCTTTGCTGTATATTGCGACAGACGGCGCCACACGGGCAATCAGGTTAAACGTGGTGGACCGCATCGAAGACATCGACGTTGCCGATATTGCCTATGTCGGTGGCAAAATGCTCGCCAATGTCGCAGGAAATCTATTCGATATTTGCGAATTGGAAAACTTGCCGGACGAAGGGCAAATCAAGTTACTGCGCCTCAGTGACGGGCAAAGTACCAAGTTTCTGGCGGTTGAGGATGTTTTGGACATTTTTACGCTGGAGGGCGAAATCTATCCCAGTGCACAGCCTCAGATATTCGAAGGCGTTGTGATGACGCAGGATCAATGCGTCGAATTGGTCAATGTTTTCCAATATTTCGAGTTGCAAACTGATGTGGCGCTTTCACAGAATAGCGGACCCCTCTGCTTTATTGGATGCGATGAAAACTCCGAGTGGGAAAAGCGCATTTTAGCTCCTTTGCTAACGGCGTCGGGTTATGCCGTCAGCTTTGACGACGCGGACCGCAAGGACGCGGCAATTGTCCTGTGTCGGGATGAGGGTAATGACGTCCCCGATGATGCTAGAATAGTGCGCTTGCGTGAGACTTTGGTCCCCTCAACAGTCGCCGCCGCAAGCGTATACCGTTACGATAGAACCGGTTTGCTCTCTGCGATTCAATCCAAATTGGCGGGGGCGGCATAATGGCTGAATTGTTTCTTATCGCGTATATCGACGGTTGCCGAGTGGCGATCGATAGCGGCCGGATCGAATCCATTGTGCACGTGCCCGAGATTATATCCGTGCCCCGCTCCGACCCATCCATTGCAGGTCTTTTTGCCTTGCGAAGCCGGGTGCTAACCCTGATCGACAGCCAATATTCTATCACCGGCATGCGTCGGCAACTGGGAAAAGGTTGTCTTGCCGTTGTGGTTGAAATCTCCGGTCACCATTATGGTTTGGCGGTGGACAAAGTCGAAGATGTTGTATCGATCTCCGATGAAGTTATCCAGAGGTCGATCAATCCGTCCGCGAAATGGAAATCCATTGTTTCAAACATAGCGCAGGTCGGCGAAAATTTGGTGATGATTCTCGATCCTTCAAAAATGGTGCGGGGTGATCTGGTGTTGGCAGCTTGAAAATTGCCGAAAGTCTCTGCGAAATCGTCAAATTAACGTGTCGATAACATCAGCAGTTTAGGTTCCTGTCGGGACCAGAATGAAAGTGAATGTTTGATGAGAACATGTTTAATCGTTGATGACAGCAAGGTAATCCGGAAGGTTGCCCGCCATATCCTTGAAACCATGCAATTTGATGTGGCCGAAGCTGCTGACGGAAAGGAAGCACTGGATCATTGTAGCGGGACAACGCCTGACGTCATACTCCTCGACTGGAACATGCCGGTGATGAGTGGAATGGACTTTCTGCGCGCTTACCGTTCAACATTAGAATCCGCAAAAGCCAAAGTGATATTTTGCACAACGGAAAATGGCGTTGACCACATAAAGGCCGCGATTGATGCTGGTGCAGACGAATATGTGATGAAACCATTTGATCGCGAAACATTAGAGGCCAAGTTGCAAATCGTTGGTTGTCTATAAAAGAATTATCTCGTGACAACCACTCACCCCATAACACGCCCGGTGCGGGAACATGAAGTTGCACCAATCCGCGTAATGCTTGTGGATGACAGTGTGGTTGCGCGGTCGATCTTTGCGCGTGTGCTGGAACAACATCAATGTATCGAAATTGTGTGCCAGGCGGCCGACAGTGAAACCGCGCTGGCGCAGTTGAATTGCAATGATGTCGATATCATCTTGCTTGATATCGAAATGCCCAAACGATCCGGTCTGGATGCTTTACCAGATATACTCGTCAGGTCGAAGGGTGCGCGCGTTCTGGTTGTGTCTTCCTTTGCCGAAGAAAATGGGACCGCTGCGCTCAACGCATTGTCGCTTGGCGCTTGCGATACGCTGGCGAAACCGGGAAAGTCAGGATTTTCGGGGAAATTCTCGGAAATTTTGATTGATAAGGTCGTGCGGTTAGGCCGTTCACGTCGGAACTCCGACTATCGTGAACTTGGGGCATCGGCCAAATTAGCTGTCGAATACCAGAAATTGGTTCGACCGGAATGTATCGCGATCGGGGCGTCTACCGGCGGGATACCTCCGATTTATGAGATTATTGGTAATCTGGTGCCTGATCTCGATTGCCCGATTTTCATTACACAACATTTGCCCGACGCCTTCATGAGCTTTTTCGCGCGTCAATTAGCCGGTCTGACATCACGCACAGTGTCGGTTGCTGTCCCCGACGAGGTTGTAAAGAAAAACCATATTTATATTGCGCCCGGCGATGCCCACCTTATTTGCCGCCGGGAGAAAAACAGCGTCGTTCTTGATCGATTGGACCATTTTTCGGAAAGCCGATATTGCCCTTCGGTCGATGCAATGTTTCGGTCTGTGGCCGATATTTACGGCGCGGGCTGCATGGGGATCGTTTTTAGCGGAATGGGTAATGACGGCGCGAGCGGCGCATCCGACATCTTTGCGGCCGGAGGAACGACTTTAGTGCAAGATGTCGAAACGTCGGTGGTCTGGGGTATGCCGGGGGCCGTTGCCAAGTCCGGCTGTGCCAGCGCGATTTTATCACCCGTGCATATGACCGAATTGCTGAAGCGCATTGCGAAATCTTCATGACCATGTTGCAGTCTAGGGCATATGCGATTCTGTCGGCCTTGCTGGAAAAGCACACTGGCCAAACATTGCTGGCCAACCGGCATTGGCGCATTGATATGGCTTTGAAACCATTGATGCGCGAAAATTCCATTCCCGATCTTGATACGTTGATTGCGCTTATCGAAATCGACGCAGATCCAAAGCTGACAAATGCGTGTGTCGAAGCCATGATCAACAATGAAACCTGCTTTTTCAGGGATCAGGCTAACTTTGCGTTACTCACCGGCCCTGTGCTTGATATGTTGCGTGAACACAGGATGGGGACGAAAAAGCTCAGAATATGGTCAGCGGCATGTTCGACGGGACAAGAACCATATTCGCTGGCGATGTCGTTTAGTGAAAATGCCGAAAAATGGCGGGGTTGGAATATCCAGATAATCGCCACCGACGTGTCCGCTTCTGCTTTATCACAAGCCCGGGCCGGACGATATTCACAATTCGAAATCCAACGTGGCCTGCCTGTAATGCAGATGTTGCGCTATTTTGAACAGAATGGCGAAGACTGGATAGCCAAGGAACATTTGCGCCGCGCCGTCACATTTTCCGAGCACAACATGCTGCAATCCGCCCCGCATTTCGGGAAATTCGACGCAATTCTGTGCCGTAATATGCTGATGTATCTGGGTGAGCAGAAACGCACAGAGGTTTTGGATGCGATAGCGACACGGATAGCAGATGACGGGCTTTTGATGCTTGGTGCGGCCGAAACCGTAATCGGTCAAACGCAACATTTTAAGGCCAGTCAGGAATTTCGCGGTTTCTATGAACCGATTACCCGTGCCGTTGCTCAACACATGTCTGCCCAGCGAATATTCGGCTAATATTGCACTGGCAGAGTGCGAAGTTCTACCCGAAAAAAGATGCTTTTTGACGTGGCTGAAGCTTCCACGCCGTTTTCCAAAAAGGGGAAAAGCGATCTGTTTTCGCTCTGCCCGATATCCAAAAGCCGCGCAAATATGCTGTTTTTTGCGGCCGTTGGTAAGAAAAAATCCTACAAAATTTTGTTATTCCCAATGTCAAAGAGCGCCCTTTTCTGAAGCGGAAAAGGGCAGGGTAAATTTGCCAGAACAAATCCAACAATTCAATGTCACACGACCTCGAAGGTGACAAAGGCAGGGCGAAGTTATGCGCGTGAGGCATTCTGGCTCGACGACAGCTGCCTTGCATATAATCGCAATCACGCTGCTATGGTTAGATTTGCCGCAATGACAATTGGTGTTAGCCGTCTAATGCATCCCCATCTTCATTCGTATCACGCTCATTAACTAATACGAGGGAGCCGGGAACCGTTGCACTAACATCATGCTCTGCTTATGGTTGTCGCATGACCATGATCTGGACACCTTCGCCCAATTTTGGGGAGCGGACGCTCCCTATCAATATGCTTGTTTTGCATTACACAGGAATGCCATCCGGCGCGGCCGCAATCGATTGGCTGGCGAACCCGGATTCAAAAGTTTCGGCGCATTATGTCGTCGATGAGGATGGGCAAATTGTGTACATGGTCCGCGAAGAACAGCGGGCGCAGCATGCCGGATTATCCTATTGGCGCGGCATTACCGATTGTAATAGCGCCAGTATCGGCATCGAAATCGTCAATCCGGGACATGAATTTGGCTATCGCGCATTTCCCGAAGCGCAAATGGATTCGGTGACGCGATTGGTCGCGGAACTCGTCAAAACCTATAATATTGAGCCGCGCAATGTTGTCGGGCACAGCGATGTAGCACCGGCGCGCAAGGAAGATCCGGGGGAGCTTTTCGATTGGGCGCGCTTGGCAAAACTAGGTTTCGCGGTTCCACGCCCCACGGAAAAGCTGGTTGATCCAGGCTGGACGGATGCGGCCTTTTTGTTGGCGATGGAACGTTATGGCTATGGTGTTGCTGACGGCCGGGCTGCTGTCGTCGCATTTCAGCGCCGATTCCGCCCGGAAAATATCGATGGCGTGATCGACGGCGAATGCCGCGCAATATTGTGGAGCCTGCTCTTGGCGTATGAGGGTGGGGGTGCTACATAGGCGGAGCCAGAGGGTTGGGCGACCGCCGCTTCACGGGTAACTGTGTCGGGGAGGAAAGTCCGGGCTCCAGCGAGGAACGGTGCCGGATAACGTCCGGCTGAGGTAACTCAAGGGAAAGTGCCACAGAAATCATACCTCCGCATTGCGATGCGGTAAGGTCGAAATGGTGCGGTAAGAGCGCACCGCGTTGCTGGTAACAGGAACGGCACGGCAAACCCCACCGGGAGCAAAACCGAATAGGGGCGGCACATGGCATCCTCCTGCCAGTCGCCCGGGTTGGTTGCATGAGCGGCGCAGCAATGCGCCGCCTAGATGAATGGTCGCACAATCGCCTTCGGGCGGTGGACAAAACCCGGCTTATAGACCCTCTGGCTTTTTACCCCATGTCCAATAGGCAAAGGCAAAGATGGCGATGATGGCTGCTTCGGTGAGTATGGGCGGTCCGACACGGGCGACGTAACCATCAATGGCGATGCTGATGAAACGGCCCAGCAGCGCGCTGCCGACTAACAATATGGATGCCAACAGCCACGTCCGGCTTTGCTTTGCGGCGGCGATAAATGCGAATAGAGCAATCGCCAGAAACAGACCGCCGACATCGGCCCGAATATTGGCGCGCCCGATTTCACCAATTGCTTCGATGCCGCGTTCAGAAGACAGTTCGTCCAGTTTGAACCAGTGCGGATTGACGCCCAGCAAGGCCATTATGCCTATCAATCCAACAATAATTCTCGTCACAATCGCCATTCTCGACTCCTTTACGCGCACGTCAACATTTACATAACGCCATGATTATGTTCTGTCTTGCTTTTGGAGACTAATTTATTGAGGGGTAAGTCAATGTCGATTGTGGACCGTGCAAAAAATATCATCCTAAAGCCTGTGGATGAGTGGAACGTTATTGCCGAAGAACCTGCAACGGTAAGCGGTATATTTACCAGCTATGCCATGATTTTGGCCGCGATTCCTTTGTTCGCAGGAATCCTTTTTACCGGCGCGCTGGGGATGACCGCGGGTGGCATGGGTGGCTTGGGCGGTGGTGCAATGGCTATGGGCTTTACTGCCGTCGCCGGCATGGCCGTGATAGGCTACATCCTGTCGATGGTTACGTTATATTTGATGTCGATGATCGTAAACAGCGTATCGCCCAGCTTTAATGGCAAATCTGACTTGACGCAGTCGACCAAACTTATGGCCTATGCATCAACACCGACTTGGGTCGCAGGCCTGGTCGGTTGGGTGCCGATTGTGGGCGGCTTGGTCGCATTGGCGGCAATCGCCTATGTTGTTTACCTCATCTATCTCGGGTTGAAGCCTGTCTTGGGTGTGCCGCAAGAAAAAGTTGCCGGGTTTACCGTGGTGATAG
Source organism: Sphingorhabdus sp. (assembly GCF_046154385.1). Lineage (GTDB taxonomy): Bacteria > Pseudomonadota > Alphaproteobacteria > Sphingomonadales > Sphingomonadaceae > Sphingorhabdus_B. The sequence goes on along the minus strand of NZ_JBJXFW010000051.1, from coordinate 7,805 downwards.
TGCTTATCTACATCGTTCTGACAGCGATTGTTTCTGGCATCATTATCGGGCTTTTATTCTCGACCTTCTTTGGCAGCGCGATGATGGCAGGTGCAATGTCCGGCGCATAAATAGCGCGTTTGGATGGGATGTTGGGGACAGTCCCTAGATAACACAAGGCCGGGGACTGTCCCTTTAGGGACTGTCCCCTTTTGCTTGCGGACTGACTTAAGATGTTGGGGACAGTCCCCAAGGGGACAGTCCCCGGTGCAGTTCTACGGGGACAGTCCCCGGTGCAGTTTTACGGGGACTGTCCCTTTAGGGACTGTCCCCTTTTGCCTGCAGACTGTCCCTTTTTTGAAGTGTATTTAATAGAACCCCATCCTAGGCTCTAGCAATATCGCCATGCCGTCGCTAAGTCGGCGGCATGGTTCGTTCCACACGAAAAAATGACTGGGGATTCCCCCGCTGGCGCGGCTATGGCAGCAGCAGTGAAGCACAGCAGGTGCGGCTTTGCGACCGGCATGGCTGTAACAAGGCCGGTAACTGTCCAGCACCCAAATCCCCCAACAACCCGGACCGATGGATGTTTTGTGAGGATCACGCCGCGGAATATAATCGCGGATGGGATTATTTTGAGGGGTTGACCAAAGAAGAGGCGGAACAGCGCGAAGCCAATGAGCGGCGCGATGCATCGGGTTACAAGGAAGCCGCCCATTATGGCTGGGCCGGATCCGGCGACGGCAGCCGGACGCGGGACGAGATGCATGCGCTCGACATATTGGGGCTGGAAAGTGATTCCAACTTCGAAGATGCCAAGAAAGCCTGGCGCAAAATCGCAAAGGAAACCCATCCCGACGTGAATCCCGGAAACGCCGATGCAGCCAAGGCTTTTCAGGCCGGGCAAGCGGCGTATGACGTCCTGCGCGTTGCGGAGGAACGGCGGGATTGGAAGGGTTAGGGGCTTGCGCGACCAATAGTGCAGGGGCATAGGGCGCGCGTGATTCGTACCTTTTCGCCATTCCGGAACTTGGCCGCCGCGCTGATTGTGCTGGCGCTCGCTGTGCGGGTGGTCATTCCATCAGGCTTTATGCCAACCGGCGAGCGTGGCTTTGCACTGACGATCTGTACCGGCGTGGACACGCAGACAGTCTGGATGGACAAATCGGGCAAGCTGCACAAGGAAGACCCGTCCCACGGCAAATCGGTCGAGCATCAGCCCTGCGCCTTTGCAGGTGCCGCGATGGCCGGCGATGCGCCCGCCGACACAATCTTTATCGCAATGCCGCCCGTCGCAACGGCGGTTCCCGTATTTGCGATGCGCGAGATTTCGGTCGGTCACGGCCTCGCCGCACCGCCGCCACCGGCCATAGGCCCACCTTCCTACATCTAAACATCAGGGCTGCTTTGCGGCCTTTCTCCCGTTTAGATTTAGGAAAAAACCATGAAAATCAAAAGCTATTTGCGTGCCGCCGAGGAAAAACTCGCGGACGATCAAGTATTGCGCGCGCCTTCGTCTTATCGATCGGTGTGGCAATTGCATTTTTATGCAGGGCTGTTTGTCGCGCCGTTCTTGCTGCTTTTGGCGATAACGGGCAGCCTTTATCTATTCGACCGCGAGTTTGAAAATTGGTGGGATCGTGATTTCGCCAAGGTTCAAATTGAAGGCAAGCCGATGTCACTCGCAATGCAGGAGAGCGCCGTCAAAGCGATCGATCCTGCGAGCGAGGTGAAGCGCGTTGTCCTTCCTTTTGCCAAAGACGACACGGCCAAATGGCTTTTGCAGGGCATGGACGGCCGGAAACATGAAGTATTTCTCAACCCCTATACCCTGCAAGTTACCGCCATTCGCAACCCGGAAGATGCGCCGATGGCGTTCATCCGGCGCATCCACGGGACTCTGCTGGGAGGAGAGATCGGGAGCCATATTGTTGAACTGGTGGCTTGTTGGACTTTGGTGATGCTGGTGACCGGGCTTTGGATGTGGTGGCCCAAAAACTGGCGCGTGAAGGGGGTTTTGGTGCCGCGGACTGGCGCAGGCGGACGCAGGATGTGGCGTGATTTGCACGCGGTTCCGTCGGCGCTTGTCTCGGTTTTTGTGATCCTGCTTGTGCTCACCGGCCTACCTTGGTCCGCCTTTTGGGGTGTGCAGCTTGCCAAGCTTGGTGAATATGCCCCCTTTGTCGCACCGACCCCGAATTTTGCTGCGCACGCACCCGCAGCCCATGCCGACCACAAAACAAGCTCGGTTCAAAAGATGCCGCCGGCGCATAATCATATGGACCATATGCAACATATGGATGCGACCAGCGACCCGGCAAAAGCGAAGGTTCCCTGGGTCATACTAAATAGTCCGCTGCCCATGGGCGGAGAGCCTTTGGTTGGTATAGCAAAAGTCGAACCGCATCTTGCGATGCTGGACCGCGCGCAATTTGGCGAAGGTGTACGTATTTTTTATCCTGATGGTCCGGGCGGGACGTTCATGATCAATTATATTCCCGACCAAGCCGAAGGGCAGCGGACAATTCATGTGGATCCTGCAAATGGGAATATGATCGATGATATCGGCTGGGCGCAATATAGTGCGGGCGGTCGCGCAATCGAATGGGGCACGATGCTCCACATAGGGCGGCAATATGGGTGGGTAAACCAGCTTGCCAATTTACTGGTATGCTTGGCCCTGATCGGTGCCGTCATTTCGGCTCTGGTGCATTATTGGAAACGACGACCAAAGGGCGAACTTGCCGCGCCGAAAGTTCATAAAGATGCGCGGATGCCGCAAGGCCTTAAATGGGGGCTGATTGCTATGGCAATTGTCTTTCCATTGGTCGGTGCTTCGATGGTGCCAATATTGGCCTATCGGTTCTTGAAAAACAGGCGTGCCGTTCAGCCGGCGTAGCGCGCGGCGGTTTCGCGGATTAGCGCGATCATATTGGGGATGCCCTGCGTCCTGTTCGAACTCAGCTGGTTTTTGAGATCGAACGGGGCGAGGGCGCCCTCTATGTCCGTTTGGCCGATTTCGGCGGCAGACTTGCCTTCGACGGTTTTCAGGACAAGCGCGATGATGCCTTTGGTGATCGCAGCATTGCTGTCGGCAAGGAAGGATAGCTTGTCCGCATCGGTAACCGGATAAACCCAAACGCTCGCCGAACATCCGCGCACCAACGTTGCATCGGTTTTGAGGGCGTCGGGCATAACTGGCAATATTTTGCCAAGGTCGATCAGCAAACGATATCTGTCGTCCGCGTCCAGAAAATCATATTCTTCAAAAATGTCGTTCAGAGCGCTCATGTCGCGCCCCGCTTATGGCGGTCGGCTTCAGATATCAATCCCTGCCGCAATAGCTTCCAGTTTTTTCACACGCTCTTTTAGGTCGGCAACCTCGATCCGTGAGGTTGCCGACGGTAAAGGCGCATCACCGCGTTGCCGCGCCATTTCCAGTTCGGCATGCTTCAACGCGATCCAGTCACGCCAGCCGCGCAGCGAAAGGGTCGATACCACCGCGACACATGTCAGAGCGAAAGCACCGATTATAATGTAGAAATTGGGATCCTGAGTCATGGGGCTCCTTCCTTTCAGTAGTCGTTCGGCCGATTAGCGGTCACGTAGTTGTTCGATTTGACGATTGATGTCATTTGCGGATTCATTGTCTGTGGCGATGCGCTCCAGAACCTGAATACGATCCTTCAGCGTGCGGATTTCCTCCCGCATATGTAAGGCGTCGGGATCATCCAGCATCCGTTGTTGACCGCCGCCCAACTCCATCTCTTTTTGTTTGTGTTTCGACCAAATGGCGAAACCACCAAGAATGAAGGGAGCAAGCGGAATTAAAATCCACACTTCATCGAACATCGTTACACCTCCTCTTTTTCGATCCGCGTTACCGGGGGTTCACGGAGATTTTCGATCGCATGGGCGACTTCGTACCCGCTGTCTGTGATGATCCGTTCAAGCACTTGGATGCGTTGTTCCAACCGGCCGTTGTTCGCGGCATATTGCGCGGCTTTTTCGGCAATCATTTGGGCTTCAATCTCCATTTTGCGCTGACGATATGCAAACCACGGTTTAACAAATACGCCACCGAAAATAGCAAGCAAGCCGCAGCTGATGCCAAGAATTGGTATGATAATCCCGTCCATGTTTACCCTTTCAATTTGTCGGACCGCGAAGCGATTCAATTTCTGCCGTCAGCCGATGGCTATCGTCCACGACAATCTTTTCGACATTGGCAAGGCGGTCTTTGACCGAACCCAATTCTGCACGAAGCTGCGCGTTCTCCTGGCTCAACAGACGGACCCGTTCGACGGCCTCCCGATCATTTTTCGGATATACCGCCTGGCCCCAAGCGCCATCCAATGGATAGCCGTTTTTAATCCGCAACCAGGTTGTGACAACCCATCCTGCCACACCCACAACCGTGATAAGCGTTATCGGCATAGCGAGCCGCATTAAGCCTTCTACTAAAGTCGGGTCCATTTTTCACTCTCCCTTCGCGCTTAGCGCAGTCTTTCGATTTCTTCCGACAGGCGCCCGGCTTTGTCCGTGACGATGCGTTCCAGAACTGCGATGCGTTCTTCCAGATTGCCGATCTTATCGTTCAGCGTTGCATTTTCGTTGCTGAGCAAATCGATTTTACGATCCGCATCTACATCTACTTTCGACGTCGTCCCGCCCCATTCATTTTCCAATGGATAGCCGTGACGGGCCCTGATCCAATTGTTGATAATCCACCCAGCGGTGCACACCAAGACAATAGCGACAATGAATGATGGTCCACTAAAGCTCATGGCAAATCCTTCCAAGGCAGGCGGCGCGTTACCGGTTTAATGTCCGAATTGCGATATTCGACGCGCCAGTTGCGTTGGTCGGCATTCCGTTTTTTCTTGGCGAAGTGCCGGTAAGCAAACCAGGCAATCAGGCCAAGGACTATCAAGGTGAACATTATACTTCCCTCCAAAGACCCTGCTTAGCGCAGGCTTTCGATTTCGTCGGCCAGCTGCTTGTTGTTGCTGACATAATAAAGTTCGACATCGGCAAGGCGGTTGTCGATTTCCCGGAAGCGCGAGCGAATGTCGCGCGTTGTGCGGGCAGGGGATTGCCGGACACCTTGCCAGAATTTCTGATCGTCATTGTCGACATAGAGGTGGATCGGTTTTTTGTTGGCGAACCATGCCGCACCGACATAAGCGAACAACGTCCAGGGGAAACCACCCGCCAGTGTCAGAATGACTGCGCCGAGACGGACCCAGAGAACATCCACACCGGTATAGTCGGAGATCCCCGCGCACACGCCTTTCCATTTAGCATTTTGCTTGTCGAGATAGAATTGTGTGTGTTTGCTGCTCATCTCAACGGTTCCTTTCCAGCCGGCGGATATTTTCTGCGGTATAATCTTCTGCGTCATGATCGATGCGGCGCGGTGTGAAATTGGGGTTTTCCTGCCCTACAAGACGTTCCACCGTACCCATGCGATCTTCCAAGCGGCGGGCCAGTTCGTACATTTCGCCCAGCAGCCGTTCGTCATCATTGGTCAGCGTCGCAGCCGTTTTCCATTTCGTGACATGGTGCAGGATGAGCCATGGGAGGCCGAGAAAGAGGATGCCAACAACAATCGGCACCATGATGACTTCACCGTCCATAATCTCAACCCTCCTTCTTCGCGTCTTGTTTCATGGCTTTTTTCATCGCCTCCAGTTCGGCATCGACGACATCGAAGGATTCGAGGGCGGCGATTTCGTCACCAAGGCTGCGTGGGGCGTCGCTGCCGATGGCAAGCGAGTCAGCATAGCCCTGGGCCTCGTCGACCCGGCGTTCCAGAACGTCGAAGCGGGAAAAGGCTTCGCGGACTTTGTCGCCATTATACATGGTGCGCAGCTTGACCTGATTTTCCGCACTTTCAAGGCGGGTCATCAGCGCGTTCTGGCGACTGCGGGCATCGGCGAGCTTTTTCTGCAGCTTGTGAATATCCTGCTCAGATGCTTTCAGGGCATCGTTGAGAACATCGACTTCAGCGGTCAGCTGGTCCTTCATGTCGGTGGCCTTGCGCTTTTCAAGCAAAGCCGCCTTGGCGAGGTCCTCGCGATCCTTTGACAATGCGAGATGCGCCTTGTCCGTCCAATCCGCCTCAAGGGTGTTCAGCTTGTCGATATGGCGACGCAGTTCTTTCTGGTCGGCGATCGTGCGCGCGGCAGAGGCGCGGACTTCGACAAGGGTTTCTTCCATCTCGAGGATGATCATGCGGATCATCTTTGCCGGGTCTTGCGACTTGTCGAGCAAGTCGGTGACGTTGGCGGCGATAATGTCGCGGGTTCGTGAAAAAATGCCCATTGGGTAACTCCGGTTATGACTTGTTCTGTACGCGTCTTCAATAATGGGGGCGACCGGGGTTGGGAGGGGGGAGCTGGGGGACCCCGGTCGCGGGCTCACGAAGTCAGGCAAGATAGCTGACGACGATAGGCCGTTGGGAATGTGAATATGCATTGACCTGATTGTCTTCCTGGTGATTGAACACCGAAATCGCATAGCTGGTAAAGATCATGGACATGGACAAGGCCACGGCCACCCAGAGACGGCTTTCGCTTTCTTTGAAGCTTTCCTGTGCTTTGTTTTCGGTGCTCATTTTGGTCTTCCCTTTGTTTGCTTTGCCTGCTTGTGCCGGCTTGCAAATAGTATTGCAGGGAGCGTGCCAATTTCACTTTCTCCCAGAAATTAGCCGGTTTTTCATATTTCTTGCCCATATCGACTGGTAAATATTGCTATTAGGTGGTGAAATATGCCAATCTTTAAAAATGGAGCGTGATAGCCATCAATTCATCGGACAATCGTCCGCCTTTCTCGACGCCGTAGAGCGTGCCAGCCGTGCCGCGCCGCTGAACCGGCCGGTGCTGGTGGTGGGCGAACGGGGGACGGGTAAGGAATTGATCGCCGAGCGTCTGCACCGCCTGAGCTCCCGCTGGGACGGGCCGCTGGTGACCATGAACTGCGCTGCCCTGCCGGAGACCTTGATCGAGGCGGAACTGTTCGGGCATGAGGCAGGGGCGTTTACCGGTGCCACCCGCTCTCGCGAGGGGCGCTTTGAAGAGGCGGACGGGGGGACGCTGTTCCTCGACGAGCTTGGAACGCTTAGCATGGGCGCGCAGGAACGGCTATTGCGCGCGGTGGAATATGGCGAGGTGACCCGCATCGGTTCCTCGCGTCCCGTGCGCGTCGATGTACGCATCGTTGCGGCGACCAACGAACATTTGCCCAATATGGTCGAGGCCGGAAAATTCCGCGCCGACCTTTTGGACCGGCTCTGCTTTGAAGTCGTGACCTTGCCCCCGCTGCGGGTGCGGGAGGGCGATGTCGAGGTGCTGTCCGATTATTTCGGACGGCGCATGGCGGCGGAACTGGGCTGGGATGGCTGGCCCGGCTTTGGCGAACTGGCGCGGCGGGCGATGGAGAACCATCTGTGGCCGGGCAATGTGCGCGAACTGCGCAATGTCGTCGAACGCGCGGTCTATCGCTGGGCGGATCCTAGCCAGCCGGTGGACTATATCCAGTTCGACCCGTTCGACAGCCCGTGGCGCACCGGCATTGCCGCAGCCGCACCGACGAACGCGCCGACGAGCAAGGACAATGAAACCGCCGAACCGCGCTACTCCACCGATTTGAGCCAGATGGTGGACGTGTCCGACTTTCGCGAGGCGACCGAGAAATATGAAAAGGCGGTGCTGGAACAGGCGCTGGCCAAATGCCGCTATAATCAGCGCCAAACGGCAAAAGCGCTCAACCTCAGCTATGACCAGCTAAGGCATACGCTGAAAAAGCATGATCTGTTGAGCTAA
>NZ_JBJXFW010000043.1:0-12395 GCF_046154385.1 Sphingorhabdus sp. | reverse complement strand
TTGGTCGGGACGACAGGATTCGAACCTGCGACCCCCACACCCCCAGTGTGATGCGCTACCAGGCTGCGCTACGTCCCGACCGCCATTGTCCGCGCTGCGGGCATTGGAAGCGCGCCTATATGGTGGTGCTTTGGCAAAAGCAAGGCGGTTTCGGTGCTTTGACGTTGCGTCGCGGGGGTGCAGGTGATAATCGCGCCCGATTGTTTCACCGCACCGCTCAAAAGACGGTGCCTTAAAATCATTGTCGCAAGGATTTTCGATGGATTCGCTTCTTTTTTTGGCTGCTGCGCCGGGTGCCGGTGGTTCGGCCTTTTTTGTTCAGATTATGCCGTTGCTCCTGATTTTCGTCGTTTTCTATTTCTTCCTGATCCGCCCGCAGCAAAAGCGCGCGAAGGAGCATGAGGCCAAGATCAATGCGGTGCAGAAGAATGACGAAGTGGTCACAGGCGGCGGACTGATGGGCAAAGTCATCAGGGTTGCCGACGACCATGTCGAGGTAGAGATTGCCCCCAATGTCCGCGTAAAAGCGTTGAAATCAACGCTCGCCAATGTCCAGTCGCGCGGCACCAAGGCGGCCAATGACTAATCCCTTGGGGTTGAACGCGTGAGCCGCCGACCCCAAATCCCCAATTCCTGTCCGTTCGGAACTGAATTATGTTAGATTTTCCCCGTTGGCGCGTTTGGATGTTGAGCTTGATGGTTCTCGCTGGCGTGATGCTTGCGATTCCTAGTGTTTTGCCGACCAGCATCCGTGCCCAGGTGGCGCAATATCTGCCTACGCCAACCATCAATCTGGGGCTGGATCTTGCCGGCGGCAGCCATATCCTGTTGGAGGCGGATACGTCGCAATTGGCCGAAACCCGTTTGGAGGCGCTGGAGGACAGCGTGCGTTCGGCCATGCGCCGCGCCGATCCCCGGATCGCCATTGACGATATATCGCGCACCAACGGGCAATTGAGCTTTACCGTCACCGACAGTTCGCAAATCGATGCGGCGCGTGAGGTGTTGTTGCCGTTGACGAGCAACGCCACCAACACCCTTGATTGGAACTTCGCGGTCGTCGACGGCAACCGGGTTGTCCTTTCCCCCGCCGGTTCAGGCGACGAAACTGCGCTCGATCAGGCCATGGACACCGCAAAGGATGTGATTGATCGCCGTATCAACGCATTGGGTACGTTGGAGCCGACCATCATCCGGCAAGGGGACAATCGCATTGTGGTGCAAGTTCCCGGCCTTGATGATCCCGAAGCATTGAAGGCCCTGATCGGCAAGACTGCAAAACTTGAGTTCAAGCTTGTGGACGAGCAGGCCGACCCTGACCAGACCGCAAAGGGCATCGCGCGCGTCGGCAGCCAGGTGTTGCCTTATCCCGAAAATCCCACCGGCCTTCCGACTTTGGCGGTGCGCCGTTTGGGCGGTATTTCCGGCGACAAGCTGATAAAGGCCGACCCTACATTTGACCAGCAAACCAACGAGCCTGCGGTAACAATCCAGTTCGACAGCGACGGTGGCCAGAAATTTGCGCGCATGACGCAGCAAAATACGGGCAAGCTGTTCGCGATCATATTGGATGGACAAGTCATTTCAGCCCCCCAGATACGGGAGCCGATTTTCGGCGGTGTTTCGCAAATTTCGGGCAGCTTCACCGTTGAAAGTGCCAACGCCCTTTCGATTGCGCTGCGTTCCGGCGCGTTGCCGGTTGATCTGAAAATTGTGGAGGAGCGCTCGGTCGGGCCAGATCTGGGTGCCGACTCTATCCGCCGCGGTGTGTTGGCGGCGGTGATTGGAACCACGGCCATATTGGTGCTGATGTTCCTCGTTTATGGCCGCTTTGGTATGTATGCCAATATGGCGCTGGTCATCAACATCGCCCTGATTTTGGGCGTGATGGCGATGGCCAATGCAACCCTGACGCTGCCCGGTATCGCCGGTTTTGTGCTGACCATCGGGGCCGCAGTGGACGCGAACGTGCTGATTAACGAACGTATCCGTGAAGAATTGAAGCGGGGCAGGCGCGTCGTGCAGGCGATTGAATTCGGCTATAAAGAAGCCAGCCGCGCGATTTTCGATGCGAACAGCACGAACGTAATTGCGGCGGTGTTGCTCTTCATCTTTGGTTCAGGGCCCATTCGCGGCTTTGCCGTTGTTTTGATGATCGGCATTGTCACATCGGTGTTCACCGCCGTTACGCTGACCCGCATGTGGGTCGCCGGATGGGTCAAACGCACCCGCCCGCAAGAACTGGTTATCTAAGGTACATCGATATGAAACTCCTCAAACTTGTTCCCGACGATACCAATATCGATTTCCTGAAGTGGCGCGTGATGGCGTTCGCGCTCAGCCTGTTGTTGATGGCGGCATCGATCGGGCTTGTTGCCACAAAGGGTTTGAACTTTGGCGTAGATTTCATTGGCGGCCAGATGATCCGTGCCACCTTTACACAAGTCGCGGAGGCTCCGGTTTCCGAACTGCGTAACAAGGTTGCAACTTTGGGTTATGGCGAACCGACGATTCAACGCTTTGGTAAGGAAAATCAGGTTTCGATCCGCATGAAGTTGCCGGAAGGGGCCGATAAAAATCCCGAGCTTGCCAATGCGATGGCGGTGAAAATTACCGACAAGCTGAAGGCGGATTATCCCGGTGTGCGGATTGACGGTGTGGATTCAGTGTCAGGCAAAGTTTCAGAAGAGCTGTTTAGCAAGGGGATGCTTGCGCTTTTGGCGGCGATGGCCGGGGTTTCCCTGTATATATGGATCCGTTTTGAATGGCAGTTTGGCGTCGGTGCGATTTGGTCGCTGGTCCATGACGTGACGTTGACTTTTGGATTATTTTCTCTGCTGGGGCTGGAATTTGACCTTAATATTATCGCGGCGTTGCTAACTATTATCGGTTATTCGTTGAACGATACGGTTGTGGTCTATGACCGGATACGCGAAAATCTGATGAAGTTCCGAAAGATGGACATGGCCGGTTTGTTGAACCTTTCGGTCAACGAAACTTTGGCCCGTACCGTGATGACCAGCGTTTCGATTTCGCTACCGTTGCTGGTTCTGGTGTTCTTCGGCCCTGATGTTATCTTCGGCTTCAGCCTTGCGATGGCCTTTGGCATCATCGTGGGGACCTATTCCTCCATCTATCAGGCCGCGCCGATCCTGATCTGGCTCAAGGTCGGACCGCACAGTTTCGTCCCCAGCGAAGGCGTGGCATCGAAAGCGGAGCGGATGGGCGAAGGATTCGGCGCGCAGCCTTGAGTTTTTTCGATCGTGCGACTCCCCTCTCCCCTTCGGGGGAGACGGTAGCTCTCCGTCATCCATGAAAAGGGGACAGTCCCTAAAGGGACAGTCCCCGACGTTGCGGTACACGGGGACAGTGCCTAAAGGGACAGTCCCCGATGTTGCGGTACACGGGGACTGTCCCCTTGGGGACTGTCCCCAACAGCGCCATCTCAACAAACCGCTACCGCGCCACTTCCCCAAAAAACGCGGCCAGTTGACGTGCATTTTCTTCCCATGAAAAGACGCTGACATTGGCGGCGACGGCTTTGCGGGCGGGGGGATTGGTCAGGATATCGCGCACGGCATCCGCCACGGCCTGTGATGTGCGTGCGACTATGCGGCCTGCATCCGGAGTTTTGACCAATTCGCGAATGCCGCCGACATCGCTTGCGATGATCGGTGTTCCACAGGCCAGCGCCTCGACCCAGGCGTTGGCCAATCCCTCGCTGGCGGACACCAGCGCCATGATGTCGGCGGCCGCGTACAGTGCAGGCAGGTCATCATGCGGAACGCTACCGAGAAAGCGAACGCGATCTGCCACGCCCAGTTCCGCTGCCAGCGCACGAAAGTCGCTTTCGCTCGCACCTTTGCCCGCCAGCATCAACGTGGCGTCGGGCAACGATGGCAATGCGGCGATCAGCAGGTCCTGACCCTTGCGGGGAATAAGCGCTCCGACGCTCAAGATAAGCGGACCCGAAATACCCAGCTTCGCCTTTTCCGTCACCCGGTCACGCGGGATGAAACGGGTCTGGTCAAGTCCTGTATAATGCACGCGGATTTTGGCGGCATCGATGCCCAGCGCCACCATATCAGCCTTGAGCGCGCCCGACACGGCAAGCAATCCGGCGGCTTTGTCGGCGGCCTCCAATATTTGTGCGGTACATCCTGGCTGTGCCCCCCAATGGTGAATATCGCCGCCGCGCGCTTTAATCGTGTAGGGAACGCCAAGCGCTTGCGAAAGCCGCATCGCCGCAGGACCGTCGGGATAGAAAAACTCCGCATCGATCAGGTCAAAACCGACCCGCGCATGCAGGTCTTGCGCGAGCGGGAGAACCGCACGAGCAATTGCCGCGGGATTAAACCGGCCGCCGAACTTCGGAATGGCGGTAAATTGGGGGCGATAGACGTCCAATTCGCCCCATTGTTCATGATCGGGCAAATTGCGAAGCCCCGCTTGATCACCCATCCGCGACAAGGGCCAGGGCGCGATACCAACCGGATTGATTACCTTGACAGCGATATCGCCTGTTGCGGCCAATGCGGCCGTCTGACGTTCGACAAAGATGCCGAAGTTACGGCGATTTGCCGCAGGGAAAAGGGTTGAAAGTATCAGGATGCGCATCAGAAGCGCTTATAATGTCCGCATAAGGCGAACGGCCTTTGCAATCCATGCAGGATCAGCAACCACTTGCTGCCGCGCGCCAGCCTCCAAAGGCAAAATGTGCAATTTGCCGTCTTCGCGTCCCAAAAGACGTCCGAACAGGAAACGGCCGCCGGGGCGCGGAACAAGCACGTCCAGATTAAGGGCCGTGGCAAAAGCATCCGGCTGCAACTGTTCCATCCACAGTTCGTCGCCGCGCCGATATTCACCCGACGTCGCCGCGATCCGTAAGCCGATCATTGATCCGCCGATATTGGGCACCATGATGCGCTCTTCTCTGGTTGGTGCATGGGTCCCGTCATCATGCAGAACCGCTGCGACAGGCAGATAATGTTGATCGGGTAGTGCCACCAGATCGCTTGAATCGACACCAAGTGCATCGGCGATACGGTTTATCCAGATCAACGACAATACGCGCATTCCGGTTTCCAGTCGCCCGATAGTTTGCGCTGTGGTAGCTGGTCTGCAACGGGCCGCGACATCGGCGAGCGTCAGTCCTTTAGCTTTGCGAACATCGCGAATTCGGCTTTGCATTGATTTTCTCCTATCACCAGATAGGTTTTTTCTTTCCTACAATATTCACCGCATGGCAAGTGCGATTCGTTTCAACAGGAGCAGAATCTGTGCCGCCCAAATCAAAATCAAAATTAACCGATCCAAGGCCACTTGTCGAACATAGGCTATATGAACCGGATTGGAATGAAAATAATGGTAAAACCAACCAAAAAGTTATATTAAATTTGGCGGAGTCACCGTTAACCTGGCTGCATGCACGGGGATATTTGACCGATCGCCAGCTTGTAGCAGGGGAGAATTTGCGGAACGATTATGAATCCGCGGCTATGGGCGCACAAGTGACTATGTGTTGGGACAATGCCCCTCGCGACAAGCAACGACGCAGCGCGCCTGCGGGATTGAATGCAACCGAGCGGATGATTTCGGCAAAGGCCCGATTTGACGGGGCATTGGGATTTTTGGGGCGGGATCTCTCCGATATTGCGTGGCGGGTCATCTGCGCCTGCGAAAGCATATCAGTTGCCGAGCGTGCGATGACCTGGCCGGTCCGGTCTGGTAAAATTGTACTGCGGATCGCGCTTGACCGGCTGGCGGAATATTATCGTTTGCCGGGATGAGCGTAGGGTTAGGACCTATTCAATGCACGCCGCTGATAGGTGTCTGCTGAATCTGACGACCGTTGGGGACAGTCCCCAGGGGGACAGTCTCCTGATAATACGACGTTGGGGACAGTCCCCAGGGGGACAGTCTCCTGATAATACGACGTTGGGGATAGTCCCCAGGGGGACAGTCCACTGATAACAAGACGTTGGGGACTGTCCCCAGGGGGACAGTCCTCTGATAACAAGACGTTGGGGACTGTCCCTTTAGGGACTGTCCCCTTATTCTAAATCTCGCCTTTGTTTTTAATAGGTCCTGAGCCTAGCCCGCCATTTCCTCGACCAGCATCGCCAGTTCCAACCACCGTTCCTCGGCCGCGTCCTTTTCGGCGCGCAATGCGTCGCACTTTGCGGTCAGTTCCGAAAAGCGCGCGGGGTTGCGGGTGTAAAGCGCGGGGTCGGCCATCTCGGCCTCCGCCGCCGCAATCTCCCCGTCAATCGCCTCGATCCGCCCGGGCAGCAGATCATAGTCGCGCTGGTCCTTATAGGATAATTTGGCAGGGCGGGCAGGGGGCTTGGGCGCGGTTTGCTCCGCCGGCGCGGCAGCCTTGTCGGCTTTCTTGCGGGCGTCGTTGGTGTCACGGCGGTCGCGCTTGGCTTCCCAGTCGGCATAGCCGCCCGCGATGATATCGACCTTGCCTGACCCATCGAGGCCAAGCGTCAGGTTCACCGTGCGGTCGAGAAAATCGCGGTCGTGGCTGACGATCAGGACGGTGCCGTCATAATCGGCGATCACCTCCTGCAACAGGTCGAGCGTTTCCAGATCGAGATCGTTGGTCGGCTCGTCCAGCACCAGCAAATTCGCCTCCCGCGCAAATTCGCGGGCGAGCAATATGCGCGACTGTTCGCCGCCCGACAGCGTGCCGATTCGTGCCTCGATCAATTCGGGGTCGAACAGGAATTCCTTGAGATAGCCCTGCACATGCTTGCGCACCCCGCGCACGTCGATCCAGTCGCTGCCGTCGGCGAGCACATCGCGCACGCGCTTTTCGGGCGAGAGAAGCTTGCGCTGCTGGTCGATGACAATGCCGGTCAGGGTCGGCGATAGCGTGATGGAGCCGGTGTCGGGCTGCGTCTCGCCGGTCAGGATGCGGATCAGCGTGGTCTTCCCCGTCCCGTTGGCGCCGACAATCCCGATCCGGTCCCCGCGCTGGATGCGCAGGGTGAAATCCTTGATAATCGTGCGGTCGCCAAAGCTTTTGCCGACGGCTTCGGCGTTGATGACGGTCTTGGTCTTGCTGTCATCGCTTGCCGCCGCCAGCTTGGCTGTGCCTTGCGGCCCCATCATTGCCGCCCGCGCCGCGCGCATTTCATAAAGCTTAGCGAGCCGCCCCTGATTACGCTTGCGCCGCGCCGTCACGCCGCGTTCCAGCCAGTGCGCCTCGATCTTCAGCTTCGCGTCCAGCCGGTCGGCATTGCGCGCATCTTCGGCATAGACTCGCTCGGTCCAGGCGTCATAACCGCCAAAGCCGATCTCATTCCGGCGCAGCAAGCCTCGGTCCAGCCAGAATGTCTGCCGCGTCAACCGCGTCAAAAAGGTTCGGTCATGGCTGATCACCATGAAGGCGCCGCGATAGCGGGTCAGCCAGTCTTCGAGCCATTCAATGGCCGCCAGATCAAGGTGGTTGGTAGGCTCGTCCAGCAGCAAAAGGTCAGGCTCGCTTGCCAGCGCCCGGCAGATCGCGGCGCGCCGTTTCTCCCCGCCGCTCGCGGTCTTCGCCTCCCGGTCAAGGTCGATGCCCAACTGGTCGGCAATCGCACGCACCGCATATTCGGGCGGGCCTTTTTCGCCATGCACCGCAAAATCCACCAGCCGGTCGAAGGAGGCGACATCGGGGTCCTGGTCCAGCATCACGATATTGGTGCCGGGCACCACCACGCGCTTGCCCTTGTCGGCCTCGACCGTTCCGGCGACCAGTTTCATCAAGGTCGTCTTGCCCGCGCCATTGCGCCCGATCAGCGCCAGCCGGTCGCGCGCGCCGATGAACAGGTTGATATCTTCAAACAACCATCCGCCGCCCTGCTGCAGCGCGAGATTTTCAAAGGCAAAGATCGGGGGTTGGGACATGCCAGCGCGGATAGGGGGAGGGCGGTTGCAATGCAACCTTGGACACACTTTGCCGATGGAAAGTTCGACAGGGCTGTTCCACCAACGGAAGCTGGCGCTATAGGGACAGTCCACGGCGCTTTGCTTGGGACAGTCCCTGATCGACCGGGGACTGTCCCTTCAGGGACTGTCCCCAACCACGGCAGTCAGCCAAAGGGAGAATCAATATATGCGTACCATCTACCTCAACGGCAGCTACATCCCGGAAACCGAAGGACAGGTGTCGGTGTTCGACCGCGGCTTTCTCTTTTCGGACTCGGTGTATGAGGTCGTCTCGGTTCTGGATGGCAAGCTCGTCGATTTCGGCGGCCATGTGCAGCGCCTTGCCCGTTCTTTAAGCGAGCTTGGCATAAAAGGTGCCCCCGATGCCGACGCGTGGCTTTCCATCTGCCGCGACCTCGTCGCGCGCAACGCGGTGGAAGAGGGCATGATCTATTGGCAGGTCACGCGCGGCGCGCCATCGGACCGGGACTTTGTCTTTCCCGCACCCGGCACTGCGCCAACGGTTCTGGCCTTTTCACAAAGCCGCATTCTTGCCGATAACCCGTCCGCCGTACGCGGCATCCATGTCGTTACCTTGCCGGATTTGCGTTGGGGCCGGGCGGATATCAAGACTACGCAATTGCTTTATGCTTCGTTGATGAAGAATGAGGCGATTGCCCGCGGTGCCGACGATGCCTGGATGGTGCGCGACGGGTTCATCACCGAGGGCACGGCGCAAAACGCGCATATCATCACGCAATCGGGCACGTTGGTAACGCACCCCCTCAACCGCGAGATTTTGCACGGCATCACCCGCGCTTCAGTTCTGCCGTTGGTTGGTCATCCTATTGAAGAGCGGCCTTTTTCTGTCGCCGAGGCGGAACAAGCTGCCGAGGCGTTTGTTTCCTCCGCCTCTGGCTTTGTCATGCCGGTTGTGCGGATAAATGATCAGATAATCGGTGATGGAAAACCCGGTTCGGCAACCGTTCAGCTTCGCAAAGCCTATATCGATTGGGCACGTCGCACCGCCACATGATCGGTCCGTGCACTGTAGGAGTAAGAATATGCGTAAGTACATTTTGGCAGCGCTTTTGGCAGCGAGCAGCATGACAGCGGGGGAAGCGATGGCAACGCAGGTAAATATCACGGCAACAAATCCGGTCATTGATCTGACGATCAGCGACACCGTTGAAGCCAAGCCCGACATCGCGACATTTACCACAGGCGTACAGACTCTAGCTCCGACCGCGAGCGAAGCTGTGCGCCAGAATAATGTGCAAATGACCTCCGTCGTCGCGCGCCTCAAGAAACTGGGCATTGCCGACAAGGACATCCAGACCACGCAAATCAGCCTGAACCAGCAATTCGACTATCGCGATGGCCAACAGGTGTTCAAAGGCTATCAAGCATCCAACATGGTCAATGCCAAATTGCGCGATCTGAAAAAGCTCGGCGCATTTCTGGATGCGCTGGCCGTGGATGGCGCGACCAATTTCAACGGTCCGACCTTCGGCATCGATGACGATAGCAAATACCGCGAAATGGCCCGCGACAAGGTGTGGGCAACCGCAATGGCCCGCGCAAAATCCATGGCGCAAAAGGCAGGCTACACCAATGTGCGCGTGCTGCGTGTTGAAGAAACCGAGGGTCAAGGCGGCGGTTATCAACCCATGCCGATGATGGCCCGCGCGATGGACGCATCGGAAAAGTCGACGCCAATCGCGCCGGGTGAACTGAGCGTCGGGGCGACGGTTTCGTTTACCTTTGAAATGGTGAAGTGATCGACTGTCGGGGCAAGAGCCGCGCCGTCGAACCCCTCACCAACTCCGCCTAGGCCATGCGGCCAAGGCTCCGTATCCTCTCCCCTGAAGGGGAGAGGTCAAGCGCTATTCCCCTCTCTCCGTCCTGGGAGAGGTACGGAGTCTTATGGCGTCAGCCATTAGACGAAGTTGAGAGGGGGAGTTGGCGCGCTGCTTCACGGGAAGCAAGGGGACTGTCCCTAACAAAAGGTTGATACCCCATTCAGATTGTGTTCAAGCCGGATTGCTAAACGGGGGGCTATGTTGAACCGAAAGAAATTTCTGTCTTTGGCCATGCTGGCCGCAATCGCCGCTTCACTGCCTGCCGAAGCACGGCGCGGTGAACAGGACGACGCGCGGGAAGATTGGCAGCAAGGCAAAGTGAAATCCTTGCGCGAAATTGAAGGTAGCGTGGTTCCCCGAATGCGCGGCATGCAATATCTTGGCCCTGAATATGACCCGACGGCTCAGGTGTATCGCCTGAAATTCATCAACAAGGATCGTGTGATATTTGTCGATGTAGACGGCAAAACCGGCAGCGTCCTGCGCCAACGTTGATAGGATTTTGCGTGTGGCGGCGAATCTGCTAGCCCTTTTCCAGCTATAAAATCGAAATTGAAGGGGACAGCATGCGCATCCTTATTGTGGAAGACGAACCGACATTGGGCCAGCAGTTGAAATCGACGCTGGAAGGTGCCGGTTATGCCGTGGACCTCTCTGTCGATGGCGAAGACGGCCATTATATGGGCTCGACCGAAAATTATGACGCTGTCATTCTCGATCTGGGTCTTCCCGAAATTGACGGCCTGACCGTGCTGGACCGCTGGCGCAAGGAGGGGCGCAAATTCCCCGTTCTCGTGCTCACCGCCCGCGATAGCTGGTCGGACAAGGTCGCCGGACTAGACGCAGGCGCTGATGATTATCTCGCCAAGCCGTTCCAGACTGAAGAATTGATCGCACGGCTGCGCGCGCTCATTCGCCGGGCATCGGGTAACGCGTCTTCGGAACTGAATGTCGGCGATGTTCGTCTGGATACCCGGTCAGGCCGCGTGACGCTTGATGGCCAGCCGGTCAAACTGACCGCGCAGGAATATAAGCTTTTATCCTATCTGATGCACCATAAGGGCAAGGTGGTGTCGCGTACCGAGCTGATCGAGCATATTTACGATCAGGACTTTGACCGCGATTCCAACACGATCGAAGTGTTCGTGACCCGTATCCGCAAGAAACTGGGGCAAGATGTCATTTCGACCATCCGCGGCCTTGGTTACAGCCTTGAGGAACCGGTCAGCTGAACCCGCCCGCCGTCATACATACGGCGGCGAAAGCCCCGTCGTGGCGGAGCCAGTTTCAAAGCACGGGTTCGCTCACCCGCCGCATGATCCTGACGGCGGCGGCGTGGATTACGATATTGCTGATTGGGGGCGGCGCCGCGCTCGACCGTGTGTTGACCAGCTCGGTCGAACAGAATTTCGACAATCAGCTCGAATATGTGCTGACCGCGATGATCGCCTCGGCAGAGATTGGCCCCGATGGCGAAATCCGGATGAACAGGCCACTGGGTGACCAGCGTTTTCTGGAACCGAATAGCGGATTATATTGGCAGATAACAGGTCCGGGCGCGTTGCCGTTCCCGTCGCGGTCTTTATGGGATAGAGCGTTAAAGCCACCCAAAGGACATAGCGACCAAGCGGTCCATTTTCGTGATAGTGATGAGTTTCAGGATGAAGCCCTGCGTATTGCCGAGCGCAATATCAAACTTCCCGATTCGGACATAAGCTGGACTTTCATGGTGGCGCAGAGCCGTGACAGTCTGGACGCGCAAATACAGGAATTGCGGTCCGTGCTGGTCATCAGCTTTTTGCTTTTGGCGCTGGGACTCATCATTTTGGCCGCGCTGCAGACATTTTACGGCTTATGGCCGCTGCGCGCCGTTCGGCAGGCGATTGCCCAAATGCGGAGCGGCAGGGAAAGTCGCGTTACAGATGCCTTGCCGGATGAAGTCATGCCGATGGTCAACGAATTGAACGCGTTGCTCGACCATAATGAAAAACAGGCTGAAGAATCACGTCGTCATGCCGGTAATCTGGCCCATGCTTTGAAAACCCCGCTGACCGTGATCATGAACAGCGCAACGGCTCAGGCTTCAGACCTTTCGGAGACGGTTATCCGCGAAGCGACCACCATGCGGCGGCAGGTGGACCACCATCTGGCGCGCGCGCGCGCCGTCGGACGTCGTGGCCATAGCCATAGCCGCGCACAGGTCTGGGATAGTCTTGAATCGGTCGAACGGGCGGTGAGCCGCCTCTACGCGCATGTGCGGCTCGATATGGCCGGCGACAAAACACTCGCGGCGCGTGTGGAACGTCAGGATCTGGACGAAATGCTCGGCAATTTGATCGAGAATGCGGCCAAATATGGCGGCGGCAGCGTGTTCGTGACCGTCGAGGATGCGGGCGATTTTGTCGAGCTGCTGGTCGAAGATGACGGCCGCGGTATCCCCGAAGGCGAACGCGAGCGCCTGTTCGACCGCGGCGCACGTCTGGACACCGGAAAGCCCGGAACCGGCCTTGGTCTTGCGATTGTCCGTGATGTTGTGGAAATTTACGGCGGTTCGGTCAAATTGGAAGAAAGCGAAGATCTCGGCGGGTTGCTCGTGCGGTTAAGGTTGCCCAA
>NZ_JBJXFW010000040.1:0-79373 GCF_046154385.1 Sphingorhabdus sp. | reverse complement strand
TTGGTGACCCCTACGGGAATCGAACCCGTGTTTCAGCCGTGAAAGGGCCGCGTCCTAACCGCTAGACGAAGGGGCCAATCGCTTGGCGAGCCGCGCCTTTACGGATTCGATTTGCCTAGGTCAAGCCCAACATGACGCAAATTCAGTCTGCAAAGGCGATATCGTCAATATGGAGCTCGGCCTTGGGTGTCGGCCCCCAGTCATCGACTTTCGCACGACCGGTGATCCAATATTTGCGGCCTCGTTCACCATGCAGCAATTGCTGGCCTAATGGGCTTTCTCCCTGACGGAATGCCATCGCTTTAAACGAAGCCCCGTCGTCCCCTGAAACGATGGCCCGAACATGATCTTTGCCAACGATGTCGCATTTTATAATCCGAACCGGACCCGTCACGATTCGCGGGCTGGGCCAGCCCATGCCGTAAGGACCTGCAGTTTCCATCGCGTCAATGAAAGCAGGGTTCAACCCGCGCGGCGATAACAAGGCATCGATCAATAAGGCGCTATTTGATGATGCGCGCGCCACATCGGGTTCAAGACGCTGATCGAGCCATTGGGAGAGCGCTTCGACATTCTCTGCCTTCACGGTCAATCCTGCTGCCATCGCGTGTCCGCCGCCTGCCTCGAGTAATCCGGCCTCCCGGGCGGAAATGATGGCCGCGCCCAAATCGACCCCGCCGATAGAGCGCCCGGACCCCTTGCCAATTCCATTTTCGTCCAAAGCAATGATGATCGACGGCTTGCCCGTTTTCTCCTTGATCCGCCCTGCAACAATTCCGATGACACCTGGGTGCCACCCTTGACCCGCCAAAAGCGCGACAGCCCTGTTATGTTGGCCTGGCAACATGGCCTCGGCTTCGTCCTGCACGATTCCTTCGATGGCCCGACGATCTTCGTTCAGGCGGTCCAGTTCTGCGGCAATCATACGCGCTTCGTCCCGGTCTTGCGTGGTCAACAAACGGACGCCGAGATCCGATTTGCCGACCCGTCCACCAGCGTTAATCCGGGGCCCCAATGCAAAGCCAAGATCCGAACAGACAGGCGCCCGGTTCAATCGGCTGGCTTCGATAAGCGCCGCAAGGCCGATATTACGACGACCGGCCATAACTTTTAGCCCCTGCGCAACAAAAGCACGGTTCAGGCCGCGCAGCTGCGCCACATCGGCGACCGTGCCGAGAGCAACAAGATCGAGCAGTTCGATAAGTTTGGGTTCTGTGCCCTGTTCAAAAAAACCGCGCAGGCGTAAAACTCGAACGACAGCGGCGGCCAAAAGAAAGGCAACGCCGACGGCCGCAAGGTGCCCATGGGATGCCGCTTCGTCGTTTTCGTCCAATCGATTGGGGTTGACCAAAGCAAAAGCCGTGGGCAGCTGCGCCGCGCATTTGTGGTGATCGACCACGATCACTTCCAACCCTGCGTTTTTAGCCTGTGCCAAAGCTTCATAGGCCATCGCGCCACAATCGACCGTAACAATCAATCGGCTTCCGCCCGCTCCAATCCGCACAAGCGCTTCACCCGAAGGGCCATATCCTTCCATGAGGCGGTCGGGGATATAATGCCCCGCCTCTAGTCCCAATTCCCGCAACAATCGGATCAACAAAGCGGCGCTTGTCGCCCCGTCGACATCGTAGTCGCCATATATTGTAACGGCTTCTTGAGATTGGACGGCGTCTGCCAATCGCTCCGCGGCGCAATCCATGTCGCGGAATATTGAAGGGTCGGGCATGAACCCGCGAATGGTTGGTTCGCGATGCCGGTCAATATCGTCGCGGGGCACACCGCGCGCCATTAACAATTGCGTGACAAGGTCATCGGGCTGAAAACCGGGGTCGCGGGTATCGACATCACCGCTGCGCCATTGCCAGCGTTGACCGAGTATCGAATGCGTGATGTTGAGAACTGTTGACATGGACCTTCCCTATGCGGGGTTGCCAATGCTAGCAAGACGACATGAAACAGCTGCTCATCATCTGGCACAGCCAAACCGGCGGATCGAAAGCTTTGGCGCAGGCGGCTGCTGAAGGTGCAGCGACTTTTGACTCGATTGAGGCAAAATTGCTGTGTGCTGACGCAGCACAACATGCACAGATGCTTCAATCAGATGCATATCTTTTCATTTTTCCGGAAAATCTCGCTGCAATCAGCGGGGTAATGAAAGCCTTTTTTGATCGCAGCTATTATCCCTGCCTCGGCAGGATTGAGGGTCGGCCTTATGCAACCATAATTTGCGCTGGTTCCGATGGGACTATCGCGGCGAAGCAAGCGGAGCGTATTGCTACCGGATGGCGGCTGAAAAAGGTTGCAGATGCTTTGATTGTCTGCACAAATGCCACAACCCAGACGGCCATATTAGGCCCCAAGACAATTTCACCAGCAGATTTGCAGAAAGCTTATGATACCGGCGCGCACATTGCGGCCGGCATCAGTCTAGGTATTTTCTAAGCCCTAATCGGAGGCGACATTGCCGCGGCCATGTTCGCTTTTCACGCGACGGACTGTGCCGCTTGATGCGCGCATCACGATGGTTTCAGTAGTGATGCGGCCATCACGAAGTGTCTTTACGCCGTCGAGCAACGAACCATCGGTTACGCCGGTTGCGGCAAATATGCAGTCGCCTTTGGCCAGTTCTTCAAGATCGTAGATCTTGTCGAGATCCTCGATCCCCCATTTGCGTGCGCGTTTGCGTTCGTCGTCGTTGCGAAACAGCAAGCGACCCTTGAATTGGCCGCCGACGCATCGAAGCGCTGCCGCAGCAAGAACGCCTTCCGGAGCACCGCCTGTCCCCATATAGATATCGACGGTCGTATCGGGGTTGGCCGTTGCGATAACGCCTGCGACATCGCCATCCGGAATAAGCATGACGCCGCAGCCGAGCGCCCGCAACTCGGCGATCAGTTTTTCATGACGTGGGCGGTCAAGAACGCAAACGATCAGTTCGCTGGGCTCAACGCCCTTTTCATTTGCAACGGCCGTGACATTTTCGGTGACTGTACGGTCCAGATTAACAATATTGGGTGAATATCCGGGGCCAACGGCAATTTTGTCCATGTAAACATCGGGTGCATTCAAAAGATTACCTTCTTCTGCAACAGCCAGCACGGCAAGCGCATTCGGCCCGGCCTTTGCTGTGATCGTTGTCCCTTCGAGAGGATCGAGTGCAATATCAATTCGCGGGCCCTTGCCAATGGCCGATCCCACTTTTTCACCGATAAAAAGCATCGGCGCCTCGTCGCGCTCGCCTTCGCCAATGACAACGGTACCGTCCATGTAAAGTCCGTTCAAGGCCGCGCGCATAGCCTCAACCGCCGCAGCATCGGCCGCCTTTTCATCGCCACGCCCGATCAGCTTCGCAGCGGCGATCGCAGCGGCTTCCGTAACGCGGACCATTTCGAGAACGAGCACTCGGTCGAGGATTTGGCTTGCTGCCGTCATTGGGTGTTCCTAGCTATTTTAAGTTCGCGGATCTTGGTGAATGAGTATCGGGCTTCGGCCTTTGGCAGGTCGGGATTGCATTTTCGTTAAGGGGGGACCCGACAAATGTCGAGATGGCCTGTCGTCGCAAAGGAATGAGCCGCACATCTTGGTTCATTCTTCCAATATGTGCATGACCATCGGTTCGCCCATCAGGCTGTCCGATGTTGATAGTGTCTCGAGGGTGTCGTTTATGGCCAATTCAGGGCCTGCGTGGGTCACCATGGCAATCAAAGCCGACCCGTCATCGCTGGTTTCTGTCTGTATAAGGCTCTCGATTGACAAGCCCGCATCCCGCATGGCGGCCGTAATTTCAGCCAATACACCTACGCGGTCAGCTACGATCATCCGGATGTAGGTTTTGCCAATACGATGGGCCGACGCCGCGCGGGGTAGATTTTCGAGTTCGGACGAGGGCATGGAAAAGGCCGGTCCGGTCTCTTTTCGCGCGATGTCGACAAGGTCGGCAACGACAGCCGATGCCGTAGGCCGGTCGCCTGCGCCTGCCCCTTGGAACAGCAGGCGGCCGGAAAAATTGCCTTCGGCCACAACGGCATTGGTCGCGCCTATAACATGGGCGAGCGGATGTGTAAGCGGCACAAGGCAGGGCTGGACACGCTGGAAAATTTCCGCAGAGCCATTTTCGCCATCAATTTCAGCGATGCCAATGAGGCGTATTCGATAGCCCAGAGCCCTAGTTTGTGCGATATCGGCGGCAAGGATTTTGCGGATACCGCGAGCCTCGACGCCGCCAAAATCAATTTGTGATCCAAAGCTTAAAGATGCCAAAATCGACAATTTATGGGCCGCGTCAATACCGTCGATGTCGAAGCTGGGATCGGCTTCTGCGAACCCCTTGGCCTGGGCATCGGACAGCACTTCGTTGAAATCCAGTCCTTCTTTTTCCATCGTCGACAGGATGTAATTACAGGTACCGTTCAAAATTCCATAGACCCGGTCGATCCGGTTGGCAGAAGCGCCATCGCGTAACCCTTGGATAACCGGGATACCGCCGGCAACCGCCGCCTCGAATTTCAGTGCCGCGTTTTTGCTTTCGGCCAGCGCCGCAAGCTCGGAACCGTGATGGGCGATCATAGCCTTGTTTGCGGTCACCAGCGCTCGCCCGTTCGACAAGGTTTCGCGTGCAAGAGTAAGTGCCGGGCCGTCAGATCCGCCGATTAGCTCGACAACAACATCAATATCGCTTGCCGTTGCGAGCTCACCCATATCGTCAACCCATCGATAGGGAGAAAGATTGACCCCGCGGTCTTTTGTACGGTCGCGTGCGGTCACCGCGACAATTTCAATCGCCCTTCCGGCGCGCCTTGCAATCAGCGCGCTGTTTTCCTCAATCAACTGGATAACACCGGTGCCTACCGTGCCAAGACCAGCGAGCGCAATACGAAGAGGGGAAGACATAAGGACGATCAGGCTTTCTGCTAAAATGAGAGCATTGGGCGTGCGCTTAGGCGTTTCGGTCAGGAAATACCAGCCCAAGCTTGCTGCAACAGTGGCAGCGCACTATAGGCGGCGCATGAACAAATCCCCTACCTTGCTGGTGCTGGCCGGCAAACGCGATGGCAAGCTTGATCCGATGGCAGCAGATGCCGGAGTTAGCCATAAATGTCGTGTTCCCATCTGCGGCAAGGCTTTGCTGCAATGGGTGCTGGAGGCCGCAATACCGGCCTTTCCCGATACCAAAGTGCTCGTTTCGATTCACGATCCGTCGGTGATCGCTGACCTTCCGGCAGTCATCGAACTGGAAAAGGCAGGCCGCCTTATGATCTGCCAGGCACAGGCAGGTATTGTGGAAAGTGTAGAATATGCGGCCAAGCAAGCGGACGACGGCGCTTGGCCGATGGTGATAACCACCGCCGACAATGTATTGGTCACCGCAGAATTGATGCGTGACGTCCATATGCAAGCTTTTGCCGGTGAAGGGGATGCGGTCGTGGTTCTTTCCACACGAGAGGCCATTCAGGCAGCCCATCCTGAGGGGCAGCGCAGATTCTATGAATTTTCCGATGCTGCCATTTCCAACTGCAATCTTTTCTGGCTCCGTAATGCCTCGGCCCTCAAGGCGGCAGAAGCGTTCCGGCAGGGTGGACAATTTATCAAAACGAAAGGCCGCATTGCCAAGGCTTTCGGAATCATCAACCTTATCCGCTTCAGACTGGGTTGGTGGAAACTGGACACGGCGTTCAAAGCCATATCCCGCGCGCTCGGCGCACGCGTCGTGCCTTACATGGCGGCGGATGGGGCTTTCGCTGTCGATGTCGACAATCCCCGTACTTACGCCATAGCCGAGATATTGTTGAAGCAGCGCAAACTTTAAGGACGTATCGCGAAGGTCCTAACCCTATTTGACGTATTTGATATCAGCCCGCCAGATGGGGATCCAATCCAGCGACCCCCGGCATTCTCCCATGAGGGCGGCATTGGTTAAGCGGAACATGTCGCCGTCCCAGACCCAGCTTTCCGACGACCCGCAATCGCCGAGCCCGCGGCCCTTGGAATAGCTGCTGATAGTTTGCTTTGTTGCGTCCCAGTCTGCGTTGACCACGAGCGGAATTTTGCTGTCGTCACTGAACCCGGTGGCACCATAGTCGAATTTTGCAGGCTCGAATGTCCATTTCCCTGCGTTGCTGCGCTGGCCCACATATATGCCGGATGAAAAATTATAGGCGCCAGCTCCGCAATTGAGCATGATAAGGGCTTGCGGCCTTTCCGCCCCTCCGCCCAGGCTATAGGCGGTGTCCTCGGTCGAACCCATTCGTTCTGCGGCGCAAGGGCTTCCTTCCGAAAGAGCAACGAGCGCGGTGGCATCCGGCAACAAATTGGTGGGCTCTATTTTACGGACACGAAGCACCGGATAAGGTACCTTTTTCGCCATTGCCTTTTTGGCACCAAAGGCAATGACGGCCCCGCGTGAACCATCGCGACCCTGCTCCGCATCGATATATCGCAAAGCGGCGGCAACGCCGGATAAAGATGCCTTCCCAAGATTCGCTCCAGTGCCGTCGACCAGCTGGAATGTGAGACCTTTTGCCATTGCCCGGGCGATTTTCAGGCTTTCTGCGCCTTCAATTTTGATCGACTCACTGCCGGTGGGTACGGCGCCATTATGGATCGGTTTGCCATCGATTATGACGCGATATCGATTTGCCTTTGCGGCAAAACCGCCAACTTCGATGGCCAAAGGCGCTTGCACTCCGGACGATCGCGTTATGACCATAGACAGGCCGTCATCCCAAGGGCCATCGGGTAACAAGGCAACAGCCTGACAAGAGAGGCCATTGTCGCACCCGACGCTCCAATCTTTGAAAGTAGCGATCTTCCCCGGTGTCGGCGATGCGCCAAAAGCGGCGATTGCGGTCGTTGAAAACAGCAATAAAGATGCGATAATTGCCCGGTACATGGCGGCAGGCTAGCGCTTTTATTATGCCTAAGCTAGGGGCTTTCGAACTCAGTATAATTGGAGATTATCATGCGTACAGTTGGGATTATCGGGGCCGGTCAGATGGGCGCAGGCATAGCCCAGGTCAGCGCTGGCGCAGGCTATCACGTGTATTTGTCCGATATTGATCTCACGCGGGCGCAAGCGGGCAAGGACGGCATTGAAAAGGCGTTGTCCAAGCTCGTCGACAAAGGAAAAATGGCGCGAGATGCCGCCAATATTTTGCTGGCGCGTATTGAGCCTGTGGCAAGCTATGCTCCGATGGCCGAAGCCGGATTGATTATTGAGGCGGCGACGGAACGGGAGGACATAAAGCGCAAGATATTCGAATCGGTCGCCGAAATTCTCGATAAGAGCGCCGTTCTGGCTTCAAACACCTCTTCCATACCTATAACCCGCTTGGCCCAGTCCTCCCCCGATCCTGCGCGGTTTATCGGCGTCCATTTTTTCAACCCTGTTCCTGTAATGGGATTGATCGAGATTATTCGCGGCCTCGGGACAACCGATGCGACGGTGGATATTGTCCGCAGTTATGGCGAGGCGCTGGGCAAGCAACTGGTGTTTGCCAACGATGCGCCTGGATTCATCGTCAACCGCATTTTGATGCCCATGATCAACGAAGCGTGCTTCGCTTTGGGTGAAGGCGTCGCGACAATTCGCGATATCGATACTGCCTGTCAACTTGGCCTGAACCATCCGATGGGGCCATTGACGCTGGCGGATTTTATTGGCCTTGATACCTGCCTGGAAATCACCAATGTTCTGTTCAGGACCACAGGGGATCCGAAATTCCGCCCGGCCCCTTTGCTCCAAAAATATGTCGAGGCCGGCTGGTATGGCCGCAAGGTCAAGCGGGGTTTTTATGATTATTCAGCCGAAGTTCCCGTTCCGACCCGCTAGGGTCCTGACCCTTAAGGTCAAACCATAGTTTTGAACGCGGCCTCTAGGTCTGCAATCAGGTCATCGCAGTCCTCAAGCCCGATTTGCAAACGGATTATCGGGCGATCTTTTGCCCAAGGCACTTCGGTTCTGCAGGTTTCGGGGTGAACCGGTAAAGCAAGGCTTTCAAAACCGCCCCAGCTATACCCGATACCGAACAGTTCAAGCGCGTCGACAAAGTTGGCGGCATCATCTTTGGTCCCGTTCAAGACAAAAGAGAAGAGCCCGGATGAACCGCTAAAGTCGCGTTTCCATATTTCATGGCCGGGGCATTCTGGTAAGGCGGGGTGCAAAACGATGTCTACTTCGGGCCGATCGCGCAGCCAATGCGCGATTTTCAATGCCGACGCTTCATGCGCTTTCATACGCACGGCCAACGTTCGAAGCCCGCGACTGGCAAGATAAGCATCGTCCGGTGATACGATCTGGCCCAATTGCTGTGCCGTTTGACGCAGCCGGGTCCAAAACCGTTCATGTGTCGTAACGCAGCCGATCATGACGTCGCTGTGACCGACAATATATTTTGTCGCAGCCATGATCGTCATATCCACACCCTTGTCGAGCGCTGTGTAGAAAAATGGTGTCGCCCACGTATTGTCAAGCAAAGTGACAACACCGCGTTTTTTGGCCTCCGCGCAAAAAGCCGGGACATCTTGCACTTCGAAGGTCAGGCTGCCGGGCGTTTCAAGCAAAATTGCCTTGGTTTTTTCACAGAATAGCCCGGCAATATTGGCAGCCAACGGATTATAATAGCGGGTTTCAACCCCGAATCTCTTCAAAAAGCCGTCGGCAAATGCCCGGCTGGGATCATAGGCATTGTCCGTCATTAAAAGGACATCGCCCGGGCGCAGTACGGAGAGCAACGCACATGAAATCGCAGCAACGCCGGACGGGTAAAGCATGGTTCCCGCTGCACCCGGCTCCATAGCCGACAGGGCGTCGGCCAGCGACCATTGGGTTGGTGAACCCCGGCGGCCATAGAAAAACCGGCCGTCTTCATTGCCGGTTTTACCTGCTTCTAAGGCGGCTACATCGTCATAAAGATGGGTACTGGCCCGCCAGACCGGTACATTCACCACAGGGCCGGTCAGGTTCTTTGAACGTCCGCCTGTAATAATTCCAGTGATCTTGCCGCGTGGCTTTTCAGAATTCAAGCCGCACCCGTTTCCTTTGGCGTATCTTTATCCATGCCCCATTCTGACCAACTGCCATCGTATAGAGCAACGTCCTTCTTTCCCGTCAGACGTGCGCCAAACAACACAACGGCAGCGGTCATGCCGGATCCGCAGGTTGTAATCATCGGTTTGTCCAGATTAACGCCGGCTTGGGTATAGGCGGCGACCAGTTCGTCACCACGTTTCCATGTGCCGTCAGGATTATACAGATTGCCAAATGGTACGTTCCGGCTGCCGGGAATATGGCCCGACGCCATTTCGGGTCGCGGTTCGGCTTCTTCTCCAGTAAATCGGCCTGCGCCGCGGGCGTCGACAACTTCGGCGTTTTTGCTGTGCAAATTTGCGAGCAAGTCGGCTTTGCTCTTAACGGCCTGTTCGTCTTTCCACACTGTGAAATGCCGGTGGCGCAGGGACGGCTTACCTGTTTCAAGTGCGCGGCCTTCCGCTTTCCATTTTGATATGCCGCCATCCAATATCGCGACATCATGGGCACCAAACAGGGTCAGCATCCACCACGCGCGGGTTGCAGATTTGAACGGGCTATCATCATAAACGACAATGCGGCTGCCGTCTCCAAGTCCTAAAGACTGCATCCGGCTAGCAAATTTTTCGGGCGGGGGCAGGCTGTTGGGCAACGGGTTATTTGAATCAGCAAGCTCCTCGAGATCCATGAAAACCGCAGTCGGTATGTGCCCGCCTTCATATTCGGCCTGGGCGCTGCGTCCGGCATCCGCCATGAACCAAGTTGCATCCACGATACGCAAATCGGAGGCACCAATTTCTTTTGCCAACCATTCGGTGCTTACTAACAACTCCATATTATATATCCTAGCCCGCTGTTCTTGATTCTTGTGCGGTGCAAGATAAGGCGGTTTTGCAATCTAGCCAAGTGTTTCCAGAAACTTCGCCGCATCGTTCCGTAAGACGCTTTGGTCGGCGTCAGACATCCGGTCCCAATTCTTATAAGGCATGGCCATACGCGGGTTGCCGCGCAATAGGGGTGCGTTGCGTGCGATAAAATCCCAATATAATGCATTGAACGGACATGCATCAGGTCCTGTCCGCTGCTTGACGTCATAACGGCATGATCGGCAATAGTCGGACATCCGGTTAATATACGCACCGCTGGACGCATAAGGTTTAGAGGCCAGCATTCCACCGTCGGCAAATTGGCTCATTCCCAATGTATTCGGCAATTCGACCCATTCATAGGCATCGGCGTAAACCGATAGATACCAGTGATGTACCTGGGCGGGATCGATTCCCGCCAGCAACGCAAAGTTGCCCGTAATCATAAGCCTTTGGATATGATGGGCATAGGCATGCTCCAACGTCTGGCCGATGGCTTGGGCCATGCAATGCATATCGGTCTTGCCCGTCCAGTAAAAGTCAGGCAGCGGCCGCTTCGCGCGCAAAGCATTGCGATTCACATAGCCGGGTCCCGCCAACCAATAGATTCCCCTCACATATTCGCGCCAACCGATGACTTGCCGTATGAAACCTTCCGCGGCATTCAGCGGGACCAATCCTTGCCGGTATCGCGCCTCGACATTCCGGCATAATTCCAGCGGATCAAGCAAACCGGAATTGATATAAGGCGACAGTATGGAATGCCACATAAATGGCTCGCCGGTCAGCATCGCATCCTGATAATCCCCGAAATGCGGTAAGGCGTGGTCGAGGAAATGCGCCTGTTGTTCAAGGGCATCGGCGCGGGTTACGGCAAATCCGAAATTGTCGATATGGCCAACATGATCGGCAAAACGGACTTTCACCATGTCGATCACGTCTTGCGTTATTGCATCAACCTGAAAAGCGAGGGGTTTAGGAATGTGCCGTTCACCTTTTGCCGGTTTGCGGTTTTCTGAATCATAATTCCATTGCCCGCCTTCTGGTGTTTTCCCATCCATCAACAGGCCGGTCTTGCGGCGCATGTCACGGTAAAAAAACTCCATTCGCAATTGCTTGCGGTTCGCTGCCCAGTTTTCGAATTCGGCGTGCGTTGCGATGAAACGTGTGTCCGGAACTATCTCGACCGGAATTTCAAACCGGTCCCCTCAGCTGTCAAGCATGGCCTTAACCCGCCATTCACCCGCTTCGGTCACGCGGATTCTTTGGGGGCAATGCCGCTCCATTGCGCGCACTATTTCGCCTGTGAAGTTACCACAATTCATGGGATCGGTCAGACGGACATAGTCCACGTCCCACCCTTGTCCTTGCAGATCGCGGGCATGGTGGCGCATTGCGGACAGGATGTAGGCAAGTTTTGCCTTGTGATGCGGGACATAAGCTGTTTCATCGGCGACTTCGACCATCAGCAAAATGGCCTGGCTTTTGTCTTGCCCCGAAAGCGATGAAATCTGGTGGCTGAGTTGATCGCCTAAAACGGGAATGAGAGTTTTCATATATACAGATAGCCACTCCACCCGTTAAGAAGCGATACAGGCAAACTGGTGTAAACCAGAATTCGCAAATGACCTGTTTGCAATGCGTCACGAAGGGGATAAATGCCCACCATGACTGATCAGCCCCAAACCACGTTCCTTGGAAAACAAAGCGACCTGCCCGGCAGTCCGGAGCAGGCAACGCTCGATTATGTGCCTAATCCGCGGCCGAGCGCGTTATATTTGACGCGATTTGCCGTTCCCGAATTTACGTCTTTATGTCCTGTGACCGGACAACCGGATTTTGCACATCTCGTCATTGATTACGCGCCGCACGCAACAATTGTGGAATCGAAATCCTTAAAGCTTTTCCTGGGTTCATTTCGCAACCATGCCGCCTTTCATGAAGATTGCACCGTCGGTATCGGGCAGCGATTGTTCGGCGAGATGAAGCCGCATTGGCTTCGGATCGGCGGGTACTGGTATCCGCGTGGCGGGATACCCATAGATGTTTTCTGGCAGTCGGGCGAACCGCCAAAGGGCCTTTGGTTGCCCGACCAAGGTGTCGCTTCTTATCGCGGGCGTGGCTGACTATTTGAACAGGCTACCCAATATTCCGCGAACTAAGGATTTGCCAAGTGATCCAGCAAGCTGACGTCCCACCGATGTCGCGGCAGAACGGGCTGCAGATTGCACCATTTTTTCCGCCATGCTTGGCTTTGCGGCGTCACGGGCCGCGACCGCCTGCTGCCTGGCCAATTCTTTTGCGGCGATAGCGTCCGCCTTCGCCTTTTCCTTGGCCGCAGTGGCCGCTTCTTTCTCGGCTGCGGCCATAGCCTTTGCTTCATCTGCTGCTGCTGCTGCCTGCGCTCCTTTGGCAGCCAGTATTTCTTCAGCCGACTCCCGGTCAATCAGTACATCATATTTGTCACCGATCGCGTCGGTCTGGATCATGATACCCCGTTCTTGCGGCGTAAGCGGCCCGACACGGCTCGCAGGTGCCTTTATCAGTGTGCGTTGCACAATCGAGGGAGAGCCGTCGGGCTGAAGCAGCGATACCAACGCCTCGCCGATTTTCAGCTCTGTAATGACTTGGGCGACATTGATGTCAGGGTTCGGCCGGAATGTTTCCGCCGCCGATTTGACGGCCTGCTGGTCACGCGGGGTAAAGGCGTTCAGCTTGTGCTGAATGCGATTGTTGAGCTGTGCAGCCACAGCATCAGGTATATCGATTGGGTTCTGCGTAATGAAATACACGCCAATTCCCTTTGAACGGATCAGCCGCACGACCTGTTCGATTTTCTCCAATAATGCTTTGGGGGCATCGTTGAAAAGCAAATGCGCTTCGTCAAAAAAGAACACCAGTTTTGGTTTTTCGGGATCGCCGACTTCGGGGAAATTTTCAAACAGTTCGGACAACAGCCATAGCAGAAACGTCGAATAAAGCTTGGGACTGGCCATCAATTTGTCGGCAGCCAAAATGTTGACGATTCCCCTGCCGCTGTCGTCGATTTTCACAAAATCCATCAACTCCAGCGACGGTTCGCCAAAAAAATGCTCGCCACCCTGGGTGCGAAGCTGGAGCAAAGACCGCTGAATACTTCCCACCGATTGTTTCGAGATATTGCCATATTCGAGCGTCAGTTCGTCAGCGCGTTCACCGCAATGCACGAGCATAGCTTGAAGGTCGTCAAGGTCGAGCATTAACAGCCCGCCCTTGTCTGCAACATGGAACGCAATCGTCAAAACGCCTTCCTGCACCTCGTTAAGGTCCATCAATCTTGATAAAAGCAGCGGTCCCATTTCCGACACAGTGGTTCGAATGGGATGACCCTGCTCGCCAAATAAATCCCAAAATTGCGTCGGGTTGTCCTTATAAGCCCAATTTTCCTGATTGATTTCGGTTGCCCTGCCGGCAAAAATCTCATGCGTTTTACTCTGAGGCGATCCGGCCATTGCCATGCCGGACAGATCCCCTTTAACATCGGCAACAAATGTCGGAACACCAGCCGCAGAAAAACCTTCCACCAATCCCTGCAAGGTGACGGTCTTGCCTGTCCCTGTTGCACCCGCGATTAGGCCGTGGCGATTGGCCCGTTTGAGGTTGAGGGCTTCGGGACCGCCTGCACTTTTGCCGATGAAAATACTGTCCATACACATCTTCCCGTCATTTATTTTGTGTATCAAGGACAACTACGGACAGCTTCCAAGGTCAAGTAAATCCTGCAATGCATTGTAAACTCGTTTGCATAGACTATCCCAGCTTTTCGTCGAGAATACAGAATCATTCGTCGCAAAATATTGCTAAAGTAATATCACCCAACAGTTTAGCCGACTATCGAGTGTATATGTCCTTTCAAAACCCAAAATCTTTCGGCATTTTCCGACAAGCCGGCGGCGCAGCCCTGATTTGGCTGTCCATGGTTTCGATGTTGACGGCATGCGTAGCCGCAGATCCCCCTTCTCGGCCCAAGCCTGCAGTCAGCGCACCTGTTGTCCGACCCATCGTTAAACCAGCGCCCGCGACCAAGCCTTTGGTATCGGTCTCGACAAAGCCCTTGGCAGCTCCGCCAGCCGGTCTGGAAAATCTGATACATGAACAATGGCAACAATTTCCGGGGAAAACCGGGGTTGCGATATTGCGTATTGATGGCGGCGAGTGGTTATTGGGGCGTCGGCTGAGCGATCTTTTTCCGCAGCAGAGCGTGTCCAAGACATGGGTGGCGATGACCGTTTTGGATCTGGTGGATCAAGGTAAGCTTCGTCTCGATCAAAAAGTCAGGATTACGGCCGATGATCTGGCTGTTTTTCACCAGCCCATCCGCGAACGCGTGTTGGCAAAGGGACCGATAGAAGAGAGCGTACAGAGCCTGTTGGAACAATCCATTACCGCGAGTGATAATACCGCCAATGATTCCTTGCTGCGAACCGCAGGCGGCCCGCAAGCTGTGCGTGCGTTTATACAACGTAAAAAACTGGGCGCAGTTCGTTTTGGTCCGGGCGAGCGCATTATGCAAAGCGAGATCGCCGGTCTCCCATGGAAGCAGGAATATTCCGTTGGCAGGCGCTTTTATACCGCGCGTGAAGCATTGCCACTTGCGTCGCGCAAGTCGGCGATGGACCGCTATTTGGCGGATCCTGTTGATGGCGCGTCGCCCGAAGCCATCGTCCGTGCCCTGGCAAAATTTGCGCGCGGTGAAATATTATCGTCGGCTTCTACACGCTTACTTCTGGATGTTATGTCGCGGACAAGCAGCGGGCCTAATCGTCTGAAAGCCGGGGTTCCGGCGGGTTGGCGTTTTGTGCACAAGACGGGGACGGGCCAGATTCTCTCGCCCATATCCACCGGCTACAACGATATTGGAATCATGACTGCGCCGGACGGGACGCGTTATGCCGTGGCGGTGATGATTGGTAGCACTACCGCATCTGTGCCGCAGCGTATGGCGCTTATGCAATTTGTGACGCGCAGTGTGGCGGCGTATCACGAACGATAAATTGGAACCGGCAGCATGGGGTTCGCGTATCGGCGTACACAGTACGCGGCGTCCTATTCTTTTTCGGAAGCGACGCGCTGATCAGGGTCTGTTTCGCTGTCCAACCGGGCGGCAGCCTTGTCTAACATCTGGGCATCGTCGGACGTGATGCCGGTTCCTTCAGGCACCTGTTCATCCGGGCTGCAGGACATCGTTAAGGCAGCGAAGATCAGTATATGATAGCGGCGCAAGACCACAGTTATGCCCCTTGACGGATTTTCATCAACAAAAAGGCCGCCCTGAAAACAGGACGGCCCTTTTTATCAGCTTATGCCGAAAGTGCGATATTACTTCGCAGCTTCCTTAGCAGCGTCAGCCATTTCGCCAGCCTTAGCAGCGGCTTCACCGGTTGCAGCAGCAGCTTCACCAGCTTTGTCAGCCATTTCGCCAGCCTTGTCGGCCATTTCGCCGGTTGCGGCAGCAGCGTCAGTAGCAGCAGCTTCAGTGCCTTCTACAGCAGCGTCAGCAGCTTCTGTGGTTGCTTCAGCAGTTGCGTCGGCAGCTTCTGTGGTTGCTTCTTCAGCGCCCGAGCATGCAGCCAGGCCGAGCGAAGCGGCGAGAACGAGAGATACAGCAATTTTCTTCATTTGGGAAAACCCCCTAGCAAAACTTATTGAAAACCTGACAGGCACAAAGCACGGATGTGAATGTGACTGCGGTTTGTCCCTCTAGCCTCTTCATTTTTTCATGGCAATCGGGTTTTTGCAGCTAACACGGCCAGTGCGGCTATATTTGGGGTAAACTCTACCTTTAAGGTAGAAAACATGGCCAATTTGAGCCAATTGACAACATATAAAGATTTCTTTATATGTTGCTCCGATGATTGATTTGCTCGACATAATGCGTGCTTTGGCCGACCCGACGCGGCTCCGAATCGTGTTTTTGGCGCTTCGTTTGGAATTGTCCGTAGGCGAATTGGTACAGATTCTGGGTCAAAGCCAGCCCCGTGTATCGCGCCATATAAGAATTTTGAACGAAGCAGAAATATTGAAACGGCGCAAAGAAGGGAGTTGGGTCTTCATTCAACCGGGCCCGGTTTTGAGCGATGGCAAATTAACTCCGCTGTTTGCTGACGTTGATCTAACCCATGCCCGCGCGTTTCAGCGCGACTTGCTAAAACTGGATGAGGTTAGAGCTGCGCGCACCCAAATGGCGGCCGAATATTTTGCCGTTCATGCAAAAGAATGGGATTCCTTGCGTTCGCTTCATGTAGCGGATTCTGAGGTTGAAGACGCTATAAGCAGCATATTGAGATCTGCTCCATTGGGTTCCGTTCTCGACATCGGCACTGGAACGGGCCGCATGATGGAATTGTTCGCAGCAGATTCCAGTCACTTTGTCGCGCTCGACAACAGTTCGGATATGTTGCGGCTTGCCCGGGCAAAGCTGGGGAACATGAACAGCGCCAGTGCCGCAAAGGTCGATATAAGGATGGGAGATTTCAATAAGCTTCCGTTTGAAGCCGATACTTTCGACACCATATTGTTCCATCAGGTTCTGCACTACGCGCAAGATCCCGAAAGGGTCATCGCCGAAGCCGTGCGCGTGCTTGCACCCTCGGCCAGGTTGATGATCGTCGATTTTGCCGCGCACGAACGCGAAGAATTGCGGACAGTCCACGCCCATGCGCGGCTTGGTTTTGCCGATGAGCTCATATCCAATGCATTTCACGACAATGGCGTTCGGCTTGTACACCAGCGCGTGCTGGATGGCGGAGCGCTAGTGGTCAAAATGTGGGTGGGTCAAAAACAGGATTTGGCACCCGGGATTGAAAATAACATAATAAGGATCGTTGCATGATTTTCCCCTTTGCGCATATGCAGGAAGCCAGCCGGGCTTTAGCGGACCCACTTTTTGCCGGTCTTTCCGGTGATTGCGAAATCAGTTTCGAATTCTTCCCCCCAAAAACGGAAAAAATGGAAGAGCAATTGTGGGAATCGGTGGTTACTTTAGCCCCACTTGCCCCCCGTTTTGTATCGGTTACATATGGCGCGGGCGGAACAACCCGCGAAAGGACGCACAATACGGTTGCTCGCATCGCCCGCGAAACCAGTATTCCTGCGGCAGCCCATTTGACCTGTGTTGACGCATCCAAAGGGGAGATTGCCGACATTGCCAACGCATATTGGCAAGCCGGGGTAAGGCATATTGTTGCGCTTCGCGGCGATGCGCCCAATGCCGACGGCAAATTTGTGCCGCATGTGGATGGTTATGCTAGCGCGGCCGAGTTGGTCGATGGCTTGCGCCGCCTGCACCCGTTTGAAATTTCCGTTAGCGCCTATCCCGAAACCCACCCGGAAGCGGCGTCGCCCGCAACTGATATTGATTTTCTTAAACGCAAGTTGGATGCGGGCGCGAGCCGAGCGATCACCCAGTTCTTTTTTGAGCCCGAGACATTTTTCCGTTTCCGCGATGCAGTTGCGGCGGCGGGTATTGATGCCGAAATTGTTCCCGGCATCATGCCTGTTTCCAATTTTGCAGCCATAACCCGGATGTCCGGAATGACCGGTACGGCTATTCCGGCGTGGATGGCCCATTTATTTGAAGGATTGGACGACCATCCACCGGCCCGGCAATTGGTGGCGGCAACCATAGCGGCCGAAATGTGCCGCCGGCTTTATGCAGGCGGGGTGCGTGATTTTCATTTCTACACGCTCAACCGGGCAGAATTGTCTTACGCCATTTGCCATCTGCTGGGTAAGCGCCCCGTGTATGCGGCGAAGGAGAAAGCGGCATGAGCGCGCGCGCCGAATTTTCCGCCCGGGCGGCACAGCAAATCATGGTTTTTGACGGCGGTTATGGCACCGCGATTCAGGCCTACAGACTATCCGAAGCCGATTACCGGGGCACGCTGGAGCTGGCTCATGACCAAAAAGGCAATAATGATCTGCTGTCGATTACACGGCCAGACGTCGTCGAAGCTATTCATATGGCCTATCTCGATGCCGGTGCCGATATGATCGAGACAAATACGTTTAGCGGTACGAAAATAAGCATGGCCGATTACGGGTGCGAACATCTGGTGCGAGAACTGAACCTTGAATCGGCGAAAATTGCGCGCACCTGTTGCGAGGCTGCTGAGGCGAAAAATGGCATCAGGCGATTTGTGGCCGGTTCGATTGGCCCCACAAACAAGACACTTTCGCTATCTCCCGACGTCAATGATCCGGGCTTTCGGGA
Organism: Sphingorhabdus sp.; assembly: GCF_046154385.1. Lineage (GTDB taxonomy): Bacteria > Pseudomonadota > Alphaproteobacteria > Sphingomonadales > Sphingomonadaceae > Sphingorhabdus_B. The sequence goes on along the minus strand of NZ_JBJXFW010000040.1, from coordinate 61,231 downwards.
AATTGATTTTGACTATCTCAAAGATGTTTACCGCGAGCAATGCGATGCCTTGATTGAGGGCGGTGTCGATTTCCTGCTGATCGAAACGATCTTCGACACGTTGAACGCCAAATGCGCCGCGATGGCCGCGCAAGAGGCGGCGGACGCCTCCGGTCGGGATGTGCCCCTGATGATTTCGATGACGATCACGGACATGGCCGGACGCAATCTGTCGGGACATACGGTTGAAGCGTTCTGGGCGGCTATTCGCCATGTAAAGCCTTTGACGGTGGGGCTAAACTGTTCCTTTGGCGCCGATCTTTTGCGCCCGCATCTGGCGGCCTTGTCAAAACAGGCGGATACTTTGGTCATGGCCTATCCGAATGCCGGACTGCCCAATGATCTGGCAGAATATGACGAATTGCCAGAGACTACCGCGCAATTGATCGGGCAATGGCTGGACGATGGCCTTGTCAATATTGTCGGCGGGTGTTGCGGCACAACGCCGGCGCATATCGCCGCGATTGCCAAAGCCGTCGAAGACCGTGCACCCCGCCCTATTCCGCACAACGCCGTTGTCACCCGTCTGGCGGGCCTTGAACCGTTCATCATGGCCGCCTGAGTTAGAAAAGATAATATGACCCCATCTTCCTCCCGTTTCGTCAATATTGGCGAGCGCACCAATGTAACCGGCAGCGCAAAGTTCAAAAAGCTCATCCTTGCAGGCGATTATGAAGCTGCTGTCGAGGTCGCGCGTGATCAGGTCGAAAATGGTGCGCAGATTATCGACATCAACATGGATGAAGGCCTGCTCGACGCGCATGAAGCGATGACAACGTTCATCAAGCGCATTGCCGCCGAACCGGACATTGCCCGGGTCCCGCTCATGATCGACAGTTCGAAATGGAGTGTAATCGAGGCGGGGCTGAAATGTGTTTCGGGCAAGCCCATCGTCAATTCCATATCGATGAAAGAGGGCGAGGAGCAGTTTCTTTATCATGCCCGCCTGTGCATGGCTTATGGCGCGGCAGTCGTAGTTATGGCGTTTGACGAAACAGGTCAGGCCGATACCAAAGAGCGCAAGGTCGAAATATGCAAGCGCGCTTATGATCTTTTGACCGGCATTGGTTTTCCGCCCGAAGACATCATATTTGACCCCAACATCTTCGCCGTTGCAACCGGCATAGAGGAACATAATAATTACGGCGTTGATTTTATCGAGGCGCTTAAGGAATTGCGTGTCCTGTGCCCCCACGCGCATTATTCGGGCGGATTGTCGAACCTGTCATTTTCGTTCCGGGGCAATGAACCGGTTCGTCGCGCGATGCACTCGATATTCCTGTATCACGCCATTCCGGCCGGTTTGGACATGGCGATTGTGAATGCGGGGCAACTTGATATCTACGATGATATTGATGCCGAACTTCGGGTCGCGTGTGAAGATGTCATCCTGAATAGCGACCCCGACGCGACCGAGCGGCTTATAACATTGGCCGAAAAATATCGCGGAACGGATGTCGCGCAAGAAAAGGCAGAGGCTGAATGGCGCGGCTGGGACGTCAAGAAACGCCTCGAACATGCGCTGGTCAAAGGCATTGATGCGCACATCGTCGACGACACAGAAGAAGCGCGGCTTGCGATTAAAAGCGCGGGCGGTCGTCCCATCGAAGTGATCGAAGGGCCGTTGATGGACGGCATGAACGTCGTCGGTGACCTGTTCGGATCGGGCAAGATGTTCCTGCCCCAAGTCGTGAAATCCGCCCGGGTTATGAAAAAGGCCGTTGCCCATCTTTTCCCTTATATCGAAGCAGAAAAGGAAGTGGGTGCCAAAGGTAAGGGCAAGATCATCATGGCAACGGTCAAGGGCGACGTCCATGATATCGGCAAGAATATCGTCGGCGTGGTGTTGCAGTGCAACGGGTTTGAAATCGTCGATCTCGGCGTGATGGTGCCCTGGTCCGAAATCCTGAAAGCCGCGAACGAAAATGATGCCGACATGATCGGCCTTTCGGGCCTGATTACCCCATCGCTCGATGAAATGGTGACGGTCGCCGAAGAAATGCAAAAGGCAGGCATGACCATGCCGTTGATGATCGGCGGCGCGACCACGTCGAAGACCCATACGGCGTTGCGGATCGAGCCGGTTTATTCCGGGCCGGTTATCCATGTCCTTGACGCGTCGCGCGCGGTGGGGGTTGCTGGTACTTTGGTCAGCGACACGATGGCGGAAAAATTTGTCGCTGATACGCGCGAAGAATATGAACATATCCGCATCGCCCGCGCCGGAAAGACCGCCAAGCCGCTCGCCACATTGGAAGAAGCCCGCGCCAACGCCTTTGAAATGGATGAAGCGCTGAAACCGCCGGCGCCGGTTCGGCCGGGTGTGCATGCTTATGATGATTGGGATCTCGCCGATCTTCGCAACTATATCGACTGGACCCCTTTTTTCCGCGCGTGGGAATTGCATGGAAATTATCCGGATATTTTGACAGACCCGGTTGTGGGCGAAAGTGCGACGAGCCTGTTTGCCGATGCGCAGGAAATGCTCGACAAGATCGTCGATGAAAAATGGTTGAGGGCCAAAGGCGTGGCTGGATTGTGGCCGTGCACGCGCAAGGGGGATGATGTCGTCATCCATCTCGACGACGAAAGCCATGTCACATTGCCATTTTTGCGCCAACAGGTCGCCAAACGCGAAGGTCGTGCCAACATGTGCCTTGCCGATTTCATCAGCCCGAATGGCGATTGGATCGGCGGCTTTGCGGTCACGACCGGCCACGGTATCGGAACGCATCTGGCGCAGTTCAAGGCGCATATTGACGATTATTCCGACATCATGCTGAAGGCACTGGCCGACCGGCTGGCGGAGGCTTTTGCCGAACGGATGCATGAACATGTTCGCAAAGATCTGTGGGGATATGCGCCGGATGAGCAGTTTACGGCAGAAGCCCTCAATCGTGAGGAATATCGCGGCATCCGTCCGGCACCCGGCTATCCCGCTTGCCCCGACCATAGTTTGAAGCCGATATTGTTCGACCTGCTGGATGCGACCCATAAAACCGGCATCACGCTGACCGAGAGTTTTGCAATGTTGCCCACAGCGGCGGTGAGCGGATTTTATTTCGGCCATCCCCAATCGGAATATTTCGGCGTGGCACGGATCGGGGAAGACCAGGTAACCGAATATGCGGCAAGGCGCGGCGTCGATATGGAAACCGCAACGCGATGGTTGCGCCCCAACCTTAACCAGTAAACCTGCCGCTGTCTCTCAAAGGGACGGCGGCCTAACAAAGCGGTTAATCGGCTGGTTTAACAACAGGCTGTCGGCTATATGATGGCGGTAATGAAAAAAGCCGCGCTCCTTTTGACAACTTTGCTGTTTGCGACACCGGTCGCCGCCCAAAATGCGGCACCTTTCCAAAATGCCGAAACCGGCAGAAATTATCGCAGCCTGCAACAGGCGGTAGATTCGATAGCGGACGATGAAGGCAGCATCATCATCGCGCCGGGAATTTACCGGCAATGCGCGATCCAGACCGCTGGTGTCATTGCATTTCGTGCATCTGTACCCGGACAGGTGACATTCGATGCGGTGACGTGCGAGGGCAAGGCGGCTTTGGTGCTGCGTGGTCAGGCCGCCAGCATCGATGGCATCATTTTCCAGAATATGCGCGTGCCCGACGCCAATGGTGCCGGTATCCGGCTGGAAAAAGGTAATCTGTCGGTCACCCGCTCGATTTTCCGGAACAGCGAACAGGGCATATTAACCGCAGAAGACCGTTCAGGCGCGATCAACATCGACCAGTCGACATTTTCCGGCCTAGGCCGATGTGACCGCGGGTTAAGCTGCGCACACAGCATCTATATTGGCGGCTATGGTTCACTGACCGTCACCAACAGCCGGTTCGAACGCGGCAATGGCGGGCATTATGTCAAAAGCCGCGCTGCGCGGGTTTCGATCACTGACAATGCCTTTGACGACACACGTGGCCGCGAGACCAATTATATGATCGACCTGCCCAATGGCGCGGTCGGCAGCATATCGCGCAATGTATTTGTGCAAGGGGCGTCCAAGGAAAATTACAGCGCCTTTATCACAGTGGCACCCGAAGGCCGCCAGCAATCAAGCGTCGGCCTTTCGATCAGCGCCAACGAGGCGAGCATAGCCCCCGGCGTCGACCGTCAGACCACTTTCCTTGCGGACTGGTCAGGCGACCGGATTGCGCTTGGCGGGAACCGGCTCGGGCGCGGACTGAAGCCATTCGAGCGGCGGTAGTTCCGGCGGAAGTTGACACTAAGTTGACAGCTGAACGCCGCTGCTCCGGCGTCATGTGGTTTGTTTCACGCGAAGAACGCGAAGATTTTGAAGAACGCAGCTCGCGTCATAATCTCTATCCTCGACACATGGATAGATGAGTTCAAGGGGCTGCGCCGCACTCCATCATGTAACCTTTGCGAACTAACCGGGCATGCAGGGACGATCGAATTTCGAGACATCTCGACACTGAGAAAGAGCCGCGCCAGTCCATGCGGACCGGCCAATCGACACTCTCAAATCAAATCCTACATTGCAAGGGGCGGAGGCCGTCTTTAATGCGCCGCGATCCATTCCTTCAATGCCTTGTCGATGCGCGCTTGCCAGCCGGTTCCAGTGGTGCGGAAATGGTCGATAACATCGCGCGAAAGACGAATCGTTGTGCTCACCTTGGTGGGCGCCTTCTGTGCTCCCCGACCGCGTATTGTCGCCGCAAGGTCCGGAAAGGCTTGATCGAATGGAACGGCCTTTGCAAAATCGTCGGCGGTCCATTCGGGATTGTCGCTGACGGCGGCGAGGTCATCCGCTGAATATTTCTTTTTGCTCATGCCAGTAAACTCCTTTCCCGGTGGCTGGCGGGGCGGGCAGATACAATCGAGATGCCCTCGCTGCCCAGCACCACAAAAATAACTACGATCATACCGTCCATTTCGCCGATCGCGGCATAACGCCCGTCCCTGGCCGGACGCACAATCGCTGAAAGGAAGAAATCTTCGTCGATGTCGGCAAAATCGATTCCATGCTTGTCGATATTCGCCAGCCGCTTTGGTTCGTCCCAGACGATGATCATATTATTTTGTAGTAACGATTAGATGGTGTGTCAAGGTAGCTATTACAGAAAACGAAAAAATGAATGCGGCCAGTCCGTTATCTCCCTCTTCCATATCCCGGCGATTTCCTTCCTTGCCTCAAGCAAAATGGCCTCAAACCTCGACGACGATATTTATGAGTTCACGGCCTAAATGAAGCGTCGGCATCTTAAATTGACAAAAATTACGCATGTCGCACTCCATCATGTAACCTTTGCGAACTAACCGGGCATGGTTGGCCTCCAACATTCGGGACATCTCGACACTGAGAAAGAGCCGCGCCAGTCCATGCGGATTGGCCAATCGACGCTCCCAAATCAAATCCTACATTGCAAGGGGAAATGGAGTTGCCTTTGTCTGCTTTTGAGAGGTTGCTGCATAAAAGCGGACGTTTCGGATACGACAACATAGCTGCCGTTCGCTGCTCCGAACTTAGTCGTCAAAACCGGTCGTTCGTTCAGCAGGTTTGCGGAGCCCATGAATGACAAGTTTCAGAGCTGTCCGCGAACAGCCTGTTCGGCTTGAATGTTTGCGTTATGGCACAGTATCGTTGATGGGGTGGTGTCCATTTACGGTCTTCATTCCAGCCATCGCGCGACGTTAACAGCGCTTAATGAAGCCCCTCACGCCGTCAATTTTTGCACAACCTCTGCCAGCACGCTTCGCGCTGTACAGCGCAATGTCTGCGCGATGGAGAAGCTCGCTTCTGTTTAAAATTTGCTTGGTCCATTGAATTGCACCAATTGTTGCTGACACATCCAACGAACCAGTGGAATATGGAGTTTTTATCCTTAGGTCAGTCAGTAGCTGAACCAGAAGTGACTTAAGACTGCCAAATGCATCGGGGTCGCTAATCACTGCAACAAACTCGTCACCCCCCAATCGCGCACAAAATGAATTGCGCGGAAGAGACGACAACAATTTTTTGGCAAATTCCTGCAGAACCTCGTCCCCAGCCAGATGACCACATCTGTCATTGACCGCCTTGAAGCCATCGAGATCCATCAGCAACAATGCGACCGGGCCTCCAGATACTGCTGCTTTCTCAAGGTTGCAGTCCAAATATTCGTTGAAATGTGCCCTGTTCGGCAGCCCGGTCAGATCGTCGTTATATGCAGAGCGGCGGAGGCGTGCCTCCAACTCATGTTGTTGACTGATGTCCTGAAAGACACCGATCACGGAAGCCGGTTTACCCTCATGCAATTCAACTTCGCCAATACTTCGCACGCGCCTTGGTTCGCCTTGCGCGGTTACAAAATCTGTTTCGACCTCGAACGGTTGACCGGTCTCGACGGCATGTGTCAGCGCATTTGAGATGACGATGCGGGCCTCGCCGGGATAGAAATCAAGAGCATCCTCAATCAAGTGCTGGGTGCCGAGGGGAAGGCCGTGGATCGCATAAACCTGTTCTGACCAATGGGTTTTGTTGTCGTCAATTGTGAAACGCCAAGAGCCCATATTCGCCATGCGCTCGGCTTGGCGGAATTGGCGATTTCGGATGCTCAGCTGTCGAATGTGCTCTGCGCCTTGATCAATGAGATTTGCGATTTTCAACTTTGATGCGTGCCGCTCGATCATTACTTCTACCAGCTTAGCGAGATCCTTTAGAACTGCTAGTTGGCCGGACGACAGTTGATGGGGTTCATCATGGATCACACAAAGCGTTCCGATTGCGACTGGGCGATGCTTTAAGGAAAACTCGCTCTGAACAAATATCGGCACTCCAGCATAAAATACAATGTTGGGTTCGCCTGTAACTAAAGGATTGCCGAAGAAGCGTGGGTCGCTTCGCGCATCTGGGACGATCATCACCCTATTTTCCCGTATTGCGTGTGCACAAAAAGCATCTTGGCGGGACGTCTGTACTACGCAAAGGCCGGACTTAGCTTTGAACCACTGCCGATCCCTGTCAATCAATGAAATCAGCGCGATTTTGCAACCTGACACAAACGCTGCCAAGCGGGTCAGCGCGTCGAATTCAGCCTCGCTTGGCGTGTCCAAAATTTTGAGTTGATCCAGAATATCGAGACGTGTTTCCTCATCCAGCAGCTCACTAGAATCAAACCCGGCTTTCAATTGATGGTTCATGAATTATTGAACGGCACTCCGATGATCTTCTTTAATTTTGATTTTTGCGTAAGGTCGATTGCCGAATTGCAGTTGAAACCTGGGTTTCTTGCAAGTCCGCCGGACAGAAAACTGCCCAGTCGTTGCCATAAAGGCAATGTCGGCTTTTACCGATCGCGGCCCAATTGCAGACAGTCAGCTCCCCACAACAAAGCTGCCATTCAGGCCACTATTTCACGCCGTCAATACCTGCCGTTTATTCATCGGGTGAACGAAAGGCGGATTTTCGGCAAAATATGATAAAAGCGGACTGTCGGCAATCGACAACTAAGCCGCCATTCCCGAGCTGGACCCACGCAATTGAAACCGGCCTTACGTTCAGCATTGTCCGACCACCAACCAATGCCTCTTCTCTGGGGAATCGCAACTGCATCTTTAATGGGCGCTTTTGTTCGGTGCGCCTGCATATGCAGCTGAAAGCTGGCGGTATGATCGCGAACCTAGCGCGACAAGCGTCAGTATGACGCCGAGCATGCCGGTTGCTGTGAAAACCAAGGCCATGCCGCGATCGGGTCCGGTGCCATACCAATCGCCAATCGCTTCTACGCCTGCCCCATTCGTCATGAACGGGATCGCCAGAAATTGCGTGAGTGGGCCAATCAGAAATGCGGTCAACGGCGCAGCAGACTGTTCAACTGATTGCGCGAAACCGAATACCCGTCCCTGCCGTTCGTAAGGCACCACCTTTTGAAGCGTCGTTTGTTCGGCCGCTTCGGCATAGGGGCCAAAGAACATCCAAATCACGCAGCCTATAACGAGGAGCAGGATCGACGATTGGATCGTGAATATACAGGCTACGGCCCAAGTGATCAGGTTAACCAGCAACAGTGTGCGTACCGGGTTTTTACCGAGGCCGATCTTTGCGATCACCAGCCCGCTGATGATGAAAGCACTGGAGGCGAATGCCCAGAGAAGACCCCATTCCTGCACTTCCATGAGTGACAGTCCATAGGCGTCCATCAACGCCATAAACACGCCGCCCAGAAGATTGTTGAAAGTCGAGAACAGGATCAGCGCAACCAGTCCGGGCACTGCTTTGATTACGCGGACGGTACCCTTCAGGTCTACCTCTTTGCGCTCGCCGGGCAGCGATGAAGCCGGCTCCGGATCATCAATGTGAACCGTCAGGAGATGGAGGAAAGCAAGTGCGGTGAAAACGATCGCTAGCACCAGCGTGCCGCGAATTCCGTCCCACGCAACAAGAAAGCCGCTAATGCCTGAGGTTAGCAGGAACCCTATCCCGTTCACCATGCCGACCAACCCATTGGCTTTGTCACGCCTGTCTTCCTCGATCAACAAAGTGACAAGCGTCGGCAATGCGATCATTCGGATGTTTCCGCAGATCACTGCCAGCATCACAAGAAGGATAAAACCCCACAAGCTGAAACTATCAAGCCGTGCCAGCTCGTTATTCGGGGTTAGTGAATAAGCCGCAAACGCGAGCGCATACAGCAGGAACGACCCCGCACTCGATGCCAGCATAATCCGCTTCTTGCGGTGATGATCCACTAAGCTGCCAAACCAGATCGCGAACGTGGCGGTCAACACGAGATAGATGCCGCCAAGCATACCGGTGACGAATACCGATCGCGTTTCCAGAAAGGCCCAGAAGGTCACCGCGAACCAGACCGTGAAATTGATGATATTCTGCAGCAGATTGTTCGCGAGAATCAGATGGAATGGGTCGGTCCGGGGCATAAGTTACGTATCGTTCAGCCGGAGCTATGGCGCAAGCCATCGCTTTTTCGGGACGTTGCTTCACTCGATGAGATGATCGATAAGCGGATTATGGAATCGACAGCACGTCTTCGGAGATTTGTGGTAATCGTCGCTGTTGCGTCGATAATGGCCGGTTGCAACGCTAAGAGCGAAAACAAGAACATGAGTCAACACAAACAGGAAGCACCTGCCTTTAGCAATCCCGTCTTTCATTTCGAAATACCAGTAAACGATATGGACCGGGCAAAAACCTTTTATGAAGGGGTCTTCGGCTACCGGCTTATCAGACAAGAAGTTGATGGCTACGATATGGCATTCTTCCCCCGCGCCGACAGTGCAGCAGGTGCTAGCGGTGCGCTTGCGAAGGGGGATGCTTACAAACCATCTAAAGAAGGCGCGATTATTTACTTCGACGTTCCTGACATCGACGTGGTTCTGCGAAACGCGAAGCAGCGCGGCTCAAAAATTCTCTATAAAAAGAAGGATATTGGTGAAGCCGGATTCGTTGCTGAATTTGAAGACAGCGAAGGGAACCGGGTCGCCCTCTCGCAAGTCAGAAGCTGAACGAACGACCTGTTGCCAACTTCCGTCTGAAAAAGCAGACAGTCAGCACTCCACAACAAAGCTGCCATTCAGGCCACTATTTCACGCCGTCAATACCTGCCGTTTATTCATCGGGTGAACGAAAGGCGGATTTTCGGCAAAATATGATAAAAGCGGACTGTCGGCAATCGACGCCATTGCGGACATTCGCAGGATCAGCAGCTAGTGCTGAAAGCGGACATCATTCCCGGGTTGTCGACCCGTTCCCGTGACCCTTGTCGCCCTAACCCACGAGTTCGAATAACTCCTCGATAGTCGCCAACCTCTTCATTCGGGAAAAAATTGTGCCATTAGCAGTTGCAGTTGCTGTTCGTCATTTTCTGATTGTCGCTCAAATATCTGAACGGGATTAAGAAACGGCTCAAGGACTGTTGTCATAAGATCCAGCCTCACTGTTTTCTCTTGCGCCGTTTCCCCGATGCTGTCCGCATAATCAGCTATTTGCAGGCCGATCCTGAGCCGAAGCCCGGTCAGGTGGTTTGCAACCGCTTCGGGATGATCCGAAAAGGCATGTCGAAAAACCTCGATAGCAGCTGGCTCATTTTCCAACTTGCATCTCAGATATCTATGTAAGGCGATGACGATCGCTGTGCATATTTTCGCCGGGGATTTTTGCTGAGTCGCGGCCTCATCAATCAAATCGTCCGCTGCCCTCAGCCAATCTTGCACCAGCGCGTCCAGAATTTCGATCTTGTTGTTGAAATGGCGGTAGATGTTTGCGTGAGACATCCCCATATCTTCGGCAAGCGAGACAATGCGCGTTCGCTTTCGCCCGTAGCGGTGAACGTGGATCAGCATCTGCTCCATTATGCGCTCGCGTGTTTCCAATTCAAAAGCCTTTCACTGTTGACTCACCTCACGAAATTACATATTACATTTTTTGTAACATTGAAAGTTCGATCATGAGGTCTTCCTGCTTAGCATGATTCGCAAGGGCAGTCGCCACTCTGCTTCTGGCGGGCATCGCAGCGCCTGCACTCGCCGGGGATGTCTCGGTTCAAATTGATGGAGTCAGGTCGCGCGACGGCCAGATAATTTGCCGCTTGTTCAAGGCAAAATCGAAGTTTCCCCGCAGCGGATATTTCAAATCAGAAACAGCGCCGATCAGCGGCGGCAGGGGCTCGTGCCTGTTCAAAAATGTCTCCGCCGGCGACTATGCGATTGCAATCGCCCATGACAGCAATTCGAATAACAAGCTCGATATGAACTTCCTCGGTATTCCATCGGAAGGCTTTGGATTTTCGAACAATGTGTCGCCGAAATTCTCTGCACCAAAATTCAAGGACGCGGCTTTTGATGTTGCAACTGATGGAGCGACGCTTCGAATCAAGATGATCTATCGATAGTCAGCCGTCATACCAAAGGACACTCACAACATGCCGACCTGTTTTGACGGTGGCCGATGCCACACGCCATTGAAGAATAGTTATCTTCGCGTTGCAAATTCAATTTTCAGACAAAAGTCGAGCACTATGCTGTGCCCCGAAACGGAGTGCCTTGTGGGAAAACTGGCGCTTGTCACTGGCGGCAACCGGGGAATTGGACTGGAAATCACCAAAGGATTGGCGAAGCGAGGCGCAGATGTAATTGTCGCCGCGCGGGGCAATGTAGACACGCACGCTCAATGTCGACAAATTTCCGTAGAGACGGGGAGGCGTATCTCGTTCCTAGCTCTTGATCTCGCGGATAAAGATTCAATTGCCGACGCGGTTCTCGAACATAAGTGGCAAGGTCATAACGGAACGATAGATATATTCTGTGCAAATGCTGGCATCTCTGAGACGAAATGCCGCCGAAACAACGAAGGGATTGAATTGTGTTTCTCGGTCAATTGCCTCGGCCATCATCGGCTTTTTGAGGCATTTATGGCCAGCGACTGTCTGGACCAAGATGCACGGATCATATTTACAACCGGCGACATCTACGTACTTTCGGATGATTGCACGCCCGATTTTGCTTTTCGCGGACGGTCGGTTTCGGCTTACAGCCGGAGCAAACTCGGCAATTTGTGGCAACACTATGAAGTTACCACTCGCTATCCCAATTTGGTCTGTGTCGCCGTCCATCCGGGTGTTGTTGCAACCGAACTGGAAGGCAAGATCGACGGAATCGTAGGCTTTTTCAAACGTCGACTGATGATCTCGCCCTTCCTGGGGGCACAGGCAACGCTGATCGCGGCAACTCAGGATTTACCGAGCGGAACATATTTTCATAACAAGCTTGGCTGTATGAAACTCCGCGCCGGAGACGAGGCGAACAATGACCAAAAAAGGTCAGTGTTTTGGGAAGCTCTATCTGCATCTTCTCGTTGAGACGCTTCCATTGGTAGCAGCTCTAATCTGTCTGCTATCGGAGCATGCACCCCCAAAAGCCGACGTTCCGGACTCCACAACATTCCAGACGTTACGGATACTTTTCGGACACCCTGAAAACCGGACACTTGTCCCGGGTGACGGGGGGGTGGACGACATCTTATTTCCCCAAGGCTTGTAACTTTAACCCTGTTCCGTTTTCCACAACATTACTAACATTCCCGCCATCTGCCCGGCACACTGAAAACCGCCATTCGTTCATAGGGATATCCTATGAATAGCTCGTGTGTTCGTCTTTATGGGTTGCTTCCGTACTACCGCCCCTGCGCGCGCCACCTTCTTACCACGCGTTCCAATATCTCGCTTTCGCCGCCGGTTTCCTGCCAAAGTACGCTGAATAGCGGGTCTTCGGATGCCGGGCGCTTTTCTTCCTCGAGATTGTCGAGCGCGACGCGGATGGGGATGCTGACACCTTCGCCGCAGATGATGCATTCGCGGTTACGCAGTGCGGGAATGGAATCGAGGAAGCCGCGGGCACCTTCGGGCATGGCGGCCCGGACAAAGGCCTGGTCACGGTCATTGTTCAGGCGCATCGAGATGATCGTGCCGCACTGCGACAACACACCTTCGGCCAGATCGGACGGACGCTGTGTAATCAGGCCCAGCGACACGCCATATTTACGGCCTTCCTTGGCGATCCGTTCCAATATGGATCGTACCGCGCTGGATTTGGATACGCGGTCGGACGGTATGTACCTGTGGGCTTCTTCGCAAACCAGCAAGATGGGGCGTTGCGGTTCGTTGCGCGACCAGATGGCATAGTCAAAGACAAGCCGCGACAAAACGGCAACCACGGTCGAGGTAATGTCGGATGGAACGCCCGACACATCGATAATCGAAATCGGCTTTCCACCCGAAGGCAGGCGGAAAATCTTGCCGACAAAATCGGCCATCGTGTCGCCCACCAGCATGCCGGAGAACATGAAATTATAGCGCGGATCGGCTTTTAGTTCTTCGATCTTGCCCTTTAACCGCATGAACGGTGCGCTGTTGGTGGCCTTGTCCAATTTGCCCATTTCGGTCTGGATGATGTTGGTCAGGTCAGATAACAGATACGGGATCGGTGCATCGACGGTCAGCTTGCCGATGCTTTCGGCGATCCGGTTTTTCGACCGGGCCTGCAACAGGCACCGGGCCAAAATATCGCTGTCGATTTGCTTGTCGTCGCCGGTGGACGTTACAAATACTTCGCAATGTTCGGCGAAATTCATCATCCAATAGGGCATGGCGAGGTTGTTCACATCGAACAGCGCGCCGTTTTTCTTGAACGCCGCTGAATATTCGCCATGCGGATCGATCATCACGATATGGCCTTCGGGTGCGATATCGCAAATCTTGTGCAGGATCAGCGCAGCGCTGGTTGACTTACCGGTACCGGTCGACCCCAATAAAGCAAAATGCTTGCCCAACATGGCATCGACATAGAGCGCTCCGCGAATGTCCTTGGTCGGGAAAACAGTGCCTATTTCGACATGGGCGCGGGCGTCGGCGGCGTACACCTGCTTCATATCAGGGCTGGAAACCGCATAGACCTCGCTTCCGGGGACCGGATAGCGCGTGACACCGCGGCGGAAGTTATAGATTTTGCCGGTCAGACGTTCTTCATCGCCTTCGCCCAGAAAGTCGACAGCCGCCAAAATGACGCCCTGTTCACGTTCATGCAGCTTTTGCGTGCGGATGCTGGCGAGCAGCCATGTGCTGCCGACGCGGATTTTGATCTGGCTCCCTACTTGTCCCGCCATTGCAATGCTGGGGTCGTGATGGCCGATGAGATCGCTTAATACACCGGCATCCAGCGTCACTTGAGATCCGGATCCCGCGATTTCCATGACAAAACCGATATGATGCAATGTCGACCCGTTGGAAGGTTCCGGCACGGCCGCACGTGCGGCTGGTGCCATCGCCACTGGTCCGGCGTTGACCGCCGACATGCCGCCGCTGTCCAAAGGCTGCGCTGAAGAGAATTGATGGTTGCCGCTGATATCCATTGCCGAAAAGCCCTTTATGTTGGGGCCGACCCTAGGGATAGAAAGTAAAGATATATTTACTATCCGATATCAACTTTTTGCGTCAGATACGCTGGAAAATATATCCGGCAAACCAGCCAAGCAGCAAGGATACAAGCACCGCCATCGCGCCGTAGAACAGGGAATAATCCTTGGCCAATATTGTGACCAGTTGTTCAAAGCCGGTTTTACGGACGCGTACTTCGACCTTGTCATCGGCAACAATCACACGGCCGTCGCGGATCAGCAGGGTTTCGGCGACATAGGTGCCGACCGGAACGCTCGACGGGATTTTCAGGCGGGCACGGTACAATACCTGATCGGTAATTTCGACCGATCCCGCTTCCTGGCGGAACAGGCCATTGCGTTGTTTCAGGTCAACAAGGCCGTTGCTGAAACGCCGCTGTTCCTTCGCATCGACTTCGCCGCTGGGGGATAATTGCAATTTATCAAGGCCAAGTTCGTAAATGGCCGCCGTTTTGCTGTCGACGATGGTGCTTAAGGGACGCGATGATGCGATTGCGTAATAGGCCGGCACCGATCTGAAATCGCTGCTGTCGGCATTGATCCAGATGCCCGCAATCTGTCGCTTTTCACGTAAGGTGATCGGCCGGGCCGGGCCGCGCAAAACAACCGCCACATCCACCTGTCCTTCCGGAGCCACGCCTCTGGGGTAGATGATCGCGCCGAATAGCAGCAGTTCCGCGCCGGTAAAGCCGGACTGGATATTGATCTGGCGTTGCGACACATCGGGGACAAGCTTTGGCACCGCTTGCGGCCAAATGGCGGTCGGCATGGTCAACAGGATGAGCGCGAGCAACCATCTCATAACGCCTGCACCGTATAGATTTCATCCGGCCGCCAGCCAAGGCCCAAAGCCATGCGGATGGCGACCATCAGGACAATTGCCGCAAGCAACAGGCGCAGATATTCGGGCCGCATCCGTTGCGCCAATCGGGCACCAATTTGCGCGCCCGTAACGCTTCCGATCAACAGAAATACCGCGAGCACGATATCGACCGCCTTGGTGGTCAGGCTGTGCATCATGGTGGAAGCCATCGTCACAAACAAAATCTGGAATAAGGATGTACCGACCACGACCTGCGCGCCCATGCCGAGCAAGTAAAGCATGGCAGGGACCATGATAAAGCCACCACCAACGCCGAGCAGCATCGTCATGATACCTGTAATGAACCCAAGGATTAAAGGCGCGAGCGGCGAGATATACAAGCCCGACCGATAGAAACGCCACCGCATCGGCAGGCTTGCGACCAACGGATGATGCCGCCGCTTGGCCGCCGGAAGCGGTCTGCCTGCACGCAGCGCGAGGACACTCAACAGGCTTTCTTTGGCCATCAATCCACCGATGCTGCCCAGCATAAGCACATATAATAAGTTGATGACGGTGTCGATCTGCCCCAGTGCTTCCAAAATCTCGAATATCGCCGCACCAGCAGCCGTGCCGAACATTCCGCCGACCACCAGCACGGCGCCCATTTGAAAATCCACCCCGCCGCGTTTCATATGTGCAAAGACACCCGACACGCTCGCCCCTGTGACCTGTGTGGACGCAGATGCAGCCGCCACGGTAGGAGGAATGCCATAAAAGATCAGCAAGGGTGTGGTTAAAAAGCCCCCGCCCACACCGAACATTCCCGAAAGCATCCCAACCGCACCACCCAGGAGGATGATGACAAAGGCATTGACGGACAAATTGGCGATGGGAAGATAGATATCCATGGGTTGTTATCTATGACCCTAACCCGTTTTCGGGGCAGGATAAAGACCGGGTCTCAGAAACTGGTGGACAATGTCACAGCTGGGCCGCTGGCGGGTGCTGCATCGCCTGCGATCCGGGTACGCCAGTCGGCGCTGACATGAAATCGGGTGTCGGCAATCTCGAATGTATGGGCGATGGTCGGGCCCGCATCGATGCGAAAAATGCCGGTTTGTCCTCCGCCCCAAACTCCAAATCCGGCAGTCACCGGGGATGCACCCAATTTGCGGGCCGCACGCGCCGAAAAATCGAAGAAAGGGCCGCCGGCCTTACCTGTTATGTACCCGGCTTGTGCGTAGCTTTCCAATCGGGATTGGAAGGGCAAATCAATGGTTTTACCCCCCGCCAGATACGCGCTGAAAGCGTCAACTCGGTCGTTACGAAAGCGGCGCTCAAGGGTGAACGACAGCGGCACCTTGCCGGTCGATCGCCATCGTAATCCTGCCGAAAATTCGCGCTCATTTGGGTCATGATGCGCCAAGGCACCTCGCAACTGCAGGGCAAATTTGGCTTCGGAGTTGGTATCGTTTGGCGCAACCAAAGGAACGGCGACCACAAATCCGCTCTGGCTACCGCCATATTGTCCGGCCGTCGAAAGCGCACCTCGCGATGAATGTACCCTAAAAAAGCTGTAGGCATAAAATGTCACAGCCGCAGGTCGAGGTTCCGATGTTCGCAACGGACCAGACCATTTCGTCAGTTCTAATGTCCCTTCGCCCTCTTCGGCAACAGGTGCATTTTTGATTTCCTCGTGAATTTCAAAGCCGCGCGCGCTCCGCTCGATTTTATGGACGAGTGCGTCCATCCTGTCTGGTTTTGATAATAGCTGATAATGTACGCGCGCCATTGGACTGGGTGGAAGGATCACCGCTTCAGCGGGCCGGATGCGCTTTTGCTCTGTGATCGGCGTCCGTATTTCGCTTGGATTGGGATTTAGATCGAGTGCGATAATTCCAACCCGGGCGGTCACCCAGAATAGCGACAGAGTGGCCAGAAAACGAAACTGCCACCCTTGCATGTCAGTATGTGCCGCGGGGAATGACGGGCACGATAACATGGTCGGTTTTGTCCCATCGCAATGGCGCGCCAAAGCAATGTCGCAAATAGGTCGCAAACGCCCGCCGTGCGGATAAAATCGCGATTAGATTTCCCACAACAACGCGCGGTATCGACAACAGTGCTTCAACCGGGCCGTAAATTGAACCTACAAATGCCGCCCTTACGCCCAGTCGCCAAAACAGGAACAGGGAATTCACCAGTAAAAGATAGTTCAATACAGGTGGCATCTGTCGGGACGCAAATGCGCCCTGGATGTTGAAAAACTGCCCGAACAGGAAAGAGGCAATGCCAAAATAGGCCAAAAAGATAACAAGCGCCGCGAATATCGATCGCCGATCATGCAGCAACATCCATTTCTGCGCGAAGCCACCGTTCCAGCCTAATCTATCCCAGCCCGCAAACGCGATGCCGGTCAGCCAACGGCTCTTTTGCCGGACTGACGCCGATAGCGTTTCAGGAAAGCACGACCGGGTCCCAACCAGCCGGCCGTCATGCCCAATCTGTCGCGCCATCGTGGTCCGCCCACCTTGGGCACCAATTCGCAAGCCCAATTCATAATCTTCGGTCAGGCTGCTTTCGTCAAATGGCTTTCCTCCGTTTTGCGCAGCAATGCGGCCCAGAGTGCCCCGTTCAATGGCACAGCCGACCCCGGCCAAAGGCAGAGCGGCGCCCAGCGCCTCCCGGACGACCATCGTCTTGGCGTGCGATTCTGCAAATTCATCGCAATAATGGCCGCTTACCCATCGCGATTTCCGCGTTCGTATCGGAATGACCGGCAATTGGACCGCCTCATATTTCCCGATGAGCCGGTCGAAAATGGCCATTTCATCGGGATGTACGGCGTCTTCGGCATCATGCAGAATAATCGCTTTGGCCTTGTATCCTCTCGTAATTTCGTCGTTGACCAACGCCGCCCATAAGCCGTTCAAGCTATCCGCTTTGGTGGTCGGTCCATCATGGTCCAGCATGACAGGACGAATGTGCGGCGCATGGCTTGCAATTGGCATGATATTGGCAAAAGACGCTGGATCATTGGGATAATGGCCAACGTAAATATCATAGCGGCACGGGCTGTCTTTCCAGCTGTCCAGACAGTTTTGCAACATGGTGCCGATGACAGCGCTTTCGGCCCAGACAGGAACAAAAATCGCCATTGGGCCGTCCTGCCCCGGGGCTGGCTGATCGGGCACCTCCAACATTTGTGGTGTCCGGAAATGGCGGAACACACGGATGCCGACCCACGCCGCATCGATGCACAGATCATCAAGAGCGCCCACAAGAAACCAGAACGCTCCGAACAAGAGCAATTCGTCCTGAATGGACTCCAAAATTGCGAGAGCATATATCATCTTATACATTGTAATACTTTGTATAAATATCAAGACAAGGAAATTGAGCGGCAAAATGTCCCCCGCTTGCCAAGGCTAAGGAGCGGATGCATAGACGAGCGCAATGGGAAAACTTGAAACTTCGGGGGCAGGGCGCTCCGCTTTACGGACATTTCTCGCCAGCGAAGCAGCGGGCGGGATTATTTTGATGGCCGCAGCGGCGTTGGCGATGATATTGGCCAATTCTGTGTTTGCGGGTGATTATTTTCACCTTATTCATGCCGAAACAGGGCCGGAACTGTCACCAAAACTTGGCCCGATGACGGTGCATCTGTGGATCAATGACGGCTTGATGGCGCTATTTTTCTTGCTGGTCGGGCTCGAGATCAAACGAGAATTCGTCGATGGGCATTTGTCGACCTGGGCCGACCGCCGCTTGCCCGTCATTTCGGCCTCCGCCGGAATGCTTGTTCCGGCGGCGGTCTATCTTGTCTTTGCCGGAGGCGATCCTCAATTGGTTCGCGGTTGGGCCATTCCCGCAGCGACCGACATTGCCTTCGCCATAGGAGTCCTCGCGCTTTTGGGGAGCCGGGCACCCGCCTCACTTAAACTGTTCCTCACAACGGTTGCGATCGTCGATGATATGGGCGCGGTTGCGGTTATTGCCCTTTTTTATACAGCGGAATTGAATCTGACGGCACTGCTATTGGCGCTGACCTTATGGATAGCGATGATGGCGTTGAACCGGTTCAAGGTCACAATTCTCTGGCCTTATCTGATTCTTGCAGCATTGCTCTGGTATGCAACGCTGCTTTCGGGTGTCCATGCCACCATAGCGGGTGTTCTGGCGGCCTTTGCGATACCATTCCGGCGCACATTGGCGGCTCCCGACGCGGCCGATTCGGCTTTGCACCGGTTGGAGCACGCATTGGCCAAGCCCGTTGCTTTTTTGATCGTGCCGATCTTCGGGTTCGCCAATGCCGGGGTATCGTTGGACGGCGTAACCCCCGCTTCGCTCATGGCACCACTGCCTCTGGGCATCGCCCTAGGGCTGTTCCTTGGTAAGCAACTCGGGATATTTGGCAGCGTGTGGCTAAGCGTGAAAATGGGCATCGCGCCGCGGCCTAGGGATGCAAACTGGACTCAGGTTTACGGCGTTGCTCTTCTGTGCGGCATTGGTTTTACGATGAGCCTGTTCATCGGCGGTCTCGCATTTACCGATGCCGAACAGGGGGATGCGGTCAAGATCGGGGTTCTGATGGGTTCGCTCTTGTCAGCGATCTGTGGTTATGGTCTGTTGCGTCTGGCATCGACCAATTTGACAAAGTCCGGAGAATAGGATGAAATTTCGGCACATGTTGCTGGCATTATTGACGATAACCCCTGCTTTTGCGGCAATGCCCAAATCTGCAGAGCCTGTCGTGCTCAATGACATAGCGGATGCATATATCCAATTGACGCTGGAAGCTGGCACGCACGAAGCCGAATATGTCGACGCTTATTATGGACCGGCTGAACGGCAAGAATTGGCCAAGTCCGCACCGCGCAGTTTGGCAGAACTGGTTAAGGATGCCCGTGCTTTGACAGACAAAGTCGACGGCACATTATCGGTGCTGACGAACGATACCGACCGTCGTCGTGCATTGGCCATTCGCGGTATGCTTGTTGCGGCGCAAACGCGTTTGCAAATGCTGGGAGGACGAAAATTTTCCTTTAATGAGGAAGCGAAAGGGCAATTTGCAACCGAGCCGGAGCTCAAGCCGCTCGCACATTTTGAAGACCTGCTCGCCAGACTGGAAAAATTGATTCCGGGTAAAGGACCTTTGCCAAACCGCGTTGACGCGTTCAACGAACGCTTCACAATTCCGAAAGAAAAACTGCAAACCGTTTTTGACGCTGCGATTGCCGAATGCAAGCGGCGGACGGCGCAATATATCACTTTGCCACAAGGCGAAGCCTTTACGATGGAATTTGTGACAGGCAAAACATGGTCGGGTTATAACTATTATAAAGGCAATTATAAAAGCCTGATCCAGATCAATACCGATTTACCGATCCGCATCAGCAGGGCGGTCGATCTGGGATGCCACGAAGGATATCCCGGGCATCATGTTTTGAACCTGTTGGTCGAAGAGCGGCTGGCGCGTGCCAAAGGCTGGAAGGAATATGAGGTTAATCCCCTCTATAGCCCGACCAGCGTCCTGTCCGAAGGTAGCGCCAATTATGGCATTGATTTGGCCTTTCCGGGCCCGGAGCGGTTGGCCTTTGAACGTGACGTCCTGTACCCGTTGGCGGGCCTTGATCCGCGAACAGCCAAAGACTATTGGGACATGCAGCAAATGACCGAAGCACTCACAGGTGCGCGTCTGACCATCGCCAAAATGTATCTCGATGGCGAAATCGACCGGTCAAAGGCGTTGGAATTGACGCAGAAATATTTGCTGCTGTCACCAGCGCGCGCCGAACAGTCCGTGGCTTTCACCGACCATTATCGCAGCTATGTCATCAATTATGGCTGGGGGAAGGATTTGGTGCGTGGGTATATCGAACGCGGTAGTACCGATCCTACAACACGGTGGCAGCGGATGGAAAAGATCTTGAGCGAACCGACGCAACCGGCAGATTTGCTGCCTTAGACGAGGTGGAGGCGAAACCAGTCGGTGAGTTCGTCTTCGGATAATTCACCAGCGGCGAGGGCGACGAACGCAACGACCAACTCGGCATCGGTAGCCAAAAGCGTCGCACCATTCAGCATAAGAAATGCTTCGCTGACCACTGCCGCCGTGCGCTTGTTCCCGTCTATAAAAGGATGGTTTCGGGCTATGCCATATGCATAGCTTGCCGCCAATTCCGCCATGTCGGGGCTGCCATATTGTGCGAGGTTTTGAGGGCGGGCCATCGCACTTTCGAGCAAACCAATATCCCGGACGCCTTCACCACCGCCAAACTCGGCTAGCTGCTCGGCATGCACGGCTACGGCTACCTCTTGGGCAACCCAAATCCATTTTTGCGACATTGTCGTTACTTTGCAAGTTCACGCAGTGCGCGCTTACGTCGCGCCATTATCTCTCGCGCGGCTTTCATCTGAGCATCGAAATCTACATCATGCGGTTTAAGCTCGAAACCCGTCGCGGTGTCAGATTTGCTAAGGACGTCCCCCACTTTCGCTTGCAAGCGATCCAGGTCGCGCTTGGGCAGGATGACTGCGGCACTATTACCGACTTTTATGATTTTAACCGTATCGTTCATACGGTCGTTATAACAGGCGGGTCGCCTTGCGGCAAGACACTTTTCTCAACCTTGACGCTCTGCGAAATCAGGTTGGCGGTTCCGAAAATGGTCATGAAGCTGATATCTGTGGCATCGCGGCCCACCGCAATGCGGACCAGATGTTCTTCCGGGGCCAGCCGCGTCGGGTCGATCAGATGCCAGCGCCCCTCCAGATATACTTCGACTACGGCGTGAAAATCGGGCGGATCTATGCCCAGACCATAGCAGGACACCATGCGCGCGGGCACATCGGCCGCACGGGCAAAAGCAATCAGGAGATGGGCAAAATCGCGGCAGACGCCCCGATGCGAAATGAATGTGTCAGTTGCCGTCGAACCTGATCCAGAAAAACCCGGTGCATATTCGATATTGTCGTAAATCCATTCCGCCATCTGCAAAATGCGGTCGCCCTTGCCCGGGCCGTCAAAGCGGTTCGCGACAAAATTTTCATGCCGGTCCGACGGGCAATAGCGGCTGGGCATCAAATATTGGATATAGGCAGGCGGCAATTCGGCATGGGCAACGGTATCAAGTCCGGCGATTTGCGTCGGCGCACGGTCGATTGCCGCAGTGGCGGTATAGACGATGTCGATCCGTCCCTCGGCATGCAGCCATGTCCTGCGGCCAAGTCCGTCCATGCCATCGATCGTCGTCAGCGGGGAACAGTCTCCCTTGACCTTCAACAAATCGGTCAGCAGGCGCTGGTCGTCCATGGGGATAGCTTCCACGGCGAGAAGAACGTCGGCGGGTTTGGGCAGGTGGTAATTTAGGGTGGCGGTGATGGAAACACGGGTCATACTTGCGCCATCGGGCATTTAGAGGGGAGGCGCAAGCTCCCCTCGGCATGCAACTGCGTCAGGGAATCTGGAAATGCACGGTGTTGCGATAAAATGAGGGAATAGGCTTGCCCTCACTATCGAGCGCCGGATCGAAACGCGCCCTTCGCATCACCGACTTGCAAACGGCATCATCAAAAGCTTTGGGCCGGGTTGTTGCCTGAACATGGCAATGGGTCGGAACGCCGTCGGTGCCTATGCTTAATCGAAATTCGATGATTGCAGGCTGGCCTGAAACCAGCATATTTGAAGGATAGTCCGAAGACATAATCCATTTGGATGGCGATTTGGTCGGACTCGCAGGGCGTTTAAGATTCTTGTGCTTTTCGACATCAATGCCCCAGTGGCCCATTAAATCATCGATACAGGCATTAAGCGCATCGAGCGGTGCTTTCATAGACCCTGTTTCCAAAATAACGCTCTGATGCAGAGGTTTTCCGATTTGCAGATATCTAACCGCTTTTTGGCGTGCGTCGCTGATCGGTGTATATTCAAACTCCAAGTAGCTTCCATTATGTTTTGCCTCTGCGGCAAGTTCTTCTTCTGAAGGGAGCCCAATTCTGATCCGATTGGCAAAATGTAAAGCCGGCATTTCACCGCTGGTGCCATTGTTGAAATTAACTTTTTGCAGGCTTTCTGAAGGTCCGAACGTTATGGCGGCTTCCGCCTTCAGAATCCCGGTTTTTACGGGCTTACCCGCAACCGTCAGCCGGAAGCTCTCATCCGGTCCATAGCGGTCTAGAAAAATGTTGACGGTCGTTTCGTCTGCACCAAATCGGCGGGCAAGACGGCACCTATCATCGGCATAGTCAATTTGCCATGAAGACGTGGCTTTGAGGCGCAACGGCTCTTCGGCGGATTGAACCGTTGCTGGCGTCATTATCAAGGAAAAGGCCAGTAATAAACCAATTTTCTTTTTCATGACAGATAGTTAACAAACAAATCGCCGTTCGACAACAGCATAATTGGACTCAGCTTTATCCATTTCGAACCGATGTGTTAGTGATTCCGCCACAAAAAAGGGCGGCCATTGCTGACCGCCCCTTTCGGTATTTCAAAAGCTCGTGCTGCTCAGAGCTTGCCCACCAACTCCGGCACTGCGGTGTAGAGGTCAGCCACCAGACCGATGTCGGCGACCTGGAAGATGGGGGCATCTTCATCCTTGTTGATCGCAACGATGATCTTGGAGTCCTTCATGCCCGCCAGATGCTGGATCGCGCCGGAGATGCCGACCGCGATATAGACTTCGGGGGCGACGATCTTGCCGGTTTGGCCGACCTGATAGTCGTTGGGGACATAGCCTGCGTCGACCGCAGCGCGGCTGGCGCCGACGCCTGCGCCGAGCTTGTCGGCGAGCGGCAGGATGACTTCGTTGAAGGTCGCCGAGTCTTTCAGCGCGCGGCCACCCGATACGATGATCTTCGCCGATGTCAGTTCAGGACGTTCCTGCTTGGCGATCTCGCTGCCGATGAAGCTGGAAATGCCGGCGTCTCCGTTGCCCGATACGGCTTCGATCGATGCCGAACCGCCGGTGGTTTCTGCCTTGGCAAAGGCTGTGCCGCGCACGGTGATGACCTTCTTGGCATCCGATGACTGCACGGTCGCAATCGCATTGCCGGCATAGATCGGGCGGGTAAAGGTATCGGCGCTTTCGACCGAGAGGATGTCGCTGATCTGCATCACGTCGAGCAGGGCCGCAACGCGCGGGGCGATGTTTTTGCCATGTGCGGTCGCCGGAAACAGGACGGCATCGTGATGATCCATCAACGCCGCAATCAATGGCGCGACATTTTCCGCAAGCTGGTTGGCATAGGCCGCATCGTCGGCCACATGGACCTTGGTCACGCCAGCAATCTTCGCAGCTTCTTGCGCCACGGCGCCGCAGCCGGATCCGGCGACCAGCGCATGGACTTCGCCCAGCTTCGCTGCGGCTGTAACCGTTGCCAGAGTTGCGTCCTTCAAAGACGCATTGTCATGCTCTACAAAAACGAGGATGCTCATGCTGCTACTCCCATTTCCTTGAGTTTCGCGACCAATGCGTCGACATCGGCAACCTTGATACCGGCGCTGCGTACAGGCGGCTCGGTCACTTTCAGTGTCTTCAGGCGCGGGGCGACGTCAACACCATAATCGGCAGGGGTCTTCTGCGCGAGCGGCTTGGACTTTGCCTTCATGATGTTCGGCAACGACGCATAGCGTGGTTCGTTCAGGCGCAGGTCAGTGGTAACAATCGCCGGAATCTTCAAGCTGACGGTTTCAAGGCCGCCATCGACTTCGCGGGTTACATGGACTGTATCGCCGCTGACTTCGACCTTGCTTGCAAAGGTGCCCTGCGGACGTCCGGTCAACGCAGCCAGCATCTGGCCGGTCTGGTTGCTGTCGTCGTCAATCGCTTGCTTGCCCAAAATGACAAGGCCGGGCTGTTCTTCGTCCATGATCTTGGCGAGGATCTTGGCAACGCCCAGTGGTTCGACATCTTCGGCGACCACCAGGATCGCACGGTCGGCACCCATGGCAAGTGCGGTACGCAGGGTTTCCTGCGCCTTGTCCGGACCAACCGACACCGCGATAACCTCGGTCGCCACGCCCTTTTCGCGCAGACGCAATGCTTCTTCGACCGCAATTTCGTCAAACGGGTTCATGCTCATTTTCACGTTCGCCAGATCGACGCCGCTGCCATCGGGCTTTACCCGCGGCTTCACATTATAATCGATGACCCGCTTTACGGGGACGATGATTTTCATAGCTCATCCTTCCTTGCCGACTCACATGGTGGGTGAATGCCCGCCAAATCTGTTGCGCCTATGCTTAACGTTTACGTGAACGTCAAGTGGTCTATTTAGTAGCTTTCAAAGCGGTTGTCGGTTCCCCTCACGCCGCCTTGCGAACTTCCGCCACGATTTTCTCGGCCGCATCGCCCAAATCATTGGCCGAAACGATGGGAAGGCCGCTATTAGCGAGAATGTCTTTGCCCTGCTGCACATTGGTGCCTTCGAGGCGGACGACCAGCGGAACCGAGAGGTTCACTTCCTTGGCCGCTGCAACGATGCCGTCGGCAATGATGTCGCATTTCATGATACCGCCAAAGATATTGACGAGGATGCCCTTTACGGCAGGGTCCTTCAAAATGATCTTGAACGCTGCGGTTACCTTTTCCTTGGAAGCGCCGCCACCTACGTCGAGGAAGTTGGCAGGAAATTCGCCGTTCAGCTTGATGATGTCCATCGTTGCCATAGCAAGACCGGCACCATTGACCATGCAGCCGATGTTTCCGTCGAGCTTGATATAAGCGAGATCATATTCGCTCGCTTCAACTTCGGCCGGGTCTTCTTCGGTCAGGTCGCGCAATTCGGTCAGATCCTTGTGGCGGAACATGGCGTTGCCGTCGAACGCGACCTTAGCGTCGAGCACCAGCAGCTCGTCGCCATTTGCGCCTTTACACACCGCCAGCGGATTGATTTCGATCTGCTCGGCATCGGTGCCGATGAACGCGGCGTAAAGGCCCGCCAAAACGGTCTGCGCTTGCTTTGCAAGATCACCCGTGAGGCCTAATGTTGCTGCCACCGAACGGCCGTGATGCGGCATGATACCCGTTGCGGGGTCGATGGTGATGGTGTGGATTTTTTCCGGCGTGTCATGGGCCACGTCTTCGATATTCATACCGCCTTCGGTCGACGCGACCACCGCGATGCGGCTGGTGGCACGGTCAACGAGGAGCGCCAGATAGAATTCCTGTTTAATGTCGGCGCCATCGGTGATGTACAAACGGTTCACTTGCTTGCCCGCTTCGCCGGTCTGGATAGTCACCAGCGTATTGCCGAGCATATCCTTGGCATGGGCTTCAACCTCATCCAGATTGAACGCCAGACGGACACCGCCCTTTGCATCGGGACCCAGTTCCTTGAACTTGCCCTTGCCGCGGCCGCCAGCGTGAATCTGCGATTTGACGACATAGAGGGGACCCGGAAGTTGCTTGGCAGCGGCGATGGCTTCTTCAACCGACATGGCGGCAATGCCCTTAGGCACAGCAACACCGAATTTCGCCAACAGTTCCTTGGCCTGATATTCATGGATATTCATGGGGAAAATGCGTCCTTCCAGCTGGCAGAGTCGCAGGCTCTAAAGCACAGACAAGCAGGGAATGGAAGGGGTTTGAAGGCAAGACTATCCGCGTTCACAATCGCCCCTGCTTACCACCTATTCATAGCAATAGGCCATAAGCCGACAGTTCGGCACGCAGTGATTTGGCGTCCCGGAAATGATGAGCGACAAATCCGCTGGCCCGGGCACTCACGACATTGTCATGATTGTCATCGACGAAGATTGCTTCGCCAGGTGCCAAATCGAACCTTTTCAGTGCAAGAGCGTATATGGCCGGGTCCGGCTTCACCAATTTTTCGACTCCGGATACGACGATATCGCCGAACAGGTCGAATATGGGTTGTGTCGGGCGGAACATGTCCCAGAATTCGGCCCCAAAGTTGGTGATCGCAAAGAGCGGCACGCCCTGTGCCGCCAGCTCATCCACAATTTCCAGCGATCCGGGCACCGGTCCAGGAATCGTTTCGTTGAACCGCGTGCGGTATGCTTCGATCAACGGGCCATATTTCGGATATTGCGCCGTCAGCTCTGCCGTCATGTCCGCCAATGGTCGGCCCGCATCATGCTGGAAATGCCATTCAGGAGTCACGACATGTGCCAGAAACCAGTCGAGTTCCTCTGAATCGGTGAGGAGCTTTGCGAACAAATGCCGCAAGTCCCATTCAAAAAGGACCCTGCCGACGTCGAAAACCACCGTTGAAATTTGTGTCATCGTCGCCATCCTTTAGGGTCCTGACCTTAGAATTCGGGCACAAAAAAGCCGCTCACGAACCGGATTCGGAGCGGCGTTTTGCTGAAACCAACTGCCTGCGTGGTGCAGGCAGGGCCAAGTCAGCCCTGACGCGCCTTGAAGCGCGGCTGGGTCTTATTGATAACATAAGTCCGGCCACGACGGCGAATCACGCGGTTATCGCGGTGACGACCCTTGAGGGACTTGAGAGAATTAACGACTTTCATCGGATTTACCCGTCTTTTGGCTATATGAAGCTTGAATTGAAGGCGCGCTCCTATGGGGGAGGCATGCCAAAGTCAAGTATCATTGCCCTATTTTTACGGATTCATTCGTCATACATCGCTTGCCATCAAAGACATGCGGCGTAAAGATGGTGTCATGATGACCCGAAACCGCCTTATATCTTTGGCTTTCCTCATGATCCTGTCCGGGTGTGTTGTACCTACCGGCCCTGTCGAAGTCACACGTTTCAATCGTGCGGCAGATGGCGTGGCCTATGGTACAGGCACTTTTGCCGTGGCGGCTTCCGGTGATGGTGACGCTGTTCAAGGCTTGGCCACGTCCCCTTATCTGGCGGCCGTCGCGCGCGAAATGCAGCGTGTCGGCTATACTGAAAAAGAAAACGGTTCCGAAATCAGCGCCGAAGTTCGGGTGTCGGTTACCAAAATTGAACGCGCCCAGCGCTCTCCGGTTTCAGTCGGTGTCGGCGGTTCAACCGGCAGCTTCGGGTCTGGCATCGGCCTGGGTGTGGGCATCAATCTAGGGTCGGGATCTTCGTCGCAGATCAATACTATTCTGGCGGTGCGTCTGGTCCGGCGCAGTGATAATCTTGTTGTTTGGGAAGGCAACGCATCGCAGACAGCAAAGGCAGGATCGCCCGCTGCCCAGCCCGGCATTGCCGCATCGAAATTGGCAGAGGCACTGTTTAAGGGCTTTCCCGGCGTGTCAGGTGAGTCTATCCGCGTTCCATAAACAAGGAACCTTTATGCCTATTACTGACATCAATGCTGCGTTCGACAGCGGCAACATCGTTGTTCATGCGACAACGGGCAACAACGCGACGCTTTCGATCCGCAAAGACCGGGAATCGGAATTTGCCCAATGGTTCCATTTCCGTGTGGCCTGCACCGCCGGCGAAGAGTTGACGTTGCGAATCACCGGACTCGAAGGCAGCGCCTATCCCGGCGGTTGGCCAGATTATCGTGCCTGCGTTTCCGAAGACCGTGATTTTTGGGGCCGTGCCGATACAAGCTATGACAAAGGCGAAGACGGCGGGACGCTGACGATCCGCTACACACCGGCCAGCCCGATAGTCTGGTTTGCCTATTTCGCGCCTTACAGCATAGAGCGCCACCATGATCTGGTCGCGGAGACGGCCGGTTGTGAAGGTGTAACCTACCGCTGCCTTGGTCACAGCATCGAAGGGCAGCCGATTGATTGCCTGATAATGGGCACAGGCTATACGCAGGTGTGGTTATATGCGCGCCAGCATCCCGGCGAGACTCAGGCCGAATGGTGGATGGAGGGTGCGCTTGATATGCTGACCGATTTGAGCAACCCGCATACGCGGGCTTTGCTTGAAAAATGCACCCTGCATATCGTGCCCAATGCGAACCCTGACGGCAGCTGCCGCGGTCATTTGCGGACCAACTACGCTGGCGTGAACCTCAACCGCGAATGGGCAATGCCCAGCCTTGAAAAAAGCCCCGAGATTTTGGGCATTCGCAACGCTATGGACGAAAGCGGCGTGCATTGGGCGATGGACGTCCACGGCGACGAGGCCATTCCCGCAGCTTTCATGGCCGGTTTTGAAGGCATCCCATCCTGGACCGATGATCAGGGTGACCGATACACATCCTATATCCATCGCCTTGCCGCCCGGACCCCTGATTTCCAGACCAAGCTCGGCTATTCGATTGCAGGCCCTGGAAAGGCCAACCTGTCCATGTCGACAAACCAGTTGGCGGAACGATTTGGCAAAAGCCATGGCTGTGTGTCGATGACGCTCGAAATGCCGTATAAGGATACGGTGCATGGCAATGATCCTGAACAGGGCTGGTCGCCAGAACGGTGCAAACTTTTGGCGCGCGAATGTCTGGCGACTTTGGCGGAGATGGTTTGAACTCATGTTGACATTGCACAGATTTTTGTGCAATGTTGCGGCATGGAAATAGTGACTTACTCTGACGCCCGGGCGAATTTGAAATCCTTGATGGATCGGGTGGTGTCCGATCGTGTACCCTATGCGGTAACGCGCCAACGGGGCAAAGCGGTTGTGATGATTGCACTGGACGACTGGAATTCCATTCAAGAGACGATGCACTTAAGGGCCAGCGTTGCAAATGCCGCGCGGCTGGACGCCGCGATGGCCGACGCTGATGCGGGTAGGAATATGATCGAGGTCGACCCCAAAAGCTTTCTACCTGTATAAAGGCCGCCGAGTTGAAACTGGTGTTTCTTGAACAGGGTTGGGAAGATTATGTGTTTTGGCAGCAGCAGGACAAGCGCATCGTTGTGCGAATCAATGAGCTTCTTACCGACACAATGCGTTCGCCTTTCAAGGGTATAGGAAAGCCCGAACCTTTAAGGGAAAACTGGTCTGGATGGTGGTCGCGTCGCATTACGGCAGAACATAGAATGGTGTATCGTGTCGCTGGACAAGATAGTGATCTGCGTATCGAAATCGCGCAATGTCGTTACCATTATAAGTAGATAACCGATGCATATCATAAAAGACGATCTTACCGGCTCTGAAATCCGCGCTTTGCTTGAAACCCATTTTGCCGGAATGCTGGCCAATTCGCCGGAGGGCAGTTGTCATTTCCTTGATTTCGACGGCCTCAACGCGCCGGATGTGACCTTTTGGTCCATCTGGGATGATGATGCGTTGATGGGGTGTGGCGCGTTGAAAGAATTGTCGCCCGATCATGGCGAAATCAAGTCGATGCGGACCCATGCCGAACATTTACGCAAAGGTGCTGGTGCTGCGATGTTGGCCCATATCATCGCGCAAGCAAGGGAGCGTGGGTATCGGCGGCTGAGTTTGGAAACCGGGTCTTCCGACGCGTTTATTCCGGCTTTGTCCATGTATACCGCGCATGGCTTTGCATTTTGCCCGCCTTTTGGCGATTATGTCGAAGATCCATTCAGCTGCTTTATGACGTGCGAACTATAGCCGGTATTGCGCCAACGCCAATTGTACCGCGCATCACCTGCCGCTAGATGCAGGGTCGAATCAAGACTGAAGGACCCAATATGCCCAAACTCATTCTTATCCGTCATGGCCAGTCCCAATGGAATCTCGAAAACCGCTTTACCGGCTGGTGGGATGTTGATGTGACCGAAAAGGGCGCGGCGGAAGCCTGGGCTGCGGGTGAATTGATGAAGGAAAAGAACATCACCCCCGATGTGGCATTCACCAGCGTACAGTCACGCGCAATTAAGACGCTCAATCTGGCGTTGGAGGCTATGGGCCGGCTTTGGGTTCCGGTGACCAAGAACTGGCAATTGAATGAACGGCATTATGGCGGATTGACCGGGCTCGATAAGGCTGAAACGGCGGCCAAGCATGGCGAAGATCAAGTGCATATCTGGCGTCGCAGCTTCGACATTCCACCGCCACCATTAGAAGCAGGTTCGGCCTATGATCTATCGTCGGACCCACGCTACGCCGGTATCGCCATCCCGAATACCGAAAGCCTGAAGGACACAATCGCGCGGGTGCTGCCTTATTGGGAAAGTGCTATCGTTCCTGAACTTAAGGCCAATAAAACCGTGCTCATTTCGGCGCATGGCAACAGCTTACGGGCGTTGGTCAAACATTTGTCCAACATTTCTGACGTAGATATTACCGGACTTGAAATCCCGACCGGTCAGCCGATTGTCTATGAACTCAATGACGCTCTTCAAGGCGAACGCTATTATTTGTCGGAAAAATAGGACATGGGCTGAAAACAGGTTTTTGAAAGTCCGCTTTTTTATCCGGGGGGATCATATAAGTGAGTGAAGCGCAGCCTCTTATCGGCATCATCATGGGCAGCCGGTCCGATTGGGAGACGATGCGTGAGGCATCGGCAACGCTGGATGTCTTGCACATTCCACATGAATGTAAGGTGGTGTCGGCACACCGCACGCCGGAACGTTTATATGATTATGCAAAAGGCGCGGCAGATCGCGGACTAAAATGTATTATAGCAGGTGCGGGTGGTGCGGCGCATTTACCCGGAATGGCAGCATCAATGACGCGGCTGCCGGTGCTAGGTGTGCCGGTACAATCCAAGGCACTGGACGGCATGGACAGTTTGCTGTCGATCGTACAGATGCCTGCGGGTATTCCCGTCGGCACATTGGCTATCGGCAGGGCTGGTGCGATAAATGCCGCGTTACTGGCCGCCGCCATGCTCGCCAATGAAGACTCGGCACTGGCAGAGCGGCTGGACAGCTGGCGTGCCGAACAGACAGCTTCGGTAGCCGAGACACCTGAATGACGGCACTGCCCCCCGGTTCGACGATTGGCATATTGGGTGGGGGCCAGCTTGGCCGGATGTTGGCGATGGCGGCGGCCCAGCTCGGCTATCGCTGCCATATTTACGCTCCGGCAGGAGACAATGTCGCCTGTGAAGTTGCGGCGGCCTGCACAGTCGCCGAATATCACGATCTGGACGCTTTGATGAACTTTGCCGGTAGCTGCGACGTTATCACGTTCGAATTTGAAAATGTTCCGGTGGAGCCATTGAAATCGATCTTTGGCCGTGTCCCTATATACCCGCCCATCACGGCTCTGGAGGTGGCGCAGGATCGTGTGGCGGAAAAGGAATTTGTTCGCAAACTAGGAGGCGAGACCGCCGCCTTTGCCGTTGCCCGCTCTGAAATCGAAGTTGAAGGCGCGGTTTCTGCAGTGGGAACGCCCGCGATATTGAAGACTATCCGCATGGGATATGACGGCAAAGGGCAAGTGCGGGTTTCGGCCCACAGCGAACTTGCGAGCGCATGGCGTCGAGCAGGGGGGCAGCCTCTGATTGCCGAGGCTATGGTCCGCTTCGATGCCGAATTCTCTGTCATATTGGTGCGCGGAACCGATGGCGAGATCCGCTATTGGGATTCGACCCGCAATGTCCACGAAGACGGCATTTTAGCAACCTGCTGCCTGCCTGCGGGTCCCTTGATTGAAAGCCAACAGGTTGCGGCCCGTAAAATGGCGGGCGATGTGGCCGACGAGCTGGAATATGTAGGTGTGTTTACAGCGGAATTCTTTGCAAGCGCCGAAGGACCGTTGTTCAACGAAATCGCCCCGCGCGTCCACAATAGCGGCCATTGGACTATCGAAGGCGCGGAAACCAGCCAGTTTGAAAACCATATCCGCGCCATCTGCGGCCTGCCTTTGGGCAGCACGGCAACGATTGCAGATCGGGTGGAAATGCAGAACCTGATTGGTGATGATGGTGAACGATGGGCCCAGTTGTTCAGTGACCCTGCTGCTAACGTGCACCTTTATGGCAAGGCCGAAGCGCGTACCGGACGAAAAATTGGTCACGTCACCCGCTTGTATAGATAGTTAAATGTCGGCAAGACGGGCGATATGAATCATCCCGAAATCATCCTTGTCCTTGCCCGCGCCGCCAATGGAGTGATCGGAAGGGATGGCGCAATGCCCTGGCATATCCCCGCTGACCTGCGTCATTTCAAGCAAATAACGAAGGGCCGCCCGATGATTATGGGCCGCAAGACATTTGATAGCCTGCCGGGGCTTTTGGACGGGCGAAGGCATATTGTTTTGACCCGCGATAAAGCATGGGATGAAGACGGCGCAGAAGTGGTGCATTCGGTCGAAGAAGCGTTGAAGCGCGCCAATGGTCCACATGTATGCGTGATTGGCGGTGCTGAAATTTATGCGTTGTTCCTGCCGATGGCGCACCGGATTGAACTCACCGAAGTGGCAGCTTCGCCGGAAGGCGATACGATTATGCCGGCATTCGATAACGCACAATGGGAAGAAGTCGCCCGCGACAGTCATGCGGCGGAAGGCAAAATTCCCGCGCATGATTTTGTGACTTTGGCGCGCCGCGTCTGAACAGTTCGGGGGGAGAGAAAATGCGTAAACGGGTTTGGATACCACTGGCGTTGATTGGCGCAGCCGCCATCGGCTTTTTCGGCTTTGCGCCGGGCTATGTCGAAGGGTCGATGAACGTCGTCGACGGTAAACCGCTTATCAAGGTGAGCGATGAGGCGAAGGCGCTGCACAAGACGCTGACGATCGTTGATTTGCATAGCGATACGCTGATGTGGAACCGTGACCTGAATGAACGGGCGTCGCGCGGGCATATGGATGTGCCCCGTTTGCAAAGTGGCAATGTCGCATTGCAGCTATTTTCATCGGTCAGCAAAACGCCAAAGAACCAGAATTACGACGGCAATGGCGCGGACACCGATAACATTACGCTTCTTACTATTGCCCAGTTGCAGCCGGTGAAGACCTGGAATTCGCTGGTTGAACGGTCGCTTTATCACGCGCAAAAGCGGGATGCGGCTGCCGCTGGTTCAAATGGCATGGTTAAAGCTGTTAACACGTCGGTGCAACTGGACAGCCTGCTGGCGGCGCGCGCCAAAGACCCCCGACCCGTTGGCGCGATGCTGACTATCGAAGGGTTGCAAAATCTGGAAGGCAAGGCCGCCAATCTGGACCGGCTCTACGCCGCCGGTTTTCGCATGGCGGGCCTGACCCATTTCTTCGACAATGAATTGGCCGGGTCGATGCACGGCCTGAAGAAGGGCGGACTGACGCCCTTTGGCCGTGATATCGTTCGGCGGATGGAGGCGAAGGGCATGATTATCGACATCGCCCATCTGTCGCACACGGGCGTCGCGGAGATACTCGCCATGGCCAAACGCCCCGTGGTGTCCAGCCACGGCGGGGTGCAGGCGACGTGCAAGGTCAACCGCAATCTGACCGACGATGAAATCCGCGGCGTTGCCAAAACAGGTGGCGTCATCGGCATCGGCTATTGGGATGCTGCCATTTGCAACACATCCCCGCGCGCGGCCGCCAAGGCGATGAAGCATGTGCGCGATCTGGTTGGCATCGAATATGTCGCACTTGGTTCGGATTATGACGGGGCCACCACCGTGCGCTTCGACACGTCGCAACTGACTCAGGTCACGCAAGCGTTAATGGACGAAGGCTTCACCGCTGATGAAATCCGCGCCGTCATGGGCGGCAATGCGCTGCGCGTCATTCGCGCCGGGCTGGTGCCGATGGCGGAGGCGCCTTCGATAAAATGATGAATTTAATTTCCGTTCGCATCGAGCGTAGTCGAGATGCCCTTCCGTTAATCGCTGTTCTGGTGTGTCTCGACTTCGCTCGACACGAACGGAGAGGCGAATGATTCCCCGTCTCCATGCAACCGAACGCGTTCCCGACGCCTTGCGCGGCGCGGTTGCGGCACTTGGAAATTTTGACGGATTCCATCTGGGGCATCAAACCGTCGCGGGCGAGGCGATTGCGCAGGCAAAGGCGGCGGGAAAGCCCGCCATCATTGCAACCTTCGATCCCCACCCTGTCCGGTTTTTCGCACCCGATACCCCTTGGTTCCGGTTGACCACGTTGGACCAGCGCCAACGCCTATTTGAAGCCGCGGGCGCTGATGCGATGCTGGTGTTTGAATTTGACGCATCTTTGGCCAACACCATGGCGGAGGATTTCATTGTCGCCCTGCTCGTCGAACGGCTGGGGTTGAGCGGCGTCATAACAGGTGAGGATTTCACCTTCGGCAAAGGCCGGGGCGGCAATGTCGACGTGCTGCGCGATCTTGGTGCGGCCCACGGCCTGCGCGCGACCACGATGGGTCCTGTCAAGGACGAGGGCGGGATTATCTCCTCCAGCCGTATTCGCGACGCGCTCAAAGCCGGTGACTGCGCCACGGCTACACGCTTGCTGACCCGTCCCTTCACGGTCGAAGGCGTGGTGCAGCATGGCGACAAAAATGGACGGCTGCTGGGCTTCCCGACCGCCAATATCGACATGGCGCATTATCTGCGCCCGCGTTACGGCATCTACGCGGTCAAGGGCCGCTTGCCCGACGGCCGCGTGCTGCACGGTGCCGCCAATCTCGGCATCCGCCCTAGCTTTGATCCGCCCAGGGAATTACTGGAACCGCATTTCTTCGATTTTGCGGAGGATTTGTACGGGCAAATAATAGAAGTCGAATTTCATGCATATATTCGCGGGGAGGCCAAGTTCGACAGCATGGATGATCTAATGGCGCAAATGCAGGCGGATTGTGATCAGGCACGTGCCATATTGGGCAATTGATAATCTTTGTGTTCTTTGTGCCTTCGTGTGAGATAATTTTTGCTCACACAAAGACACGAAGACTCAAAGAAGAAGGATAAAGGGAGGAGTTTACGGTGAAACTATCCCGTACCAAAAAGCGTATACTGACGGTTGTTGCCCTTATCCTCGTCGCGCTGTCGTTGCTGAATTCGAGCTGGCTTGCACCGACGCCCGTCGGCAAGCCAAAGTTGATCGCGCATCGCGGCGTCTATCATCTCTATGACAAGCGCGCCGCCTTTGGCCGCGACTCTTGCACCGCCCGCTTCATTCGCACGCCCGACCATGAGGTGTTCGAAAACACCGTGGCGTCGATCCAGATGGCGGCGGGATTGGGCGGCGATCTGGTCGAGATTGACGTCGCGCCGACCAAGGACGGCAAAATGGTGCTGTTCCATGACTGGACCGTCGATTGCCGTACCAATGGCAAGGGTGAGACGCGCGATCTGACACTTGCCGAGCTCAAGGCGTTGGACATTGGCTATGGGTACACAGCCGATGGCGGCAAGACATTCCCCCTGCGCGGCAAGGGTGTAGGGCAGATTCCGACCGTCGAGGAAGCACTTGCCGCGCTGCCGTCGCGTCCCTTGCTGTTCAATTTCAAATCCAAGGATGTAGGAGAAGCGGATCAGCTTTTTGCCATCTTGAAGGCGTCGGGCCGGGATTACGAAAAATTGGGCGATGCCTTTTATGGCGCAACCGGCCCCGTCACCCGCATCCGTCAATTGGCGCCGAAAAACTGGGCTTTCGACCTGAAGGGCGAGGCGCAGAAATGCACAAAGGATTATGTCGCCTATGGCTGGACCGGCATCATTCCCAAAAGCTGCCACAATGGGGTGCTGGTGATTCCGATCAATTACCAGTGGATCATGTGGGGTTGGCCCAACCGCCTGATTGCCCGTATGGAATCGGTGGGGGCAAGGGTCATTGTGATGGGCCCCTATGAAAGCGGCAAATCCAATGAAGGCCTGACCGATGTGCACCAACTGGGTAAGATTGCCGGAACCTTTAACGGCTATATCTGGATCGAGGATATTTGGGGCATTGGCCCCGCGCTGAAGAAGTGAAATCGGACCCAGAAACAAGTTGAGGGTGACGAAAGGCAATTTGTTGCGCTAAGGGCGCTTTCGACATGACAGAAGCTATAGACTATCGCGATACCGTCTTCCTGCCGAAGACCGATTTCCCCATGAAGGCTGGCCTTCCGCAGAAGGAACCGGTGATCCTTGCCCGTTGGCAGGAACAGCGCCTGTATGAAGAGCTGCGCAACCGCCGCCGTGGGCGTGAAAAGTTCATCCTGCACGATGGCCCGCCTTATGCCAATGGCGACATGCATATCGGCCATGCGCTGAACCATATCCTGAAAGATACGGTCGTCCGGACGCAGACCTTGCTCGGCAAGGACGCACCCTATGTAACCGGTTGGGATTGTCACGGCCTGCCCATCGAATGGAAGGTCGAGGAGCAATATCGCAAGAAAAAGCTCAACAAGGATGATGTCGATCCGGTCGAGTTCCGCGCCGAATGCCGCGCCTATGCGCAACATTGGGTCGATACCCAGCGCGAGCAGTTGAAGCGGCTGGGTATCAACGGCGATTGGGACAATCCCTATCTGACCATGGACTTCCAGGCCGAGTCGACCATCGTGTCGGAATTGTTGAAGTTCGCCGAAAGCGGTCAGCTTTATCGGGGTGCCAAGCCCGTCATGTGGTCGCCGGTCGAAAAGACCGCCTTGGCAGAGGCCGAGGTGGAATATGAAGATATCACCTCGACGCAGATTGATGTGGCGTTCGAGATTGTTGAATCGCCGATTGAAGCGCTGAAGGGTGCTTATGCGGTGATCTGGACGACGACGCCTTGGACGATTCCGGTGAACCAGGCGATCGCTTATGGGCCTGATGTTGAGTATGTCTTGGTTGTAATCAAGAACGCTCCGGATGGCTTATTCAAATCAACTGCGGGCAAGGTTTTAGTCGCCCGAGAGCGCATGTCGAAATTGTTAGAAAAAGTTTCGACGTGGGACGACGACGGTGTCTGGGACGATAATGCTTCTTTTGGCCAAGCGGACCATGAGGAAATTTGGACGGGCAAAGGCTCCGAGCTAGCCGGAACCATGGTCCGTCACCCGATGCATCATCTCGAAAATCCTCCCCGGGACGGGGAGGGGGACCATGCGCAGCATGGTGGAGGGGGTTCGCCTCCTAACGCAGCGCTTGACGGCACCCCCCCTCCGTCAGCCGCTGGCGCGTCTGCCACCTCCCCGTCCCGGGGAGGATTTTTCAGCAGATTACGCCCCATGCTCCCCGGCGATTTCGTTACCACTGACAGCGGTACCGGTCTTGTTCATATGTCGCCCGATCATGGCGAGGACGACTTCGACCTGTGCAAGGCGAACGGTATCGATCCGGTTTTTGCGGTCGAAGGTGATGGTAAATACCGCGCCGACTGGCTCTGGCTGGGCGGCGAAGGTAGCGTCATCAATCCCAAATTCAATGCGCCCGATGGCCCTATCTGTACCGCGCTGCGCGAAGCGGGCGGATTGCTCGCGGCGTCCGCCGATTACCAGCACAGCTATCCACATAGCTGGCGGTCGAAGGCGAAGGTCATCTATCGCTGCACCCCGCAATGGTTTGTTTCGATGGACCGGCCCTTGCCGATGGGTGTCTCGACTACGCTCGACACGAACGGTGTTGAAGCGTTGTCCACTCCTTCAATCGAGCATCCAGTGCCCCCCTCTCCGTTCGTGTCGAGCGAAGTCGAGACACCGGGCAGCCAAAGCACCACCCTGCGTGAAACTGCCATGTCCGCCATCGCCGCGACTCGCTTCATCCCCGAAAAGGGCCGCAACCGCCTGTCCTCGATGGTCGAAGGCCGCCCCGACTGGGTGCTGTCACGCCAGCGGGCATGGGGTGTGCCGATCACGCTCTTTGTCGACCGCAAGTCCGGGCAGTATCTGAACGATCCCGCCGTCAACGCGCGGATCGTCGCCGGTGTGCGGGAATCGGGTGTGGATGCGTGGAGCGACGAACGCGCACAGGAATATCTGGGCAGCGATTACGCGCTCGCTGATTATGAACGCGTCACCGACATTCTCGACGTCTGGTTCGATTCGGGCTGCACCCACGTGTTCACGCTGGAATCGGGGCGCTGGCCCGATCTGCAATGGCCCGCCGACCTCTATCTCGAAGGCAGCGACCAACATCGCGGCTGGTTCCAGTCGAGCCTGCTGCAAAGCTGCGGCACGCGCGGGCGTGCGCCGTATAATGCGGTACTGACCCACGGCTTTACGATGGACCAGAAGGGCATGAAAATGTCCAAGTCGCTGGGCAACACGATCAACCCGCTCGACCTGATGCGCGACAGCGGCGCGGACATCTTGCGGCTGTGGGCGCTGACTGTGGATTTCACCGAGGACCACCGGATCGGTAAAGAGATACTGCAGGGCGTGTCCGACCAGTATCGCAAGTTGCGCAACACCTTCCGCTATCTGCTCGGCGCGCTCGACGGATTTTCGGATGTTGAAAAGGTCGCCGTTTCGGACATGCCGGAACTGGAGCGGTACATGCTAAACCAGCTGTTCCATTTAGATTGCAACATCAGAACTGCAATCGGGCAATTTGATTTTAATGGTTATGTCCGGGATTTAACGGATTTTTGTAATGAAGACCTGAGCCGATACTTTTTTGACGTCCGTAAGGATTGCCTCTATTGCGATGACCCTGCGGATCTGACACGGCGCAGTTATCGCACCGTACTCGATACTCTTTTCCATGCACTGGTGCGCTACGCTGCGCCTGTTCTTGTTTTTACCGCGGAAGAAGTCTGGCAAACCCGATTCCCCAACGGAGAAAGCATTCACTTTCAAGAATTGCCCATTGATTCCTATGGCCAGCATGACCCGGAAATCGCCCAATTCTTCCAGATATATAATTTGGTTCGGGATGATATTCTTGAGGCTATTGAACCGCTGCGCCGGGAAAAAATAGTCGGTTCAAGTCTTGAGGCAGTTGTTTCCTACCCTTGGAAAGCACGAGCGCAAGAGATGAACCATGTAGAACCGGTGAATGCAGAATTGCTCGCCGAGCTTGCCATGGTTGAGCGCGTCGATTGCAATAATAATTCGGTGGATCGTGGTTCAATTGTTGTCACTAAAACCACCAACCACAAATGCGGTCGCTGTTGGCGGCATCTGCCGGAGGTTGTCGAGGACGGCGCGCTATGTGCGCGGTGTGAGGATGTGGTCGGTGGATAAGGCTCAGCAAATCCTCCCCGCTTGCGGGGAGGTGGCAACCCGCAGGGTTGACGGAGGGGGCTGGCGGCTTACACGAGGGGACATGTGCGCACTGACTCCCCCCTCCACCACGCTTCGCGCGGTCCCCCTCCCCGTAAACGGGGAGGATTTGGCATGACCAACCCCAAATTCCGCCTTCAGGGCATCATGCTGGCCAGTCTGGTCTTCATCGCCGACCAGATCGTCAAATATGCGATGCTTGGCCCGTTGCAGCTGCAAAGCCGCGGGGCCATTCACATCATCTCGTTCTTCGACCTGCGATACGCCGAAAATCGCGGCGTATCGATGAGCTTCCTAACGGCCGACAGCGATGCCGAGCGGTGGGCGCTGGTCGCGCTGACCGGTGCCATTGCGGGCTGTGTTGCGGTCTGGATGTGGCGCGAAAAACTGCGTGGCGACGTGCTGGCGCTGTCGCTGGTTCTGGGCGGCGCATTCGGGAATATACTGGATCGGGTGCGTTATGGCTATGTGGTTGATTATGCAGACTTGCATTTTGGCACATTCCGGCCTTTTTACATTTTCAACCTTGCCGATGCCGCCATCACCATTGGCGTATTGATATTGCTTGCCCGCGCCTTCCTGATGCGCGAAAAGGCACCTGTTCAGGAACCCGCAAGCAGAGCGGACATAGTGGAGTGAATATGAAGCGGAAAATGATCCTGACGTCGGCATTATTTGCCTGTGCCGCGCTTGCAGGTTGCGGTTCGACGGGCATATTGGACCGGCAACGGCCTGACGAATTTGCGGTAACCCGTTCCAAACCGATCGAAGTGCCGACCACGTTTGCGCTCCCCGCTCCAACGCCAAACGCCCCGCGCCCGCAAGACGGCGATATTAAAGAGCAGGTTATCGACGCCTTGTTTGGCGGCGCTACACCCGCCCCCCGGCCATGATTGCGCGAGTTAGGACTTCACATATGAAACAGAAATTGCTTTTGGCCTCGTGCTTTTCAACCGTAATTTTACTGTCGGGCTGCGCTTCGATGGACAAGGCCGGACAGGACCTGTGGAATTGGGATATTCGTGGCAATGACGCCGCCGCTGCCCCGCAGATTGGCCGCGCCGCACCTTTGGTTGTGCCCCCTGATTTCGCACTGGAGCCAACTGCGACCGTTGCACCGCGCGCGCAAGATTCCGGACAGGATTCCGTATTGGAAGCGATGTTTGGCGGACCTGCGCCCCGTTCTGCGGCAGAGCGCGTTCTGTCCGGCACACCAGCCTCGGCTGAAATGGGTATCCGTTCGTCGGTCGGTGACCCCGAAACCAATACCGTGAACAAAGGTTCGATAACCCGCGACATCATAGCCGCTCCGGAAGGTGACGGACAAACCGCGCAGTCGGTTATTCCGGGCTGATGATATAAGGTGCGCGGGCTTTTAAGCCCGCACGCTTGCTTCCTCGACGCCAGCGCTGTTGTGGCGAAGGGCCTTCAGGACCGTCTCGACGATTTGCGGCGCATTCAGCCCTGCTTCGTCATATTGCTTTTGCGGATTATCATGCTCCTGAAAGATATCGGGCAGACGCATCGTCCGGATTTTCAGCCCGGCATCCATTAACCCGAGGTCACTGGCCAAAGTCAGAACATGTGCGCCAAGGCCACCGACCGCAGCTTCTTCGACGGTCACCACCACTTCATGCGTGGCGATCAGGTGGCGGATCATGTCTTCGTCAAGCGGTTTGGCAAAGCGCAGGTCAGCGACGGTGGTGCTCAGGCCCTTTGCATCCAGCGTGTCGGCGGCTTTGTTCGCTTCGGCCAAACGGGTGCCGAGCGATAGGATCGCGACCTTTTTGCCTTCGCGCACGATCCGGCCTTTGCCGATTTCCAACCGCTGCGGAACTTCGGGCAAAGAAACGCCGGTGCCATTTCCGCGTGGATAGCGGAACGCAATCGGACCGCTGTCATGGCACGCGGCGGTGTAGGTCATATGCACCAATTCGGCCTCGTCCGAAGGTGACATGACGACCATGTTGGGCAGGGTCGCCAAATAGGTAATGTCGAACGAACCTGCGTGCGTGCTGCCATCGGCGCCGACCAGACCGGCGCGATCAATGGCGAAGCGGACGGGCAGGTTCTGGATTGCAACGTCATGCACGACCTGGTCATAGGCACGTTGCAGGAACGTCGAATATATCGCGCAAAACGGGCGCATACCCTGCGCGGCCAAACCGGCGGCGAAGGTAACGCCATGCTGTTCGGCGATGCCAACATCAAAGCTGCGGTCAGGATGGGCCGCGGCGAATTTGTCGATGCCGGTGCCACCGGGCATGGCAGCGGTTATCGCGCAGATTTTTGGGTCGCTGTCGGCCAGCTTGGCCAACGTTTCGCCAAAGACATTCTGATAGGCTGGTGGGCCGCCACCCGGGCCTTTGTCTTGCTTGCCTGTGATCACGT
This sequence comes from Sphingorhabdus sp., assembly GCF_046154385.1. GTDB lineage: Bacteria > Pseudomonadota > Alphaproteobacteria > Sphingomonadales > Sphingomonadaceae > Sphingorhabdus_B. The sequence continues at coordinate 19,189 of NZ_JBJXFW010000040.1, read as the reverse complement.
CGAACTTGACCACGCCATGATATTTGTCAGTTGCCGCTTCAGCCGGGGCGTAACCTTTGCCCTTTTGTGTTACGACATGCACCAGCACGGGTCCTTCGGCATTGTCGCGGACATTTTCGAGCACGGGGATCAACTGTTCGAGGTTGTGGCCATCAATAGGGCCGACATAATAGAATCCGAGTTCTTCAAACAAGGTGCCGCCCATCGCCATGCCGCGGGCATATTCCTCGGCCTTTGACGCTGCGTTATGGATCCGGCGCGAAAGCCGTTTTGCCAATTTGCTCGCCAGGCTGCGCAAGCCCAGATATTCGCTTGATGATACCAGCCGTGACAAATAGGCAGAAAGACCACCCACTGGCGGTGCGATGGACATATCGTTATCGTTCAGGATGACTACCAACCGGTTTCCGGCAGCCTGGGCATTGTTCATGGCTTCATATGCCATGCCCGCGCTCATCGCGCCGTCGCCAATGACAGCGATGGCTTTGCCGGCTTTACCGGCAATCTTGTTGGCAACGGCAAAGCCTAGGGCTGCGGAAATTGAGGTTGAGCTATGCGCTGCACCGAACGGGTCATATTCACTCTCGCTGCGCTTGGTAAAACCGGAAAGCCCGCCGCCCGTGCGAAGCGTGCGGATACGGTCACGGCGTCCGGTGAGTATCTTGTGCGGATAGCATTGATGGCCCACATCCCAGATCAGCCTGTCTTCGGGCGTATTGAATACATAATGGATTGCCGTGGTCAATTCGACCACGCCTAGGCCAGCACCGAGATGGCCGCCGGTCACAGATACGGCAGAGATAGTTTCCGAGCGGAGCTCATCTGCCAGTTGGCGAAGTTGCGATACTTGAAGACTGCGGAGATCGGCGGGTATGTGAACCGTGTCGAGCAGCGGCGTGTCTGGCTTATGGGTCATAGGATGCCGTGATAGCGAGAAAATTTTAACCTGTCAGTCACAATCAGCGCACTTCCCGCGCACTTCGATGACCGGGCGAACCTGCGCGAAACCCGCGTTTTCCGCGGCCATACGGACATTATTTGTCAATTTGTCGTCATCAATATGAGTCGCCGTGCCACAATTGTCACAGATCAGGAAGATGCAGTCATGCATGCATCCGGGATGGGAATTGGCCAAATAGGCGTTTGCGCTTTCTACCCGGCGGGCGAGATTGGTCGCCACGAACAAGTCAAGTATCCGGTAAACGCTATTGGGAGCGACACGCTTCCCGCGTTTTTGCGATACGTGGTCCGCTATATCATAGGCTGAAGCCGGCTTGTCGAAAGTCGCCAGAACATCAAAAATGTCGGCCCGCATATCGGTCCATTGCTCGCCTGCCTGAATGAGCGCACTTTGCGCCGCATGTGCAAGCGATGCGCCCTCATGTTCGTGATGTTGGTGTGATGCCATATCCCCAATGTAGGCTGCGCAGACCCTTAGGTCAATTCGACGCGCGGTGGTTCAGTATATGACCCCAAGCCAGGATCGCAACGCCAACAGCGGTCAATGCTATTTCAGTCGTGCCGTGCGGAATTGCAAGTGCAGCCGCCATCATGCCAATGCCGGACGCGCCGATTGCGGCGGGCATCACAAAACCATGATCCCACAGTCCCTTGCCCAAGGCCAGCATCCCGAAGACAATGGCCAGCACCAAGCCAATTTCGTGAATGATGGGATCAAGCAGAAGACCACCGGCCGAGGCAAGAAAAACCAGCAAGACCGATGAAATCAGACAATGCATAAGGCAAAGCCCGGCGATGCTTAACCCAAGCCCGTCCCATCGCCATTTTGTCCAAACCTTTGCCATAGCGGGAGCCAATGGCATATTTTGTCAGACGTTACAACATATCATTTGATGAAAAAGGACTATGTCTCGACCCTGGGACCCGACCCGTGGATTTCAAATAGCCCAGATATCTTTTTGCAACTGATTTGCCTTGAAAAGCAATAGTACGGATCGTTGCCTTACTTGTCAGATGGTCTTTGACCGCGCATATCCGCCGCCATGGAAAATTCCGAAATATTTGACAGAAAATCGGGCATCGTCACCGCCCGACCCGATGCGTTGGTCGCTTGGCTTATGTGTGTTGCCGTGCTGGTTTTTATCATGGTCGTCGTTGGCGGGATTACGCGGCTGACTGAATCGGGGCTCTCGATTACCGAATGGAAGCCTGTTGCCGGAACTTTGCCACCGCTGAATGAAGCAGCATGGATATCGGAATTCGAAAAATATAAGCAGATACCCGAATATACGGAAATAAACGGCCCGGCGGGCATGACTCTGGCGCAGTTCAAGTTCATCTATTTCTGGGAATGGGTTCACCGATTGCTGGGCCGCGTGATTGGCCTGGCCTTTGCCCTGCCACTGGCTTGGTTCTGGATAAGGCGGGCTATTCCCGTAGGATATAAGCCGCGCCTGTTGGCGCTGCTGGCGCTTGGCGGTTTGCAGGGGACGATTGGCTGGTGGATGGTGTCGTCTGGTCTGTCCGCGCGGACGGATGTGAGCCACTACCGGCTTGCGGTGCACCTTCTGACGGCATTGTTCATTCTTGGCGGTCTGGTCTGGACGGCGCTGGACTTAAAGGCATATGCAAAGAATTCTGCTGCAAAACCGGCAAAGATTACCAGATTTTCTGCCATAGTGATGGCAATATTGTTCGTGCAATTGCTGTTCGGTGCATGGGTGGCCGGATTGAATGCCGGTTATGTTTCAAACAGTTGGCCGTTGATGAATGACCATTTCATTCCCGAGGGTATCGATACGAGCAGCGGCCTATTTTCGGCTCTCGTCAACGATCCCTTCTTAACCCATTTTGTGCACCGTTGGTGGGCATGGATTGCGGTAATAGCATTGATAATGCTTGCGCGAAAAACCAAAGCGGCCGGGGTGCGTTCTGCGTCCGTTGCCATCCATAGCGCCTTTGGCGTGCAGATACTGCTGGGCATCGCGACGGTGATGACGGGGATGAACATCGTGCTCGCCGTTGCACATCAGGCAGTCGGTGCGCTGGTGGTCGCCGCAACGGCCTGGGGAACTCATGTCATAGGTCGTAACCATGGCGCATAAGGGCGGAAAGTCTGACGTTGCCCTCATTTACGCGGTGTTTCCTACGGCGGGCGAAGGCCATGATATGTGCCGTAGGCTATTGTCCGAAAGACTGATTGCCAGCGCCAATCGTTTTCCGATGGTAATTTCACATTTCCGGTGGGAAGGCGAGATCGAGGCGAAGGAAGAACATCCGGTCTTGTTCAAGACCAGCCCTGACAAGGCGGACATGGCCATGCAACGGATTGCGGCGCTGCACCGGTATGAAGTGCCTGCTGTGGTTCGGGTTTCAACCGATGCCGCATATCCAGCTTTTGCAGATTGGGTGGCTTTCGAGACAGCATGAAGGAACCGTCTGCCGCCGCCTCAAGTTGACCAATGGATGGCAAAGGGTATTATTATACCCGTCGTAAAACCCCTGCTTTTGCTTGACTATCGACCGGTTCATCGTCATTAGCGCCGCTTCGCGACCAGGATTATATGATTCTGGGCACATATCTACAAATTCCGAAAGGTTCGATTAGCGATGAAAACGCTATCCAGAGTTACGAAATCGATCCGTCCGCAGGACGTTGAGAAATCGTGGATCCTCATTGATGCCGAAGGCTTGGTTGTTGGCCGGGTTGCGAGCATCATCGCCAACATCCTGCGTGGCAAGACCAAGCCAAGCTATACGCCGCATGTTGATTGCGGTGACCATGTCATCGTTATCAACGCCGACAAGGTAAAGTTTACGGGCAAGAAGTTGACTGACAAGGTCTACTATCGCCACACCGGTTATATCGGCGGAATCAAGGGTATCACCGCAGGGAAAGTGCTTGACGGCAAATTCCCTGAGCGCGTGCTGGAAAAGGCTGTGGAGCGCATGGTTCCGCGCGGACCGCTTGGCCGCGCCCAAATGCGCGCCCTGCATTTGTACAACGGCACTGAACATCCGCATGATGGCCAGCAACCCCAGACGCTCGACGTCGCTTCCATGAACCGCAAGAACAAGGTGGGTGCATAATGTCCGATACCGCAAATTCACTCGCTGATCTCGAAACCTTGGGCGTTGAAGCGCCTGTCCAGATTGCTGCTGTAATCCGCGCACAGGAAATTGATGCCCAGGGTCGCGCATATGCAACCGGCCGCCGCAAGGATGCGGTCGCCCGCGTATGGCTGAAGCCCGGAACCGGCAAGATTGTTGTCAATGGCCGCGACCAGGAAGTGTATTTCGCACGTCCGTCGCTCCGTCTCGTGATCAATCAGCCATTCGGCGTGACCGAGCGTATCGGTCAATATGACGTTATCGCAACCGTAAAAGGCGGCGGTCTCTCGGGCCAAGCCGGTGCGGTCAAGCACGGTATTGCACAGGCATTGTCGAAATATGAGCCGCTGTTACGCAGCGCAGTGAAAGCTGAAGGCTTCTTGACCCGTGACAGCCGGACCGTTGAACGTAAAAAATACGGTAAGGCGAAAGCGCGTAAGAGCTTCCAATTCTCGAAGCGTTAAGTGTTTCAGCGCACGGGGCGATCATAGCCCCGGCCTGCTGGAGGAAAGAAAAGGCGGTCCTTTCGAGGGCCGCCTTTTTTGTGGATGCGTGTGTTGGCGACATTCGGAAATGAAGTGCATGGTTAACGGCTAATTTACTATTAAGCTGTAGGAACGTCGGAGGAAATTCCCGTCGGAACCGATGCATGAGCAATTTGCGCCATTTGAAAGACATGTTCGCATTCTTCACCAATTTGCAAGGTGAATGGGCGATATTGCGTCGTTCTGCACGCATTGAAAACCGCGCTTTGATGTTGGCGCAGTTGCAAGCTGTGGGGCGGTCACATGTTGCCGCGTTTCTCTCCGGAATGGCGGCAATGTGGCCTGCGCTGGGCATTTTATGGTTTGGCGGGGCAAAAACCGATTTCGCCCCTTATTGTGCTCCGCTTTACACGATAGCGATGATCGTCGGCTTTCGCGTACATGTGCGTATTAAAGAATATTCCGAAGAGGCCGACCCTGACGGGCATTATCTGTTATTCCTGCGGCGTCTGTTTATCCTGCAAGTGTCGGTAGTTTCCTTCAGCTGGGTACTTTTGCTTGCCGATATCTGGAGCTATCATCAGGAAATTGGCCCTGTTGTTGCCAGCGCCATGACTTTTGGTCTGTTGACGATCGGCGCCCTTATCTATCTGTGTTTGCCAGCTGCAATGGTGATGTGGCTTATCATAATGACTATCGGCAGCGCGATATCGGCAACATATTCAGACATATCCATGCCGTGGTTCTTTTATGCCGGCATCACTTTGGTTGGCATTACATTGCACCGCGTTGCGATGATGCAATGGCGATCATTCATGCATTCCCTTGATGAAGCGCAAAGCTTTGCGCGTCGCAAGGAGAGCTTCTTTGCGGCTGAACAGGAGCGACTTCAAGCATTGGAAGCTGAACGTCGCAATACCAATGTTGCCCGAAATGAAGAACGGAACCGGGCGGAAACCCAGCAGCGCATGGCCATGACAGCATTGGCAACCGAATTTGAGCACTCCGTTTATGCGATAATCGATGTGATGGAATCGGCGGTTCGTGCGGTCGGGGAATCATCGCAGCAATTGGCTGCCATCGGAACGCAAACATTGGAACGCACGGACGCGATGGCCGATATGGCGTCGAACATGAGCGTCGCAATACAGATGGTCGCTGCGGCCGCACGCCAATTAAGTGTGTCCTCCGATGCTATAACACATCAGGTGCAGGATCAGGTCATAGCGTCTGAGGCCGCAACCAAAAGCAGCAGGGAAGGCAGCGGTGTGATGGCGCATCTCGCCATTGAAGCCGAGAAAATAGAAGAGATCGCCTCGATGATTCAGGATGTTGCGGGCAAGACAAATTTGCTGGCGCTTAACGCAACGATTGAAGCCGCCCGCGCTGGTGATGCCGGACGGGGTTTTGCGGTGGTGGCACAGGAAGTAAAAAGCCTTGCCAGCCAAACGCATGGTGCCATCGGGTCGGTAACTGCGACGGTTACGAACATCAAGGACCAGATGGGTAGCGCAGCCCATATGGTGGGGTCCGTTGCCCAAGAGATGTCTCAAGTGCAACAGGGTGCAAACAATATTGCCGCTGCTATTACGCAGCAACAGGCCGCAACCCGCGACATAAGTGGGCACGCGCAACATGCAGCCCAAGATGCGGAACATGTGCGTGAATTCAGCCGAGAAGTGAATGTTGCAGCGGTGCAGGTGGGCGAGGTAGCCGATGAAATGCAGCACGTCATGTCCGGACTCGAGAGCCGGGCAGCAGCCTTACGCGAAGCGAGCCGTAACTTCCTCGATCGCTTGCGTGCGGCTTAGAGCCAGGGGTTTTTGACCCTAAGCTAAAGTTCTGGTGACAAGACGGATCTTGGATGCAATCCGTTCAATATCCGCAGCAAAGCGTTCAACCAACCGGTCGGCATCCAGACCAATCATTTCAAATATCTGGGGCGCCGATAGCGATAGCCTTAACGTAGGCGCCCATTCGCCATCGGATTGCTTCAAACATTTGACGGGTTGCCCGAGGTGGCAGATTTCCGATGCGACCAGCCGGTCATGGGGTTGCGTAAATGACTCTGCCATATCTGTATAAAGGCCGCGATACACTTCCCGTGCCTGTTCGACAGACAGCGCATGGCCCGTTGTTAAAATTGGCTCCGTCAGTTCTATGACATACAGCATTTTTCGATCGAGTGGATGAACCGGGGCTTGGTCGTTTTGATGATCGCCGGCGGCGGGATCGTTTGCAGCACCTTCGATCAGCCTGAACGGCATCGCTTCTGCCAAAGTTCGCATGGCCTTGCCAAACGCCAGAATAACAGCGTCCACACGCTCCATAGGCATAGCGAGCAAGCGCTCCAGTTCGAACAAGCCCGCTTCCAACCTTAGCAATAGTCCAAAATTGGTTCGTTCCGGCAAAACCGCATCTGTATCGCTCCAACCGGTGGGCATGTCGCCACGGGCAAAGAAATGGGCAAGGCCGGCAGGGGCCGCCGTTCCTGATTTCATCCGGGCCGAAAGCTTCATAGGGACAAGGGCCCATGCGCTGAAAGGAGGACCGCCGATAAATTTCGATCCGGTAAGAAAGATGCTCGCCCCGCGCGTCAGATAAGCCTGGATCGTTTCAGGCGAGATACGCCCCTGACATGCATCGACGACCAGATCGACCGAATCCCCATAAGCCGCAATCAATTTATCTATGGTGGCCAGACTAGGGGTGATGATGCCCGTTTTGGACCGGTGAATGATGTGCACCAGAGGCCGTCCACCATTTGCAATGATTGCCCCGATGGTTTCGAGCAGCATCTGTGCATATTCGTCGTCTTGCCGGACTGGCCCATTTTCGGTTCGTGTTTTCAACGTTTCGACCGAAATCACATCCGCACCAAATCCGGGCAAGTGCGCGCCTTTAACAACTTCCAAACCAAGCGCGGTTCGGGCAGCGAAATATTGTCCAGCCTGTGAAAACAGGCATCCGCTGCCGACCTCGTCGACTTCGACCACGACATTGGTGACTGGCTGACCACTTTGCAGCGCAATCGCAAGGGCAAGATATTCCAGATCCGTCCCCGATGCGCCGAATGCTACGTCAACATCTGCCCCAAGGCTGTAAACCTGACGGATCCGATTGCGTGCGTTACGCAAAAAACGCGTATAGGCGGCATCCTCGCTTTCGCCATTGGCAACCGCCAGCCGCAATTGATGGTGAACCGCATGGGCATGGGCATAAGCAGGCGCGGAAATGGAACTGGCGGTCGATGAAGAATAGCTAATTGCCCTTACAGGTTCGGGCGCGCAGCCATAACTGTTCAGGCCGCTTTGCTCGTCCAAAGTTATCCGGTCGTCGCCGCCCGCGCTCATCAAAGTCGCGGTAGGTAGATCAAGCAAAGACATTCCAATCCCTTCCTGCTGGCGATACCGCCTCACAACCGCCATAATGCGGCACTACCGACCCCGCATACACAAAACAGCCAAGAGGCCAAAGCCCCTATGCCAGTTGAAATTATTTCCCCGCCGCGCAAGCTGTTCATTCCGGCGCGTTACCGTGACAAGATTAAATTGCTTTTCATTGCAAAGCACGCGCTGGGCGACGGGTCGCGTGACACGGTTGATGGCGATCATGCCGTTTATCATCGCGAAGTACGCGATGTCTTGGAGAATCTGGGCCTCAACGTTACAGCGGCGAACAGTCCCGAAGTCCTGTTCACAAAGCCCGATGTTGATTTCGTCTTTTCGCTGCTGAACCGCGGCGGGTATCTCAATAGTGAATTGATGATGCCCACCTTGTGCACGCGGCTGGGCGTCCCTTATTTGGGAGCAACTCCGATTTTGCGTGGGCTTTCGGACGACAAGCATCTGATGAAGATGGCCGCACGGGCACGGGGCGTGCCGACTGCCAATTCGGCGATTTTCCGTCGGAATGCTCCAGTCGATCCGATCACGGATTGGTCGGCAGACCGCTACGTCGTTAAACCCAATGCCTCCTCGGCCAGTTGGGGAGTGTCCGCCGAAAATGACTGGGCGGGAGTTAAAAACGCTGTCGAACATCTGCACGACGAAGGGCATGATGCGCTGGTTGAACCGTTTCTTTCAGGTATTGATGTCGAATTGCCAGTGATCGGTGCGCGCAAAGCCCAGTTTTTGCCTTTGATGCGTTTCGATCATGATACCGAAGTGTTGCGGACATATGCTGAAAAGCGGGGCTTTGAATCATCAGAGGCCAAATTGGTGCAGGAAACCGACCCGGCTTTCATCGCCAAAGTGCAAGAATTGACCCGCAAGCTATTACCGGAATTGTGGCCTTTTGATTATGGCCGGTTCGAGTTCAGGCTTAACCCTGCAACGGGTGAGATCAATTTCCTCGAAGTTAATCTTCAGTGCAATATCTGGTCGCAGCGGGTGATTGGCAGGGCGGCCGTAATTGCAGGTATCAGTTATCCCGAATTGCTGGAAACGATCCTTGCCGGGGCGATGGCTCGGCAGGGCGTCATCGAGCTTGATGATCAGGATTGGTAATCGCCTGAGCCCCTCTTAACGGCCCATTTTCTTTTGCCGCCGTCGTTGGACCGACGATCCAATACCCATTGCTTCGCGATATTTTGCGACGGTACGCCGGGCAATGTCGAAGCCCTTTGCCGTTAACAAATCGACCAGAGTATCGTCCGACAGGATCTTTGCGCCTTCGCCGTCTATCAATGTCTTTATGTGGCTTTTTACGGCTTCGGCGGAAACGCCATCCCCGTCTGCAGACTGTACGCCGGAAGAGAAGAAATATTTAAGGTCAAACAGCCCGCGGTCGCAATGCAGATATTTATTGCTGGTGACCCGGCTGACCGTGGATTCGTGCATTTCTATGGCATCTGCGACCTGCCGCAATGTCAGCGGCCTCAAATGCGCGACGCCACCCCGAAAAAAACCGTCCTGTTGCTTCACAATTTCGGTGGCCACTTTGACGATAGTGCGTTGCCGTTGGTCCATTGCTTTGATCAGCCAATTGGCGTCAGCCATGCAGTCATTTATCCATGCCTTTGTCGTTTTGTCTTTTCCCAGTTCGGCGACATAAGTCCGGTTTATCAGCAAGCGGGGCAGGTTCGCACTATTCAGTTCGATCGCCCATCCTGTCCCCCGTGCCGTGACAAAAATATCAGGTGTTACCGCGATGCTGTTTTCGGTTTCAAAACGACAGCCCGGTTTGGGATCATAGCTGCGAAGCTCGATCATCATGTCGCGCAAATCTTCATCGTCCACCCGGCACATACGTTTTAGCTGGTCAAACGCTCCCTTGGCGACAAGATCCAGATTGTTGATGAGCTTTGCCATGCACGGGTCATATCGGTCTGCTTCTTTGGCTTGCAGCATGATGCATTCGGCAAGGTCGCGTGCGCCCACGCCGGTTGGGTCGAACCGCTGCACCTCGGTCAGGGCACCCTCCATTTCAACCAAGGGGACACCCAGCCGATGCGCCATAGCCAAAAGATCGGCACCCAGATATCCAGTGGGTTCGATTTGTTCGATGATCTGCTGTGCCAGAAAAAGCATGCGGCCGGACAGGCTGGCCCCGGCTTGCTCCATCAAATGCTCACGCAGGCTGATATCTGCGGCTGCGAAGCTGTCGAAATCCGGGCCTTCACCTTCAAATCCGCCCGCCATGCTACCGCCGGAAAGGCCAAGCATCCCATCGCTGCCTCCGATGCTATCGGCGACACCATCATGGTGAAAAGTTTCGGCACCAAAATCGACGTCCAATGCCTCTGATGCAGCCATGTCCGTGCCGCCCAAGACATCGTCGCTGCTGCGGTCACCGCTTTGGGTGGACGGCAAGGCGGTAAAGTCATCCGGAACCGTTTCGGCCGGAATTTCCGGCGTTCCCGTTTCAAGCAGTGGGTTGCGCTCCACCTCCTCGGCAATGAATGCTTCGATTTCCAGCGATGACAGGGCAAGCAGTTTTATCGCTTGCTGCAATTGCGGCGTCATCACCAGTGACTGGCTTTGGCGCAAATCGAGGCGAGGTGCTAATGCCACGGATTATGTTTTTGGCATGGGATATTGAAATATTCGGTCAGTGCCCGCCCCATTACATTGCAAAACTTTCGCCCAGATAGAGTCGCCGGACATTTGGGTCTGCAACCAATGCCTCGGGAGACCCCGAAAAAAGGACCTGCCCGCCATAGATAATGCACGCACGGTCCACGATTTCCAGCGTTTCGCGGACATTGTGGTCCGTAATCAACACGCCAATCCCGCGGGTTTTTAGATCTTTTACCAGATTGCGAATATCCGAAATCGAGATCGGATCGATCCCTGCAAACGGTTCATCCAAAAGCATGATGGATGGATTTGCCGCAAGGGCGCGTGCGATTTCGCATCTTCGGCGCTCACCGCCAGACAAGGCCATGGCGGGCGCGCTTCGCAAGCGGCCCAAGCCGAATTCTTCAAGCAGCTTTTCAAGCCGGGCATTGCGTGCGTTCGCATCCGGCTCGGCCATTTCAAGAACGGCGCTGATATTCTGTTCAACCGTCATGCCGCGAAATATGGATGTTTCCTGCGGTAAATAGCCCAATCCCAAAATAGCGCGCCGGTACATTGGCATGGCGGTAATGTCGGCGCCGTCCAATGTGATGCGGCCGCTGTCCGGTTTGACAAGGCCCATGATCGAATAAAAACAGGTCGTTTTGCCTGCACCATTGGGACCGAGCAATCCCACAACTTCACCTTTTGCCACGGCGAGTGACACATCCGTCAAGACCGCTCGTTTGTCGTAGCTTTTGGCAATCGATATGACGCCTAGTCCGGATTGCACGACTTCGGGTAATTGGGTATCGCCAGCCGTTCGCTCTGTTGTCATGCTGTCCATTTCAAATCATCGCCCGCGAATAACCTGTGTCATTAGCCCCAACAGCTACCCATTCTGCGGCCAACATGCAATTGGCATGATTTATGCGTAAACATTTTGGCGAATTTAGTTTTTCCGGGGTGGAACGGTAAATGTACCTGAAACGCGGCCGTTGGCGGCGCTTGTCCCGGTGTTGCCGCCACCGTTAATGGTCGAACGACCGGAATTCAGGTCGATAACCAAGCGTCCACCACTCAATTTGTTGCTGCCTTGCACCAGATTGACGTTACCGATCAAGGTAATCAGGCTGGAATCCAAATCATAAATTGCTGCGTTGCTGGTTGCGCGCAAATCATCCTTGCTGATCGTGACGCCGCCGGTTGCATCGAGCCGCTCGACATCTGTACCCCCGCCACTATTGGAATATGCGGCCGTTAATCGGCTGGCTTTCAAAATCAGCCCTGCCTGAGTCACGGTCACTCCGCCAGCGAGTACCACTCGATCGGCGCGATCTTGCAACTCGAGGGAATCAGCCGTGAAATCAACGGGCGCATTGCTGTTATGGCTGCGGATAGTTTGTGCAGATGAAGCCGTCGAGATCATCGCAGCAACAGCACATGTGATCAAAATACCGAGTTGTTTCGCACGAAAGTTCATCAAAACCTCACTTAACTGCATTCTGGTTGATACGCAAATGCACGCCGCCATCCAGTCTTACGATCCGAGTTTCCAGATTGGCCTTCAATCTGTCAGCTCGGAATGTGCCAACCTTGGTGCGGCCACTGACGGCACCAAAGCTTTGCATGGATTTTGTTTTTAACGACAGCTCTACATTGCTGGCCACCATGTTATAATCCGGCGAGTTCACCGCCAGCGGACCGTTCACGCGCATCGTTTCCCGATTGAGATTATAGGAGCCGCGCTGCGCAAGAATGGACGCTGGGCCATCATTCAACAATATCCGGGCGGTCAAGGATGTCATTTCCAGAACGGGTTCTGCGGAGGTTTTCTGCACGGCACTCCCCGCGCGCAGCGAAAAGGGCCTGCCCTTGCTGTCTTCGCCGCGGTACAGAGCCTCGATCAACCGCATACGCTCGCGAGACAAGTTAACTTCGTCCTTGTTAAGGACAAAGCTGAGCTCCTGCGTTCCGGTAAAGGGGCTAAATGCCAGTATGGCGACCAATAAACCGATTGTGCTGGGCAGTCCCACGCGCAACAATCGGATAAGGCGGTCATGCCGGCCGCCTGGCAGAGCCCATTGTTGCCTTTGTGTGCGTTCGAGGTCTGCCTGTTTTGACATTTTATATATGTGAGCTTTCGAACCTTAACTGTGCCCGAATATGTCGATTTCCGGCCATCCTGCCAAATCAAGAGCAGAGCGGTGGGGAAGAAAGTCGAAACAGGCTTGGGCCAGTGCCGTGCGCCCCTCCCTTTCGAGGCGAACCACAAATTCATCATGCAACCGGTGCAGATAACGCACATCACTTGCGGCGTAATCTTTTTGCGCCTCCGATAGCGTAGGCCCACCCCAATCGCTTGATTGTTGCTGTTTCGAAATGTCGGTGGCCAACATTTCTTTGACCAGCTCTTTCAAGCCGTGCCGGTCCGTATAAGTGCGGGTCAAACGCGAGGCGATTTTGGTGCAGAACACTGGCGCGGCAACCACATTTAGATAATGCGAAATCGCGGCAATGTCGAAACGCGCAAAATGGAACAGCTTAAGCCGCGCCGGATCGGCCAGCACAGCGCGCAAATTGGGTGCGGCATAGTCACTGTCGGGTCCGAACTTTACAAGATGTTCGTCGCCGCGCCCGTCGGAGATTTGCAGCAGGCAAAGCCGGTCACGCGGGGTTATCAGGCCCATTGTTTCGGTGTCGACGGCCACAGGCCCTTGCGCCAATACGCCTTGGGGCAGGTCTTCTTCATGCAAATATACGCTCATGCACGGTCCCTTGCCCGACTGTGTCCACCAAGGCAATTAAAAGTGCGTTTTTGAACCTTGAACGATTCATCGCAATATTTGCTATCGCGCAATCTTTTATTGGGATATAGCTTGGGCTTGCGCGATCAGGAAGGGCCGCGCTTGTGATGTGCAGGACCGGCGCCCTCGACTGCATAGACTAGGTTGTTTTGGGCGGTGAGAAGGCAAGTACGAAGACATGGGTTTTGATCGCAAGCGTAACGGCCGTGGCCGGGACAAAAGAGACGGTTTTGGTGATGACAGCTATGATGGCTACCGGGCACCCCCTCCTTTCCAGAATGATTTCGGCGGTGGCCGTCCAGGTGGCGGCTTCGGCGGCGGTGCTGGCGGCGGCGGTGCTGGCGGCGGCTTTGGTGCTCCGCGCCGTGGCCCCGGCGGACCCCCGATGCCTGCACAGGTCATTGGTTCCGGCAAAGGAATAGTCAAATTTTTCAACGGGCAAAAGGGTTTCGGCTTCATCCAAGTCGATGACCGTCCCGACGATGTGTTCGTCCATATCAGCGCGGTTGAACAGGCCGGTCTGACCGGTTTGGCAGAAGGTCAGCCGCTCGAATTCACACTTGTGGATCGTGGCGGCAAGGTATCTGCGACCGATCTGGTTATCGATGGCGAACCCATCGCGGTGCCGGAACGCGCACCGCGTCCGGAACGCAGTTTCGACCGTGATCGTCCGCCCCGTGAAGGCGGTGGCTTCCGTGGCGGTGACCGTGATTCGGCCCCCCGTGGACCTCAGCGCGAATCGACAGGCGAACGCGCCAATGGAACCGTGAAATTCTTCAACGACATGAAGGGTTTTGGTTTCGTACAACGTGATGACGGCGGCGAAGACGTGTTTGTACACATCTCTGCGCTTGAGCGTTCGGGCATGGGGCAGGTGACACAGGGTGACCGTTTGGCATTCGATATCGAAATCGACCGCCGCGGCAAATATTCGGCAACGAATTTAAGCACGCTGTCGGAATAAACGTCCTGCAAATTTTGAAAAGGCGGGTGAAGCATATGGCTTTGCCCGCCTTTTTTATATCAGCCTTTGCCGAGCGTTGCCGCTAAAAACCAGGCGCGCTGTTCGGCCTGATCGGTCCAGTCATCCAGCAAGCCGTCGGTTGCGTTGTCACCGGCTTGGTCAGCCAGATCTTTTGCGTCCTTTAATGACTTTGCCAGACTTTCGTTGTCGACATGCAATTCCTTCAACATTTTCGTCGCATCGGTTGACGTGGAATCATGATCCTTGATCCGCTGCCGTCCGGCAATTGCGCCGATCGAGGTCAGCGTATCTTGTCCCAACTTGCGGACACGTTCGGCCACAAGGTCGGTGGTTGCGATCAATTCGGTTGCCTGTTCATCAAACAGCAGGTGATATTCCCGAAAGTGCGGACCGGTGACGTGCCAATGAAAATTTTTGGTTTTCAGATACAGGGCATAATAATCCGACAGCAGGCCATTCAGTGCATCGGCCAATGCCTTTTTGCTGTTATCGCCTTCTGCCATTCAAATTCTCCTTATCGGGGTGGGGGATCATCTCCATATAAGGAGCCTTGGCTCCATTTACTATCGCAGCCTGTCGTCCACTCATAGTGAGCGGTTCACTCAAGCCAGCCCGAAAGCCTGCGTTGCCAGCATAAGCCCCCAGCCCAACAGCAGACCCCCCGACACCCATCGAATAAGTTTGAGCGGGACGACCTGTGCAAGGCGCGCCCGCATAAGTACCGCAGGAATCGTGGCGGCCATGATGCCCACAAAACCGCCGGCCATTGCCATGCCCCAAAAGGGCGTGCGCGCGCTTTGGGCGGCGATGATGAACTGGCTCTTGTCCCCGAATTCGAGAATGAACAGGCCGAGAAATGCGGTCAGAAAGGCAGGGGTTTTCCAATTGGTCAGCGGGTCCACCGTCCGCCGCCACATCAACATTCCGGCACCTGCGAAAATATAAGCGAGCCCGGCGAAAAGCTTCAAAGCGGTTTCGCTAATCCACTGATCGATGACCGAGCCGCCCACTGCCGAAAGCGCGCAATTCAAAAGGGTCGCGCATGCTAGCCCCGCGATAATCGCGCCGTTCCGGTGATATCGTAGTGCCAAGGCGGCAGCCAAAATCTGGGTGCGATCACCCATTTCTGCCAAGAAAACGGAGAAGAATGTAGAGAGAAGCGCGTCCATGATGTCGCTATAGCAGCATCATTTCAAAACTAACGCGGCAATCGCACCGCGATAGAAGCCAATAGCGACTGCGTGACCGATGGGCTTAACTGCTGACAGCCAATGGCGTCGCCCAATATGCCGGTGAAGCTGTTCACCACCGAATCGGCCCCGCCATGTTCGATAACCCGGCTCATCGATGCTTCAAAAACACCGGCGATTTCGGCCACGGCAGAAAAATGATGTGTGATGGCGGTTTGGCGTATCGCTTCCAGACGGACAAGAAATTGCAAGGGATTGGTATCAAAAGAAGTCAGCCGCAGGGATTCAAGCAGATCGCTTAATTCCGCGCGAATCAGCATTTGCCGATCATGATCCATCTCCATGACTTTGCCCCTAAACCCCATATATTCGGGAACTTTGCGCTATCATGGTTAATAAGTAATGAAACTGCACGGTGCGCTGCGCGTTAAGGGTGCACCGAAGCCGATGCGGTTTGAACGAATTTAGCGTGAACAATCGACTCAATGCTTGACTTTGCACGCACGAATCCGCAAAGGCGCGCGTCTGTGAATGGTCGGCATTGCTGCTGCTATCATTTTTAACGAAATTCGAACACGAAGGAATGGGCCATGGCGAAGCCAGCCACGATCAAGATCAAGCTGCTCAGCACCGCTGACACAGGCTTTTTCTATGTCACCAAGAAGAACCCGCGCAACATCACCGAAAAGATGACGTTCCGCAAATATGATCCCGTTGTGCGCAAGCATGTCGAGTTCAAGGAAGCCAAAATCAAGTAAGCTCTCCGCTGCTTGAAATGGCTATCGATCAGGGCGCTTCGGGCGCCCTTTTTGATTTATAAAGAAAAAGGACGCCAGTTTCCTGGCGTCCTCTAAAATCAGTCGGCCGGTACCCGATCTCCAGTTATTCCATCCTTACGATGTGGCCACTGGCGGCGCTGCCCGATCCTACATTTTCCAAGGAAAATGCTTCATATTTAGAGACCGCAAGGTGTAAATGCGGTCTTTAGAATAAGTTAGTTATGTAATGTTAGGCCAAATGTCAAGGATTATGCGAGGCGGCCCATCAGCGTAAAACCAACAATTGCACTCGGACCGAATTGCTTTAGCCCACGCGCTGCCGATAGAAGACTAGTACCCGAACCCAATATGTCGTCGACGAGCAAAATCTTCTTGTTGGCAATTTGCCCAGCGATATGATTCGCAATCACCGGTATGAAGTAGCTTCTCAAAGCTATCGGTACATGTTTCATTTCAAAAAAGTCGTTTGGGTTTGCCACTTGCATCGAATGCAATTGAGACCGAAACTCGGTTCGATATCGATTTGCCACTTGATTTACATTTGGCGCGGTCGCCAAGACTTGACCAATGTTGACCTTATCTAGACATTCAACGGTTGAGCAGCCGCCATTCAAGCGCGATACCCGTTTGGCCAAAATATTTGTAACAAGTGAGGTTGATGGCAGCGGCACGACTAAATCATACTGAACGCCATCCAGCGCCTTGGGAGCGATTTCTTGGGCGCAGCTAAGCAGTTGTCGAAAGTCGCCATGTGGCATCGTATAGCCGAACTTGCCTTTAAGGGCGTAAATTAGAGGATTTCCGTCATAATTATCTTGCGCCACTTTTCGTCGACCAAAAACACTCACAACCTTCAGTGAATTTATTACCAAAGAAGGCGGAATGCGAGAGGGATCGGTAATGACTCGTTTCTGGTGGGCCGGGTTATAAGTAACAACCTTTTGTGCACTTACGTCGATACCCATCTCTCAACTTAATTTTCGTAAAATATCCATTTAAATTGTATAACTTACGCAATGATTGCGTCAAGACTGGGTGCCAACGGCGTGCCGGACATGGCATTCACCCCACAATCACTTTCACCGCCTCCAGAAACTTCATCACCGACACAGGCTTCGACAAATAGCCGCGCGCGCCTGCCGCTCTGATGCGCTCTTCGTCGCCCTTGCCAGCATAAGCAGTTACGGCGAGCACCGGGACGGCGGACAATATCGCGTCTTTCTGCATCGCTTCGATAAGGTCGATGCCGCTGACATGCGGTAACTGGATGTCCATGATGACCAGGTCAGGGGCGAACATTCGGGCCTGTTCCAGCGCCAGCCGCCCGTCGCGCACGCCCTCCACATTGAACTGGTGCGCGCGCAAAAGGTCGGTGAACAGCTTGAGGTTCAGCTCATTGTCCTCAACAATCATCACCTTTTTCGACATTACAGCCCTTTTCCCGCTTTGCGTTCACCCGTGCCTTCGCTTAAGCGAAAGCCATGCATGAAACAAATGGCAAGTTGGACGCGTCGGGAATGGCGTTTCAGGCATTGGCCTGGGCCTTGATGGATGAAGCGCGTGCGGAGCGGCTTTTGTCGCTTACCGGACTTACGCCAGAAGGGTTGCGGACCAGTATCGCGGAACGCGGAACACAGGCGGCGATATTGACTTTTTTAGAGGCGCACGAACCCGATCTGTTGGCGTGCGCTGCGTGTATCGGGGTATCGCCGGCATTATTGGTTAAAGCGCGTGAGGAACTGGAATCATGAGTAAACCCCTGTTGATTTCAGATTGTGACGAAGTGTTGTTGCACATGATTGTTCCGTTTCGCGATTGGCTGGACGAGGCGCATCACATTCATTTCGATCTGGTGCATGGCGACTGGGGCGAAGCGTTGCGGCATAAACATGATGGCACCGTTGTCGAACGCGGACGCGTGTGGGATTTGCTGAACGGATTTTTTGATACCGAAATGTCCCGGCAACAGGCAATTGACGGCGCGGTTGATGCGATTAACCGGCTAAGAGATGTCGCCGATGTCGTCATTCTGACGAATTTGCTCGACCATCGCGCCGAACCGCGGGCGGCGCAGTTAAAGGCCGTCGGTATCGATGCGCCGGTCTATACCAATCAGGGCGGCAAGGGCGAGGCACTGGGCCGCATATTGGAAGAGTATCAACCGAGCGTGGCGGTCTTCGTCGATGATCTGGGGCATCAGCATGATTCGGTGGGGGAACATTTCCCCGACGTCTGGCGGCTTCATTTTGTGGGTGAGCCGTTATTGTGGGAACGGGTTAAATCATCGAAAGCGGCGCACGCACGTTTGGACCGATGGGCGGACGCCGAACATTGGATCAGGGAGCGACTGGTGACAGAATTGCCAGCACCCGCATTGGAAAGGATAACATCATGATCGAAGCGAAATTGACCGAATTGGGTATCACCTTGCCCGAACCTGCGGCTCCGGTGGCGTCTTATGTGCCAACGGTCGAAGCGAACGGGATGCTGTATGTGTCGGGGCAATTGCCCTTTGTCGATGGCAAGGTGATTACCGGCAAAGTGGGCGATGCGCGCAGTTTGGCCGATGGCCAAATCGCTGCCCGGGCCTGTGGCATCATGCTGATCGCGCAGATGAAAAAGGCATTGGGCGGGGATCTGGACCGTGTCGAGCGGATCGTCAAACTAGGTGTCTTTGTCGCATCGACATCCGAATTTACCGATCAACCGGAGGTCGCAAACGGCGCGTCCGACTTGATGGAGGCGGTGTTCGGCGATGCCGGAAAGCACGCGCGTGCAGCGGTATCGGTACCTGTTCTGCCGCGCGATGCGACCGTGGAAATCGACTGTGTTGTAAAGGTGCGCGCGATTTAATGGCGCCCTTCATTTCCGTT
>NZ_JBJXFW010000029.1:0-16014 GCF_046154385.1 Sphingorhabdus sp. | reverse complement strand
GGCACGTCGTCAACCCCAATTTCTTCAAGCGCCGCCTTGACCGAACTCATTTGCCCCTTGCCTCCGTCGATCAACACAAGATCGGGCCATTGTCCGCCATCCCGATTGGGATCATCTTCCTGCGCCCGGCCAAAGCGCCGCTGGAACACTTCGCGCATCATGGCAAAATCGTCGTCCGTCGCTGCCTGCTTGATGTTGAACTTGCGATACTGCCCTTTGATAAACCCTTCCGGTCCGGCAACGACCATGGCGCCAAGGGCATTCGTCCCCTGGATATGGCTGTTGTCATAAATCTCGATGCGCTTGGGCGGTTCGGACAGTTCGAACAGATCGGCCACTTCCTGCAATAGCTTGCCTTGCGTGGTGCTCTCGGCCAGCCGCCGGTCGAGCGCTTCTTCCGCATTGCGGGTGGCCTGCGCGACCAGACGCACACGGTCGCCACGCTGGGGAACGGCAATTTCAATCTTGCGCTCGGCCCGTTCCGACAATGCCTGTGCCAGCAGATCGGCCTCGGCCAGTTCACGGTCGAGCAAGATCAGGCGCGCAGGCGGAACATCTTCGTAAAATTGTGCGAGGAAGCTTGTGAACACCTCGTCTTCACCAAGCTCCGAGACATGGGCCGGAAAAAAGGAGCGGTGCCCCCAATTCTGGCCGCCGCGAATGAAGAATGCCTGAATTCCCATGACACCGTTGCGATGCGCAAGCGCAAAGATATCGGCATCGCCGATGCCCTGCGCGTTAATTGCCTGACTGCCCTGGATGAAGGTCAACGCCTTGAGCCGGTCGCGCAGCATGGCGGCACGTTCGAAGTCCAACCCTTCCGCAGCAGCCTCCATCTCGGCGGCGAGCTTCGCCTGCACACCGGAGGATTTGCCATCGAGGAAGGCTTTGGCGTCGGCGACAAGATCGGCATAGGCACCATCGTCAATCCGGCCTACGCATGGCGCGGAGCATCGCTTGATCTGGTACAGCAGGCACGGCCGGTCACGGTTGTTGAAAAAACTGTCCGAACAACTGCGTAAAAGAAACAGCTTTTCGAGTGCGTTCAGTGTCTGGTTCACCGACCCTGCGCTGGCGAACGGGCCATAATATTGCCCCTTATGCCGCCGTGCCCCACGATGTTTCTGGATGCGTGGGAATTTGTGATCTGCACGCAACAGGATGAAGGGAAAGCTTTTGTCGTCGCGCAGCAGGACATTGTAGGCCGGGCGGTACCGCTTGATGAGCTGCGCTTCCAACAGCAAGGCTTCGGCTTCGCTGTTGGTCGTCACGATCGTCATCGACCGCGTCAGCGCGACCATACGTCGCAACCGGTTCGGTAGCCGGTCGATCTGGACATAATTGTTCACGCGGTTTTTAAGCGCACGCGCCTTGCCGACATAAAGCACGTCGCCGCGCGCATCGTGCATCCGATACACACCCGGCTTGTGCGGCAAAGTCTTCAGGACATTGCGAATGACCGAAACGCCGGTCTCCAGATCGGGCGCATCGGCACCCCGCACTGCATAGGTCGCCTTCTCCTCGTTGAAACGGGAGGCTGCATTTGGCTGATCGGGGCGGTCGGCTTTGGACATAAAGGAGGTGATGTAAGCGACGACCTGCGCCTACACAATGCGTTTCAAGATAAGGTTGAGTTGATTGTCTTCGTCACATCGCGACGGGGACAGCAGCAACTAGAGCCCAAAAAAAATGCCACCCCCGCATGCGCGAGGATGGCACCAATTTGCTTCGGTAATTATTTAGTTCAGCGCGTTGATCGACTCGTCGATGAGAGTCGCATCGGCCTTTGCATCGTGATGTGTCGCAATCAAATGCGCCGCAGCAGCGGCAGCGGCGCTTGCGGCCTTTGCGCGGACATCGGCTATGGCGGCGCGTTCTGCGGCGGCGATCTTTTCTTCGGCTGCTTTGGCGCGGCGTCCGATGAGCGCGGTGGCGTCTTCTTTCGCTTGTGCAACAATCAGCTTGGCTTCTTCTTCGGCCGCCGCCTTCATGGCTTCTGCGTCTGTTGCAGCTTGCTTCGCCTTGGTTTCATATTCAGCCTTGATGGCTTCAGCTTCGGCACGCAGAGCGATGGCTTGGTCCAACTGTTCCTTGATACCCGAAATCTGCTTGTCGAGCGCAGCGCCGATCATCGCCGGTACTTTTTTCCAAAGCGCCAGCGCAATCACCACAATCATGGCGAGCGCGACAAGCATGGTCGCATCAAATCCAAGTGCAGATGGCGTGGCGTGCTCTTCACCGCCATGCGCTTGTGTGCCGGCATGTGTCGCAGGCACTTCGTCATTTTCAAGCATGTCGAGTGCCTTCTCGGCCTCCCCGATCTTGGACGAAGACGATGCACTCATATCGTGACCCGCATGCGGATCAGCTTCAGTTGCTGTTGTAGCGGGAGCTTGTTGATTAGCCATTTGCCATTACCGCTTTCACTGCCGACGCGGCTTGCGCCGCACTTACCTTCGCACCGGAGACCTTTGCAACGATGTCGGCTGCGGCTTCTGCTGCAACGCTTTCGATGCTGGCCATCGCAGCGGCACTTGCCTTTGCAAGGTCGGCTTCAGCCGCCGCCAGCTTCACGCCGACTTCCGCATCCGCCTTGGCAAGACGCTGTTCAGCATCCTTCGCAGCCTTTGCCTTTGCTTCGTTCGCCTTTGCCTGCGCAACCAAACGGGCTGCGGCCAGATCGGCAGTACCGCTATCACCCAGATTATCCGCCTCGGAGCGAGCGCGTTCTGCGGCCGCAAGGTCGTCCGCAATCTTGCGATCACGTGCGTCTATGTTCGCTTCAATCTTTGGCAACATGCCTTTGCCGATCGTGAAATAGATCAGACCAAAGACAATCAGCAGCCAAAAAAACTGCGACGCATAGGTTTCAAGAATTTGGGCAATTTGGGGCATGATACTAGGCTGTCCTTATTGAAGATCGGGCCCCGGCGATGTGCCGGGGCTAAACCGTCAATTAAGCAACGAAGATCAGGATCATTGCGACGACGAATGCGAGCAGACCGAGAAGTTCAGCAGCCGCGAAGCCGATGAACAGACGGCCCTGCTGGCCATCAGCCGCTGCAGGATTGCGAAGAGCGCCCTGAAGGAACGATCCGAAGACGTTACCCACACCACCGGCGGCAAGGCCGGCACCAATTGCTGCAAGACCGGCACCGATCAACTTTGCTGCTTCTGCGTCCATGATATTAACTCCTGTTCAAAACTAAAATGCGTGGTGGAAAAACTCAGTGTAAATTGACCGCGTCGTTAATGTAGAGCGAGGTCAAAAGCGCGAAAACATAAGCCTGAATGGCGCACACAAGCAGCTCAAGCAGGGTGATGCCGATCATCAGAATGAACGACGGTATGCTGACCACCAGCGGCACCCATGCGGCTTGCGCATTCAAACCGTTGATGACAAAACCGGCGAGCACCTTCATCAGCACGTGTCCGGCGGTCATTGCCACGAACAAACGCAGGGCAAGGCTGAAAGGACGGATCAGGAATGAGAAAAGCTCGATCAGCGGGATCAACCACAAAAGCCACCAAGGTGTGCCATGCGGAACAAAAAGGCTGAAGAAGTGGAGGCCATGACGCCAGAAACCGACGACCAATACCGTGCCGAAGCTGAGCACTGCCAATACGGCGGTCACCGTCAGATGGCTGGTTACGGTAAAGGGGTGGACACCGGGGACAATGCCAATAGGCATCATGCCCATGAAGTTCGCCATCAAGATGAACATGAACAACGAAAACACCAAAGGCACATATTTCTTGCCTTCGGGACCGACGCTTGAGGTCACCATATTGTTGACGAAACCGGTCACGCCTTCGACCGCCATTTGCCAGCGACCTGGGACCAGATCGCGCTTCATTCCGCCCCACATGAAGAGCCAAAGAGCGCCCAGTACAATCATCATGAACAACGAAGAGTTGGTGAAGGAGACGTCATAACCGCCAATATTGAACGGCGCGAGCTGTTCAATCTGGAACTGGTGCATCGGATCGATTTTACCGCTTTCGCCTGCCACGTTCACTACCCTGTATATGCGCATCAAGCGCCCAGACTATTCCGGACGCTCGTTTGAGATCTTTATGATATTCCTGAAGGCGACCGCGATGCCCAAAAACATGCAGACCAACAGAAGCGCAGGGGAAGTGTTAAAAAGGCGGTCAAACAACCAGCCCACTAAAGCACCACCTGCAGGACCAGCGATCAATTCGGTTAGAACCCTGTTCCCTTGCCGCATTCCTTTGGCCGGAACCTGATCTTTACCCGAACGAACCGCTTCGGCTTTCCGCGCCGCTTTCAGCTGCATGTCTAACGAATCGAGCCGAGCGTCACTTTTACCGTTGCCATCCTGCCCGGAGTTGTTCGAAACCATGCGATTTATCCTTATTCTAAGGGCAAACCACCACGAAATCGGGGCAACCCCGCCTAGGCACGGGCGCTTTAGGAGAGGCCTCCCGACAAGTCAACAGCCCGACCGCAAGTTTGTTGCGCCGCAAAAGAAAAGAGCCGCGCCATCTCTGGCGCGACCCTGTTTTGTCTTTCCGCTCCCCGTAAAATCAAGGGCAGCGCGAATCCAGCTCCGGCTTTCCTGCGTCGCGCGTTTTCCACTGCCCGCTCGGGCTC
Source organism: Sphingorhabdus sp. (assembly GCF_046154385.1). GTDB lineage: Bacteria > Pseudomonadota > Alphaproteobacteria > Sphingomonadales > Sphingomonadaceae > Sphingorhabdus_B. The sequence goes on along the minus strand of NZ_JBJXFW010000029.1, from coordinate 11,396 downwards.
TGATACTTTTCACCCGCTACGGTGCGTTCTGCAATCAAACGGCATCCGCTACGCAGCGCCATTTCCTCGACCGTTGCGCCATTGGCCAACGCTTCCTTGGAATAAGCCGCCTTGCGCTTGATGTTGATATCATCGACCAGCGCCTTGATTGCAGGCGAAGGCGAGGTCACAAAGCCGAGATATCCATCGGCCTTTTCCCCAACCAGACCGCTTTCGCGCGCACCTTGATAGGCGGGGTCGCGTCCGGACTGGAACGCCGCAGCGCCCGAAGCAGTTGCTCCAAGAAGCGCCGCTGTAATGACCATTTCAACTGACTTTTTCATCAAAATATCTCCGGATTCTCTTCAATAACCTTCTCGGACGCCGCGGCCAGCTTAAACAATATTTCCTGCCGTATCGCGATGTTGAGATTTATCACAATCGGTTTGTCCGGCGCGGTAACCTGTACACAGCCGGATAAAACCGAAAGCATGATCGGTGTCAAAACGAGTATCACTTTCCCCATGTTACGGCGAATCGCACTATCCATGCGGTTCGTCAATTGCCGTTGGTTATGCATCATCGCCGCTTTCCTTTTGCTGAATGGTTCATTCATCGGTTCGTTCATCTTTCTTCGCAGGAATATCTTCCGGAGCCGATGGCGGAACCCCTTTCTGCTGTTCCAGCAAAAATTTCAAATCACGCTCGGCAACATAGCCCGGATCATAATAGCCTCGTATCGAGCCAATCAATTTCAAAAACTCGGCTTTAACGCTGACTTTGAATTGGATAGGAATTCGCGCCAGCTGTTTCGTGATAAAATTCCGCTTTGCGCCGCTACCCTGTTGCAGCCCGGTAAAGCTTATGTCGGTTACGACTTCTCCATCCAGATCGCCGCCAACTCCGATGGTCAACGACGAATAACGGATCGACCGCAAGGCGTTGAAAGCGAAATTGGCGAAAGTCCCCATATCTTCATATGCCAATTCGCCCAGATAGCTCACCTCGCCGCCCCCGGGACGGGACACCAGCGCACCGCCGACGATCCGGCCACCATCCTGATTGAATATCATCGGCAAGGTGCCGTCAAAGACCCCCGTCACGCGCAGATTCTGAAAGTCGTAACCTGCAAGAAACTGTTCGGCATCAATACCAATGACACGAAATGTAAGCCGCCGCTCTTTTTCCACGCCGAAATCAAGCGTGGTTGGTTCAAGAACGAGCTCGCCCCCCGCAAACGGCCAGCGACCGGATTCGATCTGCACCTGTTGGTCGGGCAGCAATTGATATTTGATCGTGCCATTCAAAGCAGGAATGCCCGGATTGATCGACGCGATGTTCGCAATTTGGGCGGGTCCTGTTTCCAGACCGAGCAAATCTGTAAAAACCATCTGTGTCGAAAGCCCTTCAACGGGGCCAAATGCCGCCGCCAGATTCATACCCTGGGTCCCGACCCGGCCAGAGCTGCGGACGTTCTGGCTATCCCATTCTATGCGGCCATCACCGGACACTATGCCATCCACATTGGCAAACACACCAAGCACCAATGGCGTTAGTAAAGATGGCTGGAAACGTTCGTCGAACTTCAGATTGTCCGTCGCCAAAAGTGCCCGGCCACTGCTGTCGTCCAATTGGTGGCGGATATCCACACCGGCGACACGGGTGCCCGTTTCCGGCTCCACCAAATTCCCGATGGCCGTGATGATATTGTTTTCAAGCATCAGCATCATGTCAGGAACATGCAACGGTTTGAACCGATCCACTTGTTCCGCATCAAGGACTTTCAGGTTGCTGTCCAATGTCAGGGCATTGTTCAGATAACGCCAGTTACCCGCCGCTTCATCGATCAGCAGGGGAATATTCCCGATCTGCCCGGAACCGCCCTGCAACGTGCCGTTCATCCCGCCCCCGCCAAATCGGCCCGTCAGTTCCGCCACGGCAAAATCGGTGGCGCTCTCCTCTTGGCCAAGAGTGACCGCTACATCACGCGCCACAAAACCTTCGTTCAGACTGAACCGTATGGATGCGCTTTTTGCTGAAAGGGGCGCGCTGCCCAAATTACCGCGCGCCACAAAATTCGGCAGGTTCGCAGCAAAACGGGTCCGCCCATTGCCGGTCGAAAAGACCGGTCTTTCTCCGTCCGGGCAAAGCCGCAGGCTCTGCGACCTTATGGCGAAACTGGCGATTTTCAGGGAATCGAAACGGACCGATTGGCAGCTTTCATAAAGCGCGAGCCCTTGCCCGTCATAGCGGCCCGACAGGGGCAATTGCATGCCGCTGACAAATCCGTTCGGCATCGGTCCCGACACCAAAGCCTGACCGTTAAAGCGCCACGCGCTGCCCGGGCTGCCGCTGAATGCCAATGCAGGAATTGCCAGCCGTGCCGAGCCGCCGGTAAACGGCGCGACTGTTAAATTACCAGCCCATTGCGATCCAGCAGTCGGACGCAGGGAAAGCGTGGCATTCGGAACATCCCGTCCACTGAGCGCCAATTGCACGGGCGCACCGATCCGCCAACCGGATGAAGAAGACTGGATCACCAGCGGACTATTCTGGCGAAGCTGCGCGCCCGAACCGCTTTTGAGCGCCAACGAAGAAATGGTCGCGCCCATCCGCCCCTGAAAATCGCGGAAGGCATCAAATTCGAGATTGCCGTCAAAGCGATCCCCTGCCCGCTCAACGACCGGTGCAATACGCGCAAGCAGCGGCCCTATTGGTGTATCGCGTGTCTGGGCAACCAAGGCGCGCAGGCTTCCCAATGATCCGCGGTCCAGAGATCCACTGGCGACGGCCATGTCTCCGCGAGCTGACAGAGCGAATCTGCCGTCGTTAAGACCTCCATAGCCCTTCGCATTCAGCGACAGGCGTGGAACGGTCAAGGGCGCCGACCGCAGGCCTGCCTTTTCCAAAGCCAGCGTAAAATTGGTCCGGCGCATTCCACCATCGACCGAAACGACAGCCTTTGGCGCAGTCGCGGCAATGCCGGGATAGCGGATGGTGGCTGCGGCAAATCCGACATCGCCCACCCATTTGTCCAGACGCTCAGACAATTTGACATCGACATCCAATTTGGGCGCAGCCACGGCCAATCCTTGCGTTGTGCAGCCCAAAGAAGATGCGGACAATGGTCCGATCAGATGCGGCTGCCGCCATTCAAGCAGCAGCTTTCCGTCAAAGGCGACCGCAGGTGCGCGACATCCCGCTGCGGCAATCGCCGCCGACCGCAGCGAGAGGCGTCCGGCAAACTGGTTACGCAGCAACCCGCTTCCGTTTAATCCAACACCTATATTCCCCCACGGCGTTTCGATCCGCGCCTTCGCGTCCTTGATGACGAGCCCGATGTCGGGCCATTCAAACGGCTCCTTCGATGTGGGGTCGGTAAATTTGTCGAGTTCGCCGAACGACAGCTTTCCATCGGCATAGCGCCCACGCAGCGTCACGCCATTGGCACGGACATCCCGCAAGCTGGCACCGGAAAAATTGATCGCAACGTCCACCTCGATTTCGTCGGCTGTCAAATCGGGGCGGGCGGGATCACCGATGACAAGATTGCGGATGCGCTGGGTCCGAAAACCGATCTGGTCGATATCATATGTGGCGCGGACACCCTTGCTTTCCAGTTCGCCTTGCACAAACCGGTCTGCAATAATGTTGCGCTGTCCCCATGCGATCAACAGCAGGGCCGCGAACAGAAATGTAACGGACGCAAAAATGATCCGTTTCCAACGCACCCCACGAAAAGCTTTGGGTGCGCCATCATTGGTCAAATCTGTGTCGGCAGGTTCCTGCATAAACTTCAAATGCGGGAAACGACATGGCGTTGCAACGCCATTCGCGCCATGTGGCTTGCTTGCGTCATAAAAATCTTGGAAAAGGTGATGAATTGCAAAAGGATAGCTGCGATGGATGTCGTCGAGGGAAATGAAAATCATTATGGCACGGGTCATCGCGCGCGATTGCGGACACGGTTGCTCGAACTGGGTGGCGATTCACTTCTGGATCATGAGTTGATTGAATATCTTTTGGCGCTGGCGATCCCCAGAAAAGACACCAAGCCCTTGGCGAAACAACTCATCAAGCAATATGGTGGCTTTTCTGCGTTACTGACGGCCGATGCCGAAAGCATCGCGCGGCAACCGGGCATGGGTGACACAAGCACCGCGGCGCTCAAAATAGTTCAGGCCGCGGCACTGCGCCTGTTGAGCGAGCCTGTTCGCGAGCAACCTGTGTTGGCATCCTGGCAATCCTTGCTCGATTATTTGCGCGCCGACATGGCGCATTTGACTATCGAACGGGTGCGCACTTTATATCTCAACAGCAAAAATATGCTGATCCGCGACGAGGTGACCAGCGAAGGTTCCATCGATCAGGCACAGATTTATACTCGGGAAATATTAAGGCGCGCGATGGACCTTGGCGCTGCCGCTTTGATTTTGGTCCATAACCATCCCAGCGGTGATAGCGCGCCCAGTCGTCAGGATATTGCCATGACCCGGGATATTATCAACGCCGCAAAAAACTTCGATATTGCTGTTCACGACCATATCATCATCGGCAAAGACGGCTTTTCAAGTATGCGGAGTGCCGGCCTCATTTAGCGGGTGGTCAAAACTGTGCGGCTGCAGCATAACCGGGCCATGCATTCTCCCCTCCCCCGAAAAAAGCCGATTGGTGACAAAGAACTGACGGTGATGATGGCGTCGTTGATGGCGCTAAATGCCTTGGCTATTGACGCAATGTTGCCTGCATTCCCGGCAATCGTCGGCAATCTGAGCCTGGCCGATCCCAACAGCATCCAATATATCATCTCTATTTTCTTACTCGGCACCGGGGTCGGCGCGCTGGTCCACGGGCCGTTGTCCGACCGGTTTGGACGCAAGCCGATTCTCTTGATCGCCACCGTCGGGGCCGCGCTGTTTTCCTTGGCCTGCAGCCTATCGTCAAATTTCGAGATTTTGCTGGCGATGCGTTTTTGCCACGGGCTGATGGCGGCGGCGATGGGCGTGCTGGTTGTATCTGTTATCCGTGACAAATTTGAAGGTGACGCGATGGCGCGGCGGATGTCGACGATTTTCCTGATCTTCATGATCGTGCCGATTATTGCCCCCACTATCGGACAGTTCGTCTTGCTGTTTGCCGGATGGCGGACCATTTTCGACCTGATGGCGTTCATGGCGCTCGCCGCCGCCATTTGGGTATATTATCGTTTGCCCGAAACGCTCCGTCCGGAAAACGTCGTACCTATTGAACCCCATGCACTTGCAAAGGCTTGGAAAAAGGTCATTTTGCACCGGAACGCGACGGGATATATGCTGGGTGCAGGAATCGTCCAAGGCGCGCTGTTTGGATATCTCAACAGTTCGCCGCAGTTATTTGACGACGTATTCAACGCTGCCGAATTTTTCACAATCGGATTTGCCATCGTTGCATTGGGTATTGCCGCGTCCAATTTTACCAACGCGCGGATTGTCGAACGTTTTGGCGCGCGCCGTGTATCGCAAACGGCGCTGATTACCTTCATTGTCCTGGGCGTTCTGCAGGTTGCCGCCGCACAATTCGCCCCAACTTCGCTAGCTTTATTTTTGGTCCTGCTGACCGCAAATATGGCGATGGTCGGTTTTATTGGTTCGAATTTTTCATCGATTGCGATGACCCCATTTGGCGATGTCGCAGGGGCGGCATCTTCATTTCAGTCTTTTGCCAAAACAGTTCTGGCCGCCGGCATCGGCGCGGCCATTGGACAGAAGTTCGATGGCAGCGTCCTGCCCGTGGCCGCCGGATTTGTTATATGTGGTGTCGTTGCGCTGGGCCTTGTTTTGTGGTGCGAGAAAGGCAAGCTGTTCACACGCCCCGGCACCGCGCCCAAAATCCCGAACAATCCACGCGGGTAACGACCCGGCGACGTGCGGTCTTTTGTACATAAGTTCTGTCGCCGATTCGCAAGCATCGTCGACGGGACGCAAACACCGTCGCAGATATGCAAACTCCGTCACCCTGAACTTGTTTCAGGGTCTTAGTTTTCAACGTCGCAGTACTAAGACCCTGAAACAAGTTCAGAGTGACGGTAGAGTGTTAAATCGGGATGACGGTACGCAAACGTAAAAAGGGAGGCCGAAGCCTCCCTTTATATTCTACGCTACAACATTTTTTAATTGTCGTGCACAGGACCCGGGAATTCGCCCATGTCCGGGGCATCGTCCATCATCTGATCATGCTGAAGATTTGAATTACGCATGCCATAAACAAAATACAGCACAATCGCCCCAATCAGGAAGTAGATAAAGAACATCAACACATTATAAGGCACTGTCGTGATCAAATAGAGGCACGAAAAAATGCCCAGAATAGGAACGACCGGATAGAATGGGACCGAAAAGCCGCGCGGCAATTCGGGGGCAGCCCGTCGCAGATAGATGACTGACAGACACACAATAGCGAAAGCCGCCAACGTACCGACCGATGTCATGTCACCCAACACGTTGATGTCGAAGAAACCAGCTGCGATTGCTGTTAACGTGCCGACCAGCAGGGTGTTGATATAGGGTGTGTGGAACTTCGGATGTACCCGCGAGAAAATCTTGGGCAACAAACCGTCGCGCGCCATGGTGTAGAAAATGCGTGTCTGCGCGTACATCAGAACCAGAACAACCGAGGTAAGTCCGATAATCGCACCTACCTTGATTGTTTTCGCCAACCACGCCCATTGGGGACCAAAGCTGTCCACCACCACCGCGACGGGATCGGGCACATTCAACGATGCATAGGGAACCAGCAATGTCATGATCGCGGCGACGAGCATATAGATCACCGTGCACACAACCAGGGAACCGATAATACCAAAGGGCATATCGCGCTTTGGATCCTTGGCCTCCTGCCCCGCGGTCGAAACCGCTTCGAAACCGATATAGGCAAAGAACACAATCGATGCGGCACGCATGATGCCTTCAACACCAAATTCACCGTCGCCGGTATTTTCCGGGATGAACGGCGTCCAATTGGTCGCCATATATTCGCCGAGGTTAGACAACACAATAAACCCGCCGACAAGAATGAAGGCCGCCAGCACGCTGACTTTGATGGCCACGATGATATTGTTGACCTTTGCCGATTCCGACACGCCCACCATCAACAGCAGCGCCAGCGCCATGCAGATAAGGAAAGCGGGAAGGTTGAAGATCGCAGTCACCTGCGCACCATCGACGAGCAAAGGTGCACCATCACGCATCAGGACCTGACCGGTCGGCCCGGTAAACTGTGCGGGTATGACAAGGCCAAAGTCGGCAAGCAAACTGACCACATAGCCACTCCACCCGACCGCGACCACCGACGCGGCAAGGCCATATTCAAGAAGCAACAAGGCCCCCATGATCCACGCAACAAATTCGCCAAGCGTCGTGTAGCTATAGGTATACGCCGAACCGGACACCGGCAAAGTTGACGAAAGTTCGGCGTAACACAGGCCGGCAAAGGCGCACACAAGGCCTGCAACCACGAAGGAAAGCATAACGGCTGGGCCAGCATGAAGGGCAGCGGCGCTTCCGGTGCGGACGAAAATGCCCGCGCCGATAATACAGCCCACCCCAAGCAGAAGCAGATTCCATTTGCCAAGCGAGCGTTTCAATTCGCTGCTTGCCGATTCCCGTTGTACTTGCGCGATCGTTTTGCGCGCGAACATGCGCTGCATTACCGTTTGCGTTTCATTCGCCATCTTCTTCTCCCCGAAGGATTATTATTTTTTGGAAACTAACCGCAAATGCGCGTCGCGCAACTTAATTTCAGCGCGCAAGCATCGGCCCCAGCGGTTTTCCACCAAAAATGTGAACGTGCAGGTGCGGAACTTCCTGATGCGCGTCAAGTCCGGCGTTGGCGAGAAGGCGGTAACCAGGCTCCAATAGGCCCAATTCGCGCGCGACGTGCCCTATCGCCCTTGTAAATCCGGCTATTTCCGCATCGCTCGCTTTGGCGCTGAAATCATCCCAGCAGACATAGGCGCCTTTGGGGATGACCAGCACATGTTCGGGCGCTTGCGGGTTGATATCGTGAAAGGCCAGTGCCCATTCATCTTCGTAAACCGTGCGGTTCGGAATCTCTCCGCGCAGAATTTTTGCAAAAATATTCTGGTCATCATAAGGCTGTGTCGCGTCAATAGGCATGGTTCACTCCGATCTTGCAGCTTTTTCGGCTAGGCCCGACACACCATCGCGGCGGTCCAGCTCAGCCAATACATCTTCAAGTGTCACGCCGCCATCGGCCAACAAGACCAAAAGATGGAACACAAGATCCGCCGCCTCGGCTGTCAATTTGGCGGGGTCCCCGGATAGCGCGGCAATCACGGTTTCGGTCGCTTCCTCGCCCACTTTCTGCGCGATTTTTTCGCGACCCTTTACAAACAGAGCGGCAACATAGCTGCTGTCCGCTGCGGCACCGCGCCTTTGTGCAATCACCGTTTCCAGTCTATTAAGCGTATCGCGCATCATATATCCTTTTGCAGGGCCGCAACCATCATGCGATCTTCTTCCGGTATCAGCCCTTCAAGCACGCGCCAGAATCCGGTGACCGATTCCTGTCCGGCGGCGGCATAAGCGGCCGCGAGGCTGGTCCGCAAGGCTTCGAACAATTGTGCTTCGAACATTTTGCCTTCAGGGGTTAGACGCAGAAGCTTTTGCCGCCGATCGGCCGAACCGCTTCTTGTTTCAACAAGATTGCGAGTCCCAAGATCATTCAGCACCCGCCCCAGCGACTGTTTGGTAATGGCGAGAATTTTCAACAATTCGCTGATCGTTAAATCCGGCTGCCGTGCGATAAAATACAGCGCGCGATGGTGCGCCCGGCCCAACCCATGTTCTGCCAAACCGTCATCAATCGAACGGGTTAGCCGTGTATATCCAAAAAACAGCAGCTCCACGCCGCGCCGCACTTCATGCTCACGCAGGAATAACGGGGAAGCAGCAGGCGTTGCGGATAATGAAGATGGGACAGCCATATTGACGTATCTTGGCGCAGCCCATAGGACAGTGCAACCCCCAAAGGGTCCGGACTTAGACCACAGCAAGATGAGAGCAGATATGACCGCTGGTGCATTTCCATTTAAGGCGAACCCGAATCCGGTTGAAGCCGCACGCCGTGCCGAATTGCTCGTCGACCCCGGATTTGGCCGCGTCTTTACAGACCATATGGTCACGATCCGCTATTCCGATGACAAGGGCTGGCATGACGCAAAAGTGGGGCCACGGGGGCCATTGACGCTCGATCCGGCGACGGCGGTTTTACATTATGCCCAGGAAATATTCGAAGGTTTGAAGGCCTATCGCCTCGCCGATGGAACGATGGCGCTGTTCCGCCCCGAACAAAATGCGCGCCGGTTCCAACGCTCGGCCAAGCGGTTGGCGATGCCTGAATTGCCGGAAGAATTGTTCCTGCAATCCTGCCGCCAATTGATAGAGGTGGATCAGCACTGGTTCCCGCCGGTTGAAGGCGGGTCGATCTATTTACGCCCTTTCATGATCGCCAGCGAGGTGTTCCTCGGCGTAAAACCATCGGCCGAATATCTCTATATGGTCATCGCATCCGCTGCTGGAAACTATTTCAAAAGCGGTGCGCCCGCCATTTCGATCTGGGTTTCCGAACATTATACGCGCGCGGCCCCCGGCGGCACAGGTGCCGCCAAATGTGGCGGTAATTATGCTTCCAGCCTGGTGGCCCAATCGGAAGCTATCCGCAATGGTTGCGATCAGGTCGTCTTTCTCGACGCGGCGGAACACCGCTGGATCGAAGAATTGGGGGGCATGAACCTGTTCTTCCTGTTCGACGACGGCACCCTTATCACGCCACCCACCGACGGCACGATATTGGAGGGCATCACCCGCGAATCAATCATAATCCTCGCGCGGGAACAGGGGTTGAACGTCCGCGAAGAACGCTACTCGATCGACCAGTGGCGCGACGACGCCACGTCCGGGAAGCTTGTCGAGGCCTTCGCCTGCGGCACCGCTGCGGTCGTAACCCCGGTAGGCAGCGTGCATAGCCAGAGCGGCAGTTTCACCATTGGTGCAGGCGGCCCCGGACAGTTAACCCAGCAATTGCGCGCCAGGCTTGTTGATATCCAGCGCGGCACGGCGCCCGATCCGCATGGTTGGGTGCAGCCGATTATTTGAACGAAAATTCCTACTTTTCGGCAATTGCCATTGCTGAAACTCGCGTTATAAGGCCGCCGCAGCAGAGGTGGCGCAAGCCGCCTTATTGCGTTAAATGCCAAGATGATGGGGCGTCGCCAAGCGGTAAGGCAGCGGCTTTTGATGCCGCCATTCGTAGGTTCGAATCCTGCCGCCCCAGCCAGTTCAGAAAAATTTCTTTATATCAACAAGTTGATTGATAAATTCGGCTCTCTGTTGGACAGGTTCGTGACCAATCGTCCGGACCTCAGTTGATGACCTGCATCAGCAATGACGACTCGAAACAGATAGAAATGGCGCTGCCCGGTTAGGTCGAACCGATACCAGTCGAATTCCGTTAGTCCGAAAGTATAACTACGATCCCGATGGCATGGACCTGTTCAACGTTCTGAGATACCAATATTGAATGGTTACAATGAGTCAGATTATTTGATGTTTGGAGGCCTATGTGCTGACGGAAAAAGAAATATATATTGCCTCCCGTCATTCGGTTGCCAACATTATCGCTAAATCAGGGAAACAAAGGTTTGGATCAGGTACGGGATTCATTGTAAATGGGCATTTGGTAAGTTGCGCTCACGTCGTAAAGGTGCCATCCGGATTGGATGTAGAAGTTCGATTTGAATATCCTGATACTTCTGCCACACAAAGTTGGACCTACTCAACCAATTTGCCCTTCAAAGGCTTTTCCGATGAGAATAGCCACGATTTTGCAATCTTGGGCGTTCCCTCGTTTGTCAAACTAGGGCCATCGCTTGAATTCAGTGAGCAATTGCCAGTTCCTGGGGACAAGGTTTGTTCTTTGGGGTATCCATTTGAAGATCCAAACTTGACAATTCACCAAGGCATCGTTTCAGCGGTATATCGTAGCGGACCAGCCACAATACTCAAGCTGGATATGAGTGTAAATCCGAGCAACTCTGGTGGGCCTTTGATCAGTATGGCCGATGGAAAGGTCGTAGGTATTGTAGCTCGTAAGGCAACTGGTCTTACGAAGGCCTTCGATAGTTTGATCCAATCATTCAATAAAAACATGAAGGTATTGGAAGCAGCTTCTGGTAGCGTTACGTTGTCAGGGATTGATCCTCTTCAAGTTTTGGCAATAACCCAACAACAAATGCAGTCAGTCTCTGAAGAAATTAAGCGCTCGGCTAACGTAGGAATTGGATACGCGATCTGGGTAGACCCGCTTCGGCATGAAGCGGCATTTAACGTGTAGCGATTTGCGACATATCGTACTCGACG
>NZ_JBJXFW010000025.1:0-18957 GCF_046154385.1 Sphingorhabdus sp. | reverse complement strand
CCATCCCTTTTCACTCATCAATCTCTCCCCAAATTACTAGTTTGAAGCTGCTGCTATCGGAAAAGCTGAATGATCGGCAGCTATTAAGCAATGCAAATTTCGGGTGGAGTGGCAGAAATGTTGTCGTGTCCGGAAAGTCCGCTTTCGATCGAGATATCCGATTAGGAGACTTAACCCCCCTCTCTCCTTTAGGGGAGAGGAGGAGTTTGTAGAACATGTTCTCTGCTATCCACGTCGTCACCCTGAACTTGTTTCAGGGTCCATCGTGCAGCCATGCCCGGTGCGCGGATGAAAGCGCAACTGTGCGGCATTGGGCGGCTATTCTCTCGTCAGCAGGCAAGAACTGAAAAATGGACCCTGAAACAAGTTCAGGGTGACGGCTTTTGCATTGAAGGGAACGTGCAAATCGACCCTTTTGTTTCGCTACACTTCTTCCTGTCTTTGTGACTTCGTGCGAACCAAATGCAATACTGCAGCGTCTCTTAAACCACCGGACCGCCAAAACCCTCGGGAGCTGGCCAGTCAGCGGAGTGCGCGGCGAGGACTTTGAATAAAGTCCCCATTTCACCGGTTTTGACCAGACGGTCTCGTGCAATAAATATCTCTTCGCCTTTTTCAGGTGATGCCTCTACCAAAGCGGCGGCGCGTTGTCCGATGCCGAGCGCGGACAGCCACACGCCTTGCGTCGTTGGCCCGGAAACAACCAATTCCCGCATGCGCGCCAAATTGCCGAGTTCCAGGAAATTCACATGTGCTGTCAAATCGCAGGTGCCGGGGTCAAGGAAAGGATCGGCATAGTCATGCGCTTTCACCGCCTGCAAGGTGCTGCCCAGGGCGGGCTGGGTATAGCCATAGTCGATGACCAGGATCGCGCCACCTTGTGTGGCGATGCGGTTGGCCAGTTCGTACATGATGGTCGCTGCATCGGGCGAGGATTCGAATATGCTGCCGACGGGGGAATTCTGAAACGCGGCGGGGACCGATCCATCCATCGGATAGGAGCCGGGCATCGCGGCGAATTTTGTACCCCGGTCGCGCACAACCACCCGTTCGCGCCAACCGGCATGGGTCAGGATGAGCTGGCGGATGGGAAGCGCATCGAAAAACTCGTTCGCCACGACCAGCAACGGCCCGTCGGTGGGCAGGCTTTCAACCCGGTCGTGGAAGGTGGCGAGCGGCACATTTTTGAGCTGCTGTGCACGCAATGTTTCGCTGGTTTCGACAAAATGCACGGCGGGTGCGAATTCGAATTTGGACATGGCGCGCAAGGCATCGGCGGCCAAGGTGCCGCGCCCCGGGCCCAGTTCGACATAATGGCAGTTCGCCGGACTGTTCTGGCGCAGATACATATCGGTCAGCCACATGCCGATCAGTTCGCCGAACATTTGGCTGATTTCCGGCGCTGTGATGAAGTCGCCTTCGACCCCGAACGGGTCGCCTGCGCCATAATATTCATTGTTCGACGCGCGCATATATTCGGCGACACTGATCGGGCCGGAACCCTCAATCTGCTTCGCCAGCCGAAGCGCGAGTTGGCCTGTGTCAGGCGACACTGTTGCTGCCTGATACAGGTTCGACCCGCTGTCTGCGGCCTGCTGCGGTCGCGATCAGCCAGATGCCGAACAACAAAAACGGGATGGTCAGCCATTGACCCATGCTTAGCCCGGTCATTTCGGGCAACCATTTCAACTGAACATCGGGCTCGCGGACGAATTCGACGCTGAAACGCGCCATGCCGTAAATCAGCGCGGCAACACCGGTAAGCAGACCGGGCTTGTACCGGGCATCGGTTTTCCAGAATAATGGCCAGATAATCGCTGCCATCAACAAGCCTTCAAGACCGGCTTCATAAAGCTGGCTCGGGTGGCGGGGAAATTCATCGGCCGCAGGAAACACCATCGCCCAAGGAACGTCAGTCACCTTCCCCCACAACTCGCCATTCACAAAATTCGCCAGCCGGATCAAAAATGTTCCGAAAGGTACGCATACCGCGATATAATCGCAAACGCGAAGATAGGACAATTTGTGGGCGCGGGTGAATAGCCAAAGCGCAAACAGAACGCCCAATGTGCCGCCGTGCAGCGACATCCCACCTTCCCAAAGCCTGTAAAAGCGATCCAGTGCAAGCAATTCTTGGTCATAAAACAGGATGTAGCCGAATCGGCCACCCAAGATGATGCCCAATGTCATGTAGAGAATGAGATCGTCCGCATGTGCGCGTGACATGGGTGCACCCGGCCGATTCAGCAATTTGGTGAGATACCAATAGCCAAGCAATATCGTGACCAGATAGCTTAGCGAATACCAGCGAATCTGGAAGAACCCCAAATCCAGCGCAACCGGCCCCACGCCAAGGTCGGTAAACTGGATAAATTCGGCGGCGGTCGCAATAATTTCAAATGACACAGGAAATCCTCGGTAAATTTTGACATTCCTATAGAGCGAAATAGAAGGTGCACAAAGAGTTTAGGAGAGAATCAAAATGCCGACCGAGCTGGACCTTGCGATCACTGCGACAATTTCGCGTCTGATGGAAAATGATGGGCCTCTCACCATTACCCATGTGGAAAAATACGGGGTGCAAATGCCGATGTTGGCAAAAGCGCCTACAAATCTGTCGGATTATTTCGCGTTTTTCTGCGCAACACATGCAGATAAGGAATTTCTGGTCGACGGTGATTGCCGCCTGACCTTTGGTGAAACCTACGCGGCTGCACGCGCGCTGGCCGGTGGCTTGGTTGAGGGGCGCGGTCTGCAAAAAGGTGAGCGCGTCGGTATTGCGGCACGAAATTCGGCAAACTGGATCGTCGCTTATATGGCAATCATCATGGCGGGGGGTGTTGCGACGCTATTGAACGGATGGTGGCAAGGTGGCGAACTGGCGGAAGGTATCCGCATGGTCGGCTGTCGCTATGTTTTGGCCGATGCACAGCGGGCGGCGCGTTTGGAAGGTCAGGACATTGGCGACTGCCAGTTGTTGATTTTCAGCCATGATTGTTCGCCAGTTGACGGTTTGTCAGTGTTGACTTCGCAAGGCGGCGGAGCACAAACAGCCCTGCCCGCCATTGATGCGCTGGATAATGCAACTATTCTCTACACATCGGGATCCACCGGCCAATCCAAGGGCGCGGTTTCCGACCATCGCGGCGTCGTTCAGGGCGCGATGAGCTATGTGGGCCAGACGCTCGTCTTCTTCGAATTGCTGAGCGCGACCGGGCAATCCATGCCCGCGCAGCCTTCGGCCCTGGTCAACGTGCCCCTGTTCCATGTGACGGCTTCGGTCCCGCTGGTGCTGCAGAGCTTTGCCATTGGCCGCAAGCTGGTGCTGATGCCCAAATGGGATGCCGAAGAAGCCATGCGCATCATTGAAAAGGAACGGATCAGCTATTTTGTCGGCGTGCCGTTGATGAGCATCGAGCTTGCGACCCACCCGAACCGCCACAAATATGACCTGACGAGCTGCACCGCCTTTGCCGCCGGTGGCGCGCCGCGTCCGGTCGACCATGTGAAGAAAATTCGCAAGGAAATGAGCTGGGGTTACCCGTTGCTCGGCTATGGCCTGACCGAAACAAATGGCGTGGGTTGCGGCAATTTCACGGAAAACTATCTGCTGAAGCCCACAAGCACGGGCCCTGCGACCAAGCCCTTGGTCGAGGTCGAAATGCTGGACGACGACGGCAACCGTATGCCGCAGGGCGAACGGGGCGAGGTCTGCATCCGGACCATCGCCAATTTCAACGGCTATTGGGACAATGAAAAGGCCACCAGCGACGCCTTCACCAAGGACGGCTTTTTCCGTACCGGTGACATCGGCTATCTGGACGAAGACGGCTATTTGTTCATCGTCGACCGCAAAAAGGACATCATCATTCGCGGCGGCGAGAATATCAGCTGCCCCGAAGTCGAAGCCGCTGCTTATGAGCATGACTCGATCGTCGAACTGTCGGTGTTCGGCATTGCCGATGACAAATATGGCGAAGTCCCGGGTATCGTCTACCACACCAAGGATGGCGTGGCCCTGACGGAAGAAGACCTGAAGGCCTTTCTGGCCCCCCGCCTTGCACCATTCAAGATTCCGGTGCATTATTGGCAGGCGCCCGAACCGCTTCCGCGTCTTGGCACGCAGAAGATCGACCGGGTCACATTGCGCCGCGAATATAATGCAAAGGTCGGTGCGCCTGTCTAACTTTGGGCACCGGCCTGCATTTTGGTTCGACCCCGATGAAATAGGGGTATAGGAGGCCCTATGGCTTCGACAGCGGATCATATTGTAAAGCAGCGCGATATTATCGACCGGAAATCTCTGGCGGAAACGCTGGACGATATTGCGTCGGAACGCGAAACACTGACCCAGCGCGGACGCGTGCTGGAACAGTTGCAAGCCGCCTTGGCGCAGGGCCGGGCAGAGATTGACCGCCGCTTGCAACTTCATCCTTCTCAAGGATATCGCGCGGCGACTGAGCAGGCCTTTCTGATCGACCAGATTGTCCGGCTGATCTACGATTATGTAACCGTCCATGTCTATCCCGCGGCCAACAGGTCTGCGTCCGAAAGGATCGCCGTTTTGGCCGTGGGCGGCTATGGCCGCGGCGAAATGGCCCCGCACAGCGATGTCGATATAGCATTCGTTACGCCCTATAAGCGCAGTTCATGGACCGAACAGGTGGTCGAGGCTATACTCTATCTTCTCTGGGATTTGGGGCTGAAAGTCGGGCAATCCAGCCGGTCGCTGGATGAAACGGTCAAAATGGCGCAAGAGGATCTCACCATCCGCACCGCGCTTCTCGAAAGTCGCTTCGTATGGGGGGATCGCGACATTTACGAACAGGCCGGACGCCGATTCTGGAGCGAAGTCGTCGGCAAGACGGCGTCGGAATTTGTTCGGCTGAAAATGATCGAGCGCGACGAACGCCACAAGCGCATGGGCGATAGCCGTTATGTGGTCGAACCCAATATCAAGGACGGCAAGGGCGGCTTACGCGACCTGCACACGCTCTATTGGATTGGGAAATATATCCATCAGGTCTCGTCCGTTTCCGATTTGGTCGATGTCGGGTTGCTGACCGCCGACGAATATCGGCATTTTCGAAAGGCGGAGAATTTCCTTTGGGCGGTGCGTTGCCATATGCACGCCATAACTGGAAGGGCGGAAGAGCGTCTCACTTTCGATTTGCAGCGCGAAGTGGCGGAACGCATGCATTTTGCGGAACGCCCCGGACGTTCAACCGTTGAACGCTTTATGCAGTATTACTTCCTCAACGCAAAAACGGTCGGGGATGTAACAGGCTTGTTTCTCGCGCATCTTGATGAGGCAATGGCGAAAAAAGGTCGTCGTTTTTTACCGTCGTTTACCCGCAATCCACGCAAGCTGAATGGATTTCAACTGGACAGAGGGCGGCTAGCTTTACCTCATGACCGCTTTTTCGAAGAAAATCCGGTAAGGCTTTTGGAAATTTTTCAACTCGCTGATTTGCACGGGTTGGAAATACATCCGCTCGCGATGCGCGCGGCCCAGCGTGATGCGCGACTAATTGATCGAGCGGTTCAGCGGGATGGTCGGGCCAATGCCCTGTTTTTGGAGATATTATCATCTCCACGCGACCCGGAGACTGTTTTACGATGGTTGAATGAATCGACGGTATTTGGCCGTTTCATTCCAGATTTCCGGCGTGTCGTAGCGCAAATGCAATTCGACATGTACCACCACTATACAGTGGACGAACATTCGATCCGCGCCATTGGCTTGCTCGCCAAAATTGAGTCTGGTTCTTTGAAAGAAGACCATCCCCTTTCGACCGCGATAATGCGTCAGATTGTCAGTCGTCGTGTATTGTTTGTCGCGACATTACTGCACGATATCGCAAAAGGCCGAAGCGGCGATCATAGTGTTTTAGGCGCGCAAGTTGCGGAAAGTCTTTGCCCCAGGCTGGGGCTCAATCCGGCCGAAACAGAGACAGTTGCCTGGCTTGTGCGCTATCATCTGCTCATGTCGGCCACTGCATTCAAGCGCGACCTTGCTGATTTCAAAACCATTTTGGATTTTGCCCAAGCCGTACAATCGCCAGAGAGATTGCGGCTTCTTCTGGTTTTGACAGTAGTCGATATCCGCGCTGTTGGACCGGGTGTTTGGAACAGTTGGAAGCGGCAATTGCTCTCCGATCTCTATGAAGCGACCGAAGAAGTTCTTCGACTGGGGCATAAGCAACGCGGTCGCGAAGAACGCATTGCCGCGAAAAAGGAAAAGCTGGAGCATGATCTTCAATTGCCAGCCTCTGAATTTGCAAAATTGGCAAAGCGTCTGCCCGACGCCTATTGGATAGCCGAGCCATCGGATATCATCGCGCGCAATGCCAAGCATTTGATGGCGAACAAGGATGCCGATTTGGCTATTGACGCTTGTTATTATCCGGAGCGTGGAGCCACTCTGGTCACGGTATATGCCGCCGACCATCCTGGGTTATTTTACCGCATCGCCGGCGCCATTCATCTGGCCGGCGGCAATATTATAGACGCCCGAATTCATACAAGCAGCGACGGCATGGCGGTAGACAACTTCCTGATACAAGATCCGATTGGCCGCCCGTTTCGAGAACAGGGCCAGTTGACCCGGCTTTCGCGCAATATTCAGGATGCGCTTACCAATCGCGCAAGGCTGATGGCACAACTGGATGCAAAGCCGAAAGCTTTGCGCCGTGCCGATGCGTTCAAGATTGCGCCATCCGTTTTCATTGAAAACCAGGCATCCAATCGCTTTACCGTTGTCGAAGTCAACGCACTGGATCGGCCGGCTTTGCTCAACAACCTCGCACAAGCTCTTTTTGAATCCAAAGTCACCCTGCACAGCGCGCATATTGCGACTTATGGTGAGCGCGCGGTCGACACTTTCTATGTCACAGACCTGTTGGGCGGCAAGATCGAGAGTAAATCGCGCTTAAAATCTTTGGAGGCCCGTCTTATCGACGCCGCGGCAGGAAGCGCGCTTACAAAAAGCAAAGCTGCGGCTTAGAAGCGAAACCAAAATCTCGACCAAGCAGGCTGATACCTATTCAAATCTCAAACACATAAAAAAGGGCCGGTCTTGCGACCAGCCCTTCTTCGTTTTTTGTATTGCAATCCGAAAATTACATGCCCGAACCTGGACCGTAGGTAACTTCCACGCGGCGGTTTTGCGGTTCACGCTCACCATCTGCGGTTTGTACCAAAGGTGCAGTTTCACCAAAGGCTTCGGTAGCGATCGCGCCGCCGGCAACACCCTTCGATTCAAGATATGCACGAACAGTCGAGTTACGACGCTGAGACAGGCCAACGTTGTACGTTGCGGTACCTGATTTATCAGCATGTCCAGCCAACATGACCTTCGCATTTCCGCAATCGGCGTACTGGGCAACAGCGTTGTCCAGAACCGAAGCCGCGTCAGGACGCAGGTTCGACTTATCCCAATCGAAGAACACGATATATGGACCCGTGTTGCAAACCGCACGTGGCGGTGGCGGTGGTGGCGGTGGTGGGGGTGGCGGGGGTGCGACATACACAGGTGCTGGTGGTGGCGGTGGTGCCACAACTGGCTCAGGTGCGCCGCCAAAATTATAGATCAAGCTGCCCATGATGCTGTGCGAACGGAAACGTGTTTCCACGTCACGGCCCAGACGGTCGACCAAGTTCACCTTGTTCGCATTGAAGAAGCGATACTTCAGGCCGACATCCCAGTTATTGGACAACGGAGCACGAATACCGGCAAGAGCCTGCCATGCGAAACCGGTGTCCGAGTCATCAAGGAACGATGGTCCACCAAAAACAGTCTGCAAATCAACCCGGGCAACGCCAACGCCGCCGCCAACGAAGCCTTGGAGGCCATCATCGTCACCAAAGTCAAGCAAACCGTTGACCATGAAGCTCAGAGCATTTGCATCGCCTGCAACTGTGTAGTTACCGCCGGGAGAAAGAGCAGTGCTTGCGCCTGCGGTAATTTGAGGGGTTGTGCTGGAAAAGCCCTTAATGTCGGCTTCCCGATAAGACACTTCTGATTCCAGACGGAAACCGCCGAAGTCATATCCGACAATACCACCAAAATCATATCCGGTGTCAGTATCGATTGTCGCGGCATCACTAACAGTATTGATGTCCAACGTCATATCTTCAACAATCATGGCACCGCCATCAACTCCGACATACCACTGGTCGTCGCGGGCCAAAGCCGGTGATGCCAGAGCTGTAGAAGCGAGTGCCAGACCTATGGCTAACTTACGCATCAACTATCCCCTTTTCTATCTTAGGAACGGAAATTCGAGAGTTTGGCTCTATCGAATCTGTTGCACTGATGCAAGCAACTATGTTGCGATACTGTTGCCCAAATGTCGCTACATCGCCAAAAAAGCCCGATTTAGCGCGTTAAATTTTACACAATAGTTCAACGGGTAACATGTCCGGTAGATCGCAAATGTTCCAATAATGACGATAGGGCTTGCCGAACCTCCACATCAATGACCACTCCCCCGATAGGGTCCACGATGGCGGGGGCGACAACCCAGTTACTCCCGTCAAAAACGGCATCGCTCTTTTCATCTCTGAGCCGCAGCTTCATACCTTCGATTGCTTTGCTATAGCGCCAATCGCTGCCAATCCAGATGGCGAGCTGGTTCGATCGTCCAACCCATTCGCCGGTTGCTTGAGCACCTATCAACCAGCATTTGCCGATATCTGCCTCTTCCAAAACGGGTGGGGTTGAAAGTACAGATTCAACAACAGCATGAAGCAACGCATCAATCCGCACCAAAGCTTCGTTGTGGGTCACTTCTTTTTGAGCCTGGCTTACTGCCAAAAGTGGCAAATCGAAGCGCGCAGTTTGTAGTGTCGCCATTGGAATGCTCCTTTTCAAAATGTTTCAATAAGTTTCAAGATTTGCTAAAACGTCGAACGGGAGCCGGCCGGCAGATGGATTGTGAGCGGAGCAGATACGGCATAGCGCCCCAATTGCCGGATTTCTGCCCTGATGCTGACGGAGTCATCCAAGCCCATTTCCGACCATTGACTTCCGCTCAACGTCAATTCTGGTTGTTCTGCAAAATTTTCGCTGACCAGATTGTCGTCCGCAAAAAGTGAAACGCGGTAGCGCTCGCGTTCTTCCGGCATCATCTGATCAATCCCGTCTTTCCAGCCGTTGTCGATGCGCGCACGCCTTATCCAACGCACCGTCAATCCGCCGTCGGCAGTTCGCCGCATGCCGCCGTGCACAGGCGCAAAGGGTGTTGTCGCTAGCGCGTGTACTTGCATCGAGCTCTTTGCCGGCTCCTCGTCGCCAAGGCCCAATGCTTCAACTTGGATCGTATCGCCGACGCCAAATAGGCGCTCGTCTAAAATCCGTGCGCTTTCGGATTCTATCAGAACAAAAGGTGCCGAAACGGGATGGAGCACGACATTATCGTCCGATCCGAAACAGCCGCGCAATAGTCTTGAAAATCGATACACACCACTGCCCAGATCTTCGCAATTCCCGTATCGGATGAACTCTCCCGAAAGCCAGAATAGGGGTGCGTCAATGTCCAAAGGCGATCCGGTACGATTGGCAATGTCCATACCTGAATTCAAAACCTGGACCCTCAACCCGCGCCGTTCGTCGACAAGATGCGGTTCATGCGAGGTGAGCGGTTCGAGTGAAGACCCTATGATTGCGGAATGTGCGGTCGCCCCCAAATCAATCTGAGCGCTGTTGGCGCCGAGTGAAAGCGCGGCCCTGCGCCACCCCGCGCCTGTCCCCGCCGCAAACACGGCAACGATCGGCTTTGCGGGATCGGTCAGACCTATGACAGGCAGTTCAAGTGCAACTATTCTGGTTTTGCCGATGGGCAGATCCGGTGACGAAACTGTGCGTCCAGGCGTTACAACAAATTCCGGCAAATTGGCGGATGAACGCACCGCTCGCGCCATAATCTCGGCCGAACCAAAACGATGTTCAATTTGGACTATTTGCCATGTGCCGCCATTGGCATCAACGAAATAATCGCCCGGATAATACCTCTCTTTGCTCAAAGCAACGTCACCACGCCAATTGCGGCGTTGATTTTGTATATCCAGCAATCGCCCTTCTATTATTCGTTTTGCGGTGGCAGTATCAAGAACGGCTGGTAATTCGATACTATATTCGATCGCTGAAGACGCCCCTCTAAAGCTACGTTGCAGACTGGTTTGAAAGTCCCGTTCACTGTCGTAATAGCGCAAGGTCATAACATGTGGCACGCGACTGGCTGGCTCAATCGTTTCACGCAGAGAATCAAAGCGAGTGGAATTTTCAGATACAGCAGGATCAACCAAATGTGGATAACGGTGAAGCTGTGGAACTTCACCGACCAGAAGATCTCTGCCTCTAGTCCGGCACTCCATCGCAAAACTCTCATTCAATAATGCCAGCGGTTCTCGAGCCGTCGGACCTGACATCGCAAAGCCATCAACCGATTGCTGGCTTTCGCCTGCCACCAAACCGCCGGTTGCTTCATAGAATATTTCGGCAACTGGAACCGCTGTGTCCCGTTCAAAAAGTTCGAACGTGAGCGAAGGAATACGGTTCCCAAAGTCAGCCAGTTGCAAGTCTTCGAACATGGCATAGGCAATCCCGCTATATGCCGGGCAGTGCTGCATCTCCTCGGCGGACGCCATAAGGGGGTCGAGTTTTTGGTCGCCATGACCTGTGTATACACGCAACTGGGTATCTACTTTCAGATCCCCCGCGCTGCCGCGTATCAGATTCCCGTCCGCCCAGATGCGGCCCACCCGCAAAATGGGGCGGCTGGACAAAGCTACTGCGATACTGACGGAATAGGAAAAGTTTACCGTCGAAGGTCGCCCTTTTCCGCCACCGGATTTAGCACGGCGTTCAACGAGATCCGTGGCCCAGAACACCGTGCCAGCCACCCGCATTTTTCCAAAACACGCCGGGATCTGGCTTCCATAGCTGGAAACCTGAATATCCAATTCCTTCAGGCGCGCGCCTTCACGCGGCTTGGGAGCGAACAATGCATTGTCGACTTGCTTCCCGATGGCTGCGCCAATAGCCCCGCCAAGAGGCCCACCTATTGCGGCACCTACTGCGGTTAAAACAAGGGTTGCCATTTCAGTCTCCTGCAAAGCGCCAATGGCCGGTCAGCGCCCAAGGCAAAGGTAACGGGGAAAGCACCACACGTCGCAAGCCGGCGTGGGCGTGAACCGCGCCATGATCGGCCACAACCGCCAAATGAAATTGCCTTACGCTTGGTTGACACAGTAAAATGTCGCCTGACCTTGGACCGGCATTT
The DNA here is from genome assembly GCF_046154385.1 of Sphingorhabdus sp. Taxonomy (GTDB): domain Bacteria; phylum Pseudomonadota; class Alphaproteobacteria; order Sphingomonadales; family Sphingomonadaceae; genus Sphingorhabdus_B. Next base: position 7,672 of record NZ_JBJXFW010000025.1, on the reverse strand, counting down.
TCTAAACGCTGGAAAGTATAGCGATCAAAAAAAGCTGAAATCCGGTCGAGATATTCACCACGAAGGGCATAATCATGGGGCAGCGGGTCCGAACCCAGATGATCGGCCAAAACAAAGCCAACAACTCCGACGCAATCAAGCCCTGAATGCGGATATCTTCCACCCAGCTTGAAAGGCGCACCGACAATTTCCATCGCCCGGCCGGCAATCGCAGCGGGCGGGTCAATTTGCACCGGGGTAACGGGTCAGAAGGTCATTTCCCGGCAAATAGGGTTCACCGCGGAAATTGACTGCATTGCCAAATCGCATAGCACAGGTTGCGATCTGCTTGTCGCAGCCTTCGACAATTTCTATCCGCGCACCGGATTCAATTCCGCCCCTTGGAAAAGGCGATATTACGAAACTTTCGGTATCATTCCCGATAATGTCAAACGCGCGCCCACAATGCCGGCCGCTTAATATTCGCAATCGGCCATAGGCAAAGCTATGCGCCACGAAGGGCAGTTCACCATCCAAGAATATCCGCTGATCTTCAACCCGGTTTAGATACGCGATGTGCCTGAACTTCAACGGATTAAGGCCACATGCGGCATCGCAAAACGAAGCTCGGCACGTCGGCGAAGTTTGAGGTACAATCGACCGATCAAAGGCCGTTTTCAAACCGAGAAATTCGGCCTCGAATGCTTCGCCGGAAAAAGACACCGAACCCAATTCACCACAAGCCAGCAAACGGACTTCTGCCTCCGGGTCCTGCCAGTCGAATAGAAAGATTTCCAAATATGCCGCATCCCACCGCCCGGCGGACAAATCATCTTGGCGTATCGATTCGGAAGCAATCGCGCCATTTACATCTAGACCGTCATTTTCGAGGCCAAGGCTTTCGACGATTGTCGTCGGTTTTAAACCAGGGCTCGCACGCAACAACAGACTATCATGCAGCACATCATTGTCATGCGAGGTGAAACCCAGCGTGACACCATCGCTGCGTTCCAGCCGCCATCCAAAGGCGAGCGTCGTGACTTGCGCCAGAACTTCCATGTCCATCAGGGATATTCCTTTATTTCGACAAGCGGGATATGCGGAATTTCACCTGCGCCGATGGTGACCCGACTGACTTCGATCCGGTCCTCGGCAAACCGCACGGGTACATCGAAAAGGAAACCTGCCGACACGATGCCCCCCTCGGTCGGCGGTGACGCAAATTCAATAATTCCCATTTCGGCCAGAGCCCAATCCTGTGTGGGCACTCCATCAACCGCAACCCGGATGCTGCCAACACGAGGCCGGGTAATGTGCCGCCGTTGCGACGCGCCTCCATAATTTTTCACCAATGCAAATGCGGTGCGTATTCCATCTCCGGTCCCCAAAATCTGATCCCCGGACGTTGGTTCTTCCACCATTTCATTTGAGCTGAAATCGAACGGGTCGGTAAAACGAAATCCCACAGCAGCGCCGCGGCGGGCACGAAAGAAATCGATCAGAGTTGCAAGCTCCGTCTCCGACCGGACGCCGGGCCCTGCATCAAAGCTGAGCCGTGCATCGGACCAACTGCTATTGCGGTGCTCATGCCCGGACAATGTCGTTACAATGTTCGTGGAAAATTCAGCCGCCGCCATCGCATCCCGGCCGATTTCGAGCGGGAATAAAATATCGTCGAAAGACTGCATTGGTCCTTCCTCCTGCGCTATTTTAAAATAGGTGAAACCATCACGCGCGACTTGCGGCAACGCCCAGATATAGGTTTGCGCCGTACCCCGCGCGTCAGCCCGTTCGGCTGCAGAGACGATTGCGTCCCACTGCGCCTTATTGTCGGGATAAAGAACGAAACCCGAAAAATAATTCTGATTTTCAATTGGATATCCCAAGCGCTCCTTCATCAACGGCACGGCCCTTTTGGTCGATCCGTGATCGGCATTGATTACCCAGTCATAATCTTCAAGCTGAAGCACATCAAAAGCTGGCGCGGCCCATGCGAGGGGCACATTGGCGCGCATAGCTTCGGGTGAAAGCGGGTCGAGTACCGTCGGCAAATAGACGAGCAAGAATGTTTCTGCGCCACCTTCTCCCGCTTCCTCCTTTGCCGCCGCCGAAAGGGCTGCCGTTGACGCCGCAAGCATTTCTCCCGCACGATCAAGCATTGCAATTTGTGCGGCTGTTTTGGATCCTCTGATTCCGGCAATCGAAACCAGTTGGTCGCCAAATGCAGCTTTGGCGGCATCATCATATAGGCAGATCCGGCCATCCGGCATGATCCACCACCACGGTTCGCCAATCTGGAATTTGACGGGCAGCCCGGCATCTTTCTGGATCGAAACAAAAGCGCGGGCGACAGCCTGTAAATAGCCCATTGCAGCAGCATTTGCGGGCGACAATAAAGTAGATGGCGGGACCCAACCGGTCAGCGCCGGATCGCCATTTTCCGCCCGCTGCTTCCAATCATGCCAACAATGGGAATCGAAAAGCTCGTAACTGAGCGAAAAGATAAGATTAAAGCCCGCTGCCTTGGCGCGCGCGGCAAAATCGCGGTGCCAGGCCCGACACGGAGAATTCAGCGTACCTCCCGCAAGGCTGACATAATGCGCGCCGTCCAGCAGCTCGAGCCGAAAATAGTGACTCATCCCAACATAATGGTTGATTGTATCGCGGTATCCCAAAGCATGGATCTGGCGCAACAGACGTTCGGGTGTCTGGTTATACCCGTCGTCATATCCTGTCGCCATTTTCAAACGGTGTTCCGGCAAATGGACGTCGCCGGTATCGAGCATGACACCCGCCCCGTCACAACTTATACCACTCAGTTCGACCCAAGCTTCGGCGGGCGACGCCAAAGCACCGGCGGAACCTGTATAGACTGGCGGGACCAGCGACAGAAACATCTGGTCGATATCGCCAGCATAGACTGGGTCCGCCTCTCCAGGCAGGAGAAAGCCACCATCAAGTTCGCTGAATTTCAGAGTGATTTCGGCATCTTCAGGTGTGCCGCTCGCATAATTCCATAACCGCACGAACCAGCTTTTCGATTGTCCGGCGGCGTCACGTCCCGAGACTGTCAATGTCGGTCCGTTGATGGCATCCAGCGGCATCAATCCTTGCGACCGCCAGCGAAATCGAAGCGTCAAGCGCCGGTAATCACGGTTGGTTTCATAACCGAGCAACGGGTGGTCCCAGCGGTCCTCGCTTTCCCAAATCAAACCGGCCAGATCGTCAGTTTTGTAAAAGACAGCTTCGGCCCGCAGGGAATCGGGTCCAGTGGACACCACCGATGCCATCATCGGACGGGGGAAGTTTACCGTCCAGAAGCGCGGATCGAAACGCATCATGGGGCTCGCATGTTGACGGCGACGTGAATTGCATAACCAAAACGGCATGATCTAATCCCTCGCCAAAGCCTGACGGACGGCGCGGGCGACATGGCGGCTTGATCTTTGCAGCGCATCTGGAGCACTGGCCCGTCCATTGTCTGAAATGTGGATAGAAAGACGCACATGCGTTGGAGCGGCAGTCATTCCGCCTGTTTCGATCCGCCCGCTGCTTGTCGGAACGAATAACTCGGGACCGCGTTCACCGACCCGATAGGCCTGGCCGGGCGAAACTGGCCCACCTGTGGCACGTCCGGGGACGCCAAGAGCACCACCAAGGAACGAGCCAAGCGACGTGAGCAAGCCGCCCTGACCACCCGCATCGCCGCCGCCAATACTATCGAGCCCCGAGCGAAGCGCCGCCGCGGCAATTTCGGAAAGCACGGACAACGCGACACGGCGCAGATCTTCAAATCCGAACTTGCCCCGTTGGATGGCACCAACGAGCCCACGCTCAAGCGCAGTGCCCGCACGTTCCAAGCCTGCGGCAAAAGGTCCGTCAAGCTCGGCGCGCATTGTCGTGACGTCTGCGGCAAATGCACGCGTATCGGCACGCACCGCAACGACCAACCGTTCAATTTCTTCATCCATCGGGGAATAGCTCCATCAATGTGTGTAATGCCGCCGCATCGGGCGGGGTTTCGTGCGCCGGTGCGCCGGAACTCAGGATGCTGGCCAATTCGAATGGCGTTGCGTTCCAGAATTCACTTGGTCGCCACCCTAACACCCACGCACTGTGCCCGCCCAGACGCAGTGCATTGTCGATGAATCTCATCGTGCACCCAAAATCTGCGCCAATATGGTCTTAAGCGCCGGTGTCGCGGACGAAAGCCCCGCGGCAACGACGGCCTCCGCAAAATCTTCGCGCGTCACTCCGGCCGGAGGTTCATAAAGACAATGCCAAAATAGCGCGATCATGTCGGCTAGCTTCATCCGGCCTTCCGCGGCGTTTTCGACCAGCGCAAAAAGCGAACCCAGTTCTGCTTCAGCAGCAACCAATGCTGCAAAACTCGGCCGCAGCATAAACGCAGCATTTTCGGTTTGAAGTATCGCCTCACCCCGGGCGCTATTCACTGCGCCGGTCATAACGACACCACGGGGCCGGAACTTTCCAGCGCGAGTGTATAGGATCGTTCTCCATTGAAATCGCCCGCATAGTCTAGCCGGGTCACAAGAAAGCGCCCCTGCAATCGCTCGCCACTTTCAAAACTCAGCTGATAGTCATCCAGGATTCCAGACAACGCATTGTTTTTTATCCTATTTTCTACAGATGATCCCGTAAACACGCCAGCCCCGGACACCGAAACGGACCGTACACCGGCGCCTGACAACAGCTCTCGCCAAGCGCCTGACCCCTTGTTGGTGATGACGATTGGATCGCCATTTATCGACAATTGGGTTGTCCGCAAACCGGCGACAGTTGTGAAAACAGGGTTCGGCGCCCCATCCCCTATCTTGAGCAGGAAAGCGCTTCCTTTCTCGGCTGGCATAGTTATGTTCTCCTGAATTAGACGACTCGTTGGGAGAGGAGATCGCCTTGTTGATGATGATTTTGGCCGCAGCGACGGTCGCAACATTACCGCAGCAAAAAGCGGATGCGCCGTCTTGCCCTGTCGGCGTCATACTTGTTTCAAAGGCGGTCAAACCTGACGTTGAACGTCGGGAAAATATCACGATACCGCGTACAGAGGCCGACCCTAAAGGTCCGGCCATTTTGATGCCGGCGTGCAAACCCGACGGCGGCAAGAAAAAAGACTATCCATTGGCCTGACGGCTAAGTCGCAAGCAAACGGAAGCGATATTCGACAAGGCCTGCCCACGGACCAACCGGGTCACGCACGATAATAGAGCGCAGGAAAACTAAGCTCGCGATATGCCAGCCGTTTAAATCGCGCGGTATCGCAGCCACAGCATCTTCCAGATGCCCGACTAATTCAGAGATTCGTGACGGATCATCACTGCTTTCCCATATGGTTAGGGGAAACCGGATTTCCCGGCCGATTTCCGTTTTGGTTCCCCAGTCACTCATGATCGCATCGCCCAAAGACACATAAGGAAACACCGCACGTGGCGGTGCTCCATCGAAGATGCCCAATATGTGGTGTGACAATTCGGGATGCTCTTCGATTGTGTCAATCGCGGCGGCTTGCAGAATGTTCAAAGCATTCGTCATCGTCCAAAATTCCTTAAATGCGGGTCTGTCAGCATCCGGCGTCGAAGGTTTCGGCCCGAAAGGATTATGCCTTCGTCGCCCACCTGTGCGGTTACACCCGGGGGCACCGGTGTCTCGACCAGGCGTTCCTTCGTTCGTTGCACTTCACGTGCGGCGCGCCGTTCAATCGCTTTGGTCAGTTTTTCAAACATATTCTGGTCCGGATTTCGGGATCTGGCATTATTGAATCTCTTCACAGGTCAGCAGCATTTGAGCAGGCTGGCGCGGATCGATAATCACGGCGCGGATGGCGAGATATTTGCCACGCCACGTAATCCGTGTGTTCAACCCCACCCCTTCGCGCTTTCGCAGGATCACCTGCCAGCGCGGAAGAGCAGACAGAGCATCCGCGCGGGTTAATTCGGCAGGAGCGAGCGGCACCAAAGCGGCCCATACCGACCCGACATAGCTGTATCTTCCGATTGAGCTTACCCTTGGATCACGCGCGTCGAGGCGTGTTTCAAGAACCACCCTTTCACGCAAGTTGCCTGCAAATTCTGTCATGGGAATTCCTCCGGCCTAGTTCACGCGCATCCGCCGCCATGGCAGCAGTAAAGCGCGTGCGGCCGCTGGCGGGCCATCTGCGTTTGGATCGTCGCGATGGGCATAGAAATGCGCGGCCAGACGCAACACACCGAGCCGGAGAACTTCCGGTAGTGATGACCAGTTTTCGGCCAGACCGACCGTAAGGGTGATCTCCGCACGCCCCGCAATGCCCGGCCTTTTAATCCTGACATAAGCATCGCCGCGCGAACCGATTTTCGCCTCCCACGCGTCGGTCGCGAGCGTAAATACGGGGCCTTCTGCCGGAATACCGGCGACAGATATCATGGACTGCACCGGTGCTGCCGCAATGATGTGCCAGCCGGAACACGCGCTTATGACTTCGCGCGCCGTCCGGCGGATCAAGACCATACGGGTAAATTGTTCGGCATGGCCAATGGCCGCCAACACCGCCGCCGATAGCGAGGGATCATCCTCTGACGGATCGGCGCGCACATAGGCTCGTGCCTCGTCCAGCATTGCGCTGTCGAGGCCGAGCGGATCGAGGCTCAGCATTTCAAATTCCTTTTGGGTGTCTTTTGGTGAAGCTATCTGGCGGAGAGATTCAAATTTTGCGCATTCCCATGACGGTCAAATGCGCTTTGATAGTAATGGCCGATCCGGCAATTTCGCTGCGAAACATGAGCTGCACCGGACCACCGGCAGACCCAACATTCACCAGATAGCGCGCGGACAGGGCCGTATTGCTGTTCGGCGCGCGGGTCGCAGGGGTCGCTCCACTTGATACACCATCGGCAAATTGCTCGATCATGCCCGGCGTGGTGCCGGTAACGACAGCGACGGCCTGGCCGATCACAGAACCTGAAGGGATATCGAGCACAAGCGCCAATCCCGTGGTATTGATAACCGATTGATATGCTCCCATAATTTCGACCAAATAGGTGGTATCTGGTTCAGCCTCGAACATCATGCCCGGCACAGGTGCCAAAGTGACCGTGCTGTTGACAACATCGGCGGCCAGTTTTTGCCATGTCCACGGATCTGCCTGGCCTTCCCCTTGTTTGCAAACCGGTTGGTGCACGTTGTTGTCCGTGCCTATCCGCCTCTATCGTGACCCGTTCGGGCCGCAAGGCGTAAAGCTCCGCCGGGCGGCCATCCGTGCCGGACAGAATCTCGACAAAGGCGTTGCCGTGCAACATCAGATGCGACGTCATGGTTTCCAGCAAATCCTGCCCACCGGAGGAGGTCGTGACCAGCGCGCGCGCCGCGGGATCATTGGCCGAAAGCGGGGCCGCGGCCAACCCTTGGACCACCATGCCGACGGCGCGCTGGGCAATGACATTGCCAAGATAGAGCTCGCGTATTTGCGCCTCGTAATTACGCGGCCAATCGCCCAGCCCCGTTTGCCCATAGGCACGCACACCCGACAGACGATCCTGCCGGACACGCGCTTTGGCCGGACGCAGCAATCCGCGCCCGGTTGATTTCCAACCGAAGATATTCATGTGCAATCCTTGTGTGATTTCCGCCCGTTTGCGAATCGCAATTTTCGACGATGCCTATTTGTACCCAAACAGCGTTACGTTGTCAATATATT
>NZ_JBJXFW010000023.1:0-52482 GCF_046154385.1 Sphingorhabdus sp. | reverse complement strand
AGGGCGATATCAGGAGCATCCTCCTGCTTCATGCCGACGGTGTGATAGCCTGCATCCACATGATGCGTCTCGCCTGTCACGCCCTTGGACAGGTCGGACAGGAAATAGAGCGCGGATGCACCCACATCGTCGATGGTCACATTACGGCGCAGGGGCGAGTTATACTCGTTCCATTTCAGGATATAGCGGAAGTCACCGATACCCGAGGCCGCCAATGTCTTGATGGGACCGGCCGAAATCGCATTCACGCGAATGCCGTCGGGTCCCACATCATTGGCCAGATATTTGACCGATGTTTCCAAAGCCGCCTTTGCAACACCCATGACGTTATAATGCGGGACGACCTTTTCCGCGCCATAATAGCTGAGCGTCAGCATGGAACCGCCGCCCTCGCCGGTTTCCGGATCAAAGGGCTTCATCAAGGCAGCGGCGCGCTTGGCAACCGCGGTGAAGCTGTAGACGCTGATGTTCATGGTCATGAGAAAATCGTCGAGACGGACATCGAAATATTTGCCGCGCAGCGCTTCCTTGTTGGTAAATCCGATGGCGTGCACGACGAAATCGATGGTCGGCCATGTATCGGCGAGCGTTGCGAAAGCGCGGTCAAGATTTACCATATCGGAAACGTCGCAATCGATCAGGAAATCGCATCCCAATTGCTCCGCCAGCGGGCGAACCCGCTTTTCCATCACTTCACCCTGATAGCTGAACGCCAATTCGGCCCCTTCTGCCTTCAATCGTTGGGCGATCCCCCAAGCCAGCGATTTGTCGTTCGCAAGGCCCATTATCAGCCCGCGTTTGCCAGCCATCAATCCGGTCATATCATCCTCTTATTTTAACAGGGTCAGTTTGGCCGCCTCTTAATCCATTTTCATGCGCGTTGGCCAGTGCCGCGTTCAATTGCGCGCCGGTAACCATGCCCAAACCAATCAGATAGAAGAAAATGAGTGCAACCATGACGCCGGCAAGGCTGCCATAGGTTACATCATAATTGGTAATGGTGGACAAAAACCATGGCAGCACCGCGGTACAGCCAAGCCACCACAGGCTGACCAGCGCCGCACCCGGCCATTTGGGATAAACCCGTCCGCGATATTTCAGCGGCGTCAGACCGCGGAAAATAAGATAGATGGCGGCAAATAATATGAGAAAGGGCACAAAGCGGCCCAACGCAAAATAGCCAGCGACATTTTGCGCCGAAGGGACAAAGCGATACACAAGATCTTCGATGGCGGTAACAAGCACCTGCGCGCTGAACGCCGCCATTGCCAGAAAGACTGAGACGACCACCGTGCCCAACGAACTTAACCGGTATTTCCAGAAATGAAGATGCGGTTGGGTGCCATAAGACCGGTGCATCACGTCACGGATGGTTTCTATCAGGCTGGCGGTGGTCCAAAGGCTTACAGCTCCACCGAACCATAAAAGCGGGCCCGATCGAGCCGCCATCGCGCTTTCAACAGGACTGCGCAGGGCTTCGGCAACGCCCGGCGGTACCGTCAGAAAAAATGCATTGATTAACGCATGACCCGATTGTGTCTGCCCGAAAGCTCCTGCGATTGCTGCCGCAACAATGCAAAAAGAAAACAGCACGACCAGAGAGAGATACGCGAAGTTGCCAGCATGGACAAATCCTTCGCTATACACACCAACAAAGACGCGTTTCAGCACTTCCCATATCTGTTGCGGCGTATTGAGATGGGAAAACCATCTCGCTTCACTCTCGTCATGCGGCGTCGCAATTTTGGCCCGAGCCTCCGGAGAGAGGGGGGATTGTTCAGACACTCATGTTTACCCGCACGGGCTGGTCGGAAAGGCATTCATTCAATTTGGCCAATTCTGTGGGATCTTGGGGCAGATGAATCATCAGGCTGACCAATTGATCGCCGCGCTCCCCCAGTTTGTCCGTGAAGCCACGGCCCTTGATCCGCAAAGTAGCCCCTGAATTCGTCCGCGGCGGAACGGTGAGCAATATGGGGCCATCGACCGTTGGCACTTTCACTTTGCCGCCTGCCACTGCTTCTTTCAGAGAAATCGGCAGGTCGATACGGATATTATCCCCATCACGCGAAAGATATGGATGTTTGCCGATCTTCAAGGTCACCATCGCATCGCCATGCCCCGCTGGGCCGGGCTGGCCTTTGCCCGGAATTCTTATCTGCTGCCCTGACACGACGCCCTTGGGCAGTTTGAATTCAACGGTTTTGCCGTCGCGCAACGTAATGCGTTGCGGAGCCAAGGTTGCGGCATCGGTAAAGGATACCAGATGTTCATAAGCAATATTGGCGCCCTTGGCCAAAGGCGGCTGTTGCGGACGCGGCCCCGGATTTGGACGGGCACCGGCTGTACCACCGCCCCCGAAAATGCCGTCAAATATATCTCCAAGGTCAATACCGCTGCCTGCAAAATCGAAATTGGCGCTATTGGGGGTTTGGCCACCCCCGCCAAAGCCGCCGCCGCCATATCCATAAGCCGCGCGCGCCTGCCCGTTTTCATCAATTTCGCCACGATCATATTGCCCGCGCTTTTTGGCGTCGGACAACAAATCATAGGCACGGGTCACCTCGCTGAAACGGTCTGCAGCCTTGGGATTGTCGGTATTTTTGTCGGGGTGCAGTTCCTTGGCAAGCTTGCGATAGGCGGTCTTTATCGCCTTCTCGTCCGCGCCTTTTGATACGCCCAAAATCGAATATGGATCGGCCATTCTTTTCCCTGTGTTAGCACTCTACCACTCTAAATCGGGATTGTTGCACATAAGTCAACTCGGTAGCGTTGAATTTTCGGGTTTTCCCTTAGTTGTTGTTCGCAAAATCAGGTATAAAAGCAGCCCGATGGGACCGAGCATGAAGACAAAAAACAAAATCGGTACCTGCACAATGCGAAGATAGCCATGCCGGTCGGCGTTGCGTGCCACCCAGATTCCGACAAACAGATCAAACGCCAGATAATGAATCCATCCGATTGTCGCGCCGCCGGGGCTCGCGAACAGGGACATGACACCCGACAGTTTTGTAAAATCTGCCGGCGCTCGACCAACGGGACCGCCATCGTCAATCCATCCCGCCATCAACGGCAGGATAAGTGATGCATAAGTGAGCGCCAAGACCCCGCATCCCAGATAAAAAACATAAGGAAGAACCCGGTCCCGATGCGGTGCAAATGCCAAAATAAGCCAGCACACCAAGGCCCAGCTGTTCGTCCAGGTAAAGATGTTTTCCCAAGGCATAAAAATGTCTTCCCTCTTTCAACTGACGCCAGTCTAGCCTATCGCGGCGATATGGAAAGACCCGATCCCTTTGTTCTGTTCGACGACTGGTATGCCGAAGCGCGGGCCAGCGAAATCAATGATTCCAACGCAATGGCGCTTGCGACAACGGGGGCGGATGAACAGCCGTCGGTTCGCATGGTCTTGCTGAAGGGGCATGGCGCAAATTTGGGTTCGCACGGCGGATTCATTTTCTACACCAATTTCGAAAGCCGCAAAGCCGGACAACTGATCGAAAACCCGCATGTCGCGCTTCTGTTTCACTGGAAATCGCTGCGCCGCCAAATCCGGATCGAAGGGGCAGCAAGCCCTGTCGAAGACGCCGTCGCCGACGCCTATTTCGCCACCCGTTCGCGTAATTCGCAATTGGGCGCTTGGGCGTCTGACCAATCACGTCCTTTGGCAGATCGCGGGACATTCGAAGGACGCTTTGCCGAAGTTGAGGCGCGATTTTCCGGGCAGGATGTCCCGCGTCCGCCGCATTGGTCAGGCTGGCTGATATCCCCCACCCGCATCGAATTCTGGCAAGACCGCGAATTCCGTCTGCACGAACGCTGGCTTTATGAACGGACGTCCGACGGTTGGTCCTGCGGAATGCTTTATCCGTGAGCCTTGCCCACAACCATCATCACGAAACGCATGGATCGCTGACCACAAGGGCAGCGATTGCGAGCGTTTCGATGGCGCTATTCCTTTTGGCATTGAAGCTGTTTGCCGCCGCTGAAACCGGTTCGGTTGCGCTTCTCGGATCTCTGGCCGATACCGGATTTGATGTGCTCGCGTCTTTGTTGACGTTGTTCAGCGTGCGCTACGCGGCCCGTCCGGCGGATGACAGTCACCGCTTCGGGCACGGCAAGGCTGAAGCGCTTTCGGCCCTGATTCAAGTTGTTCTGATCATCGTATCAGCGATATTGATCGGTTGGCGTGCGATGTTGCGGCTTGGTTCGGGCGAAACGACAGCGCACCCCGAATATGGCATCGGGGTATCGATTATTGCGATTGTCGCAACATTGGCGCTGCTCGCTTATCAGCGACAAATTGTCCGCAAAACAGGTTCGGTCGCCATCCATGCGGACCATGTCCATTACCAGTCCGATCTGCTGCTCAACATTGCCGTCATTGTTGCGATCCTGTGCGAGACCGTGCTGCGTATCCGCGGTGCTGACCCCGTTTTCGGGATCGGCATTGCGCTGTGGTTGTTGTGGGGTGCATTTCGTGCCGCCCAGATGGCGCTTGACCAATTGCTTGACCGAGAATGGCCGGAGGAAAAACGGAAGCAGTTTATCGAGGTCGCGATGCGCCATCCCCAATTGCGCGGTATCCACGATATGCGAACACGGTCGAGCGGCGTGCATGATTTCTGTCAGTTCCATGTCTGGGTCGATCCCGACATGACCATATTGCAGGCGCATCGCATCATGGATGAGGTAGAAGAAGCCTTGATGCAGGAATTCCCCGGGGTCGAGGTGCTCATCCACCCTGATCCGGAAGGCCATAAGGATGAACTGGGCTATGTCCCGTCCGAAACAATTGAACATCAGGATCACAACCATGACTGAATTACCCTATTTCCATGTTGATGCCTTTGCAGACCGGCCGTTTACGGGTAATCAGGCGGCGGTCATGCCGTTGGACGCGTGGCTTGATGATGCCGTGATGCAAGCGATTGGCGAAGAAAATAACTTTGCCGAAACCGCGTTTACAGTGCCTGACGCAACAGGCGCGGCAGATTTTGAATTGCGCTGGTTTACACCGGCCGTCGAAATCCGGTTATGCGGCCATGCGACATTGGCGAGCGGGCATATTTTGCTGGAACAATTTCCAGATAAAGACCGCGTTACCTTTCGCACACGTAAAGCCGGAATATTGGAAGTCCGCCGTGAAGGCGATGGCTATGCGGTGGCGCTTCCCGCTATTTCCACCGATGCCGTCGCTATCCCTGAAATGATGGCAGCTATGGGGGGCAAGCCATTGTCGATGCGGCGCAATCCGGATCACTACAATCTGTTCCGTTATGAAAGCGCGGCCGAAATTCTCGCGCTGAAACCTGATATGAAGGCATTGACCGCCTTTGGCGATGACAGCTTCACCGCCACAGCGCCGGGAACCGACACCGATGTGGTCAGCCGTGTTTTCGTACCCGGCGCAGGCGTGGATGAAGACAGCGTCACCGGCAGCGCGCACGCCGTCCTTACCCCTTATTGGGCCGAAGAACTAGGGCGCGACACGTTCACCGCGCATCAGGCATCCGCACGCGGCGGTTATCTTGGTTGCCGCATGGATGGCGATAAGGTCTGGCTATCGGGAAAATGCGTCACGGTTGTAAAGGGCACATTCAGCCTCGCGTGATCAAAAGACACATCTCACCAAAATGAAGGATATCATATGCTGAAATCAATCACCATCGGCGCGGCGTTGCTGTGCACAACCGCCGCGTTCGCGCAGCAGCCGCCTGCACCGCCAGCCGGCGGCATGCCGAGCCCGGAGCAGATATTTGGATTTCTGGACGCCGACAAAGACGGCTTCATCGCCAAAACCGAGGCGCAGGGCCCGATGGTCCAGCATTTCGATTTCATCGATTCCGACAAGGACGGCAAAATCTCCGTCGCCGAGCTGAAGACCGCCATGGAAGCCATGCGCCCGCCAGAACCGCCAAAGAGTGACGCTGAGTAAGGATAGGCGCTGGGGACAGTCCCCGGCGCAGTTCTACGGGGACAGTCCCTTTAGGGACTGTCCCCAACAGCTTAGCCAATAGTCGCCTTACGGATTACGCCGGGATTTGCCGGTGGCTCGCCCTTGGGCAGCGCGTCGACATGTTCCATACCGCTGATGACCTGACCCCAGACGGTATATTGCCGATCGAGAAAAGTCGCATCGTCAAAGCAGATGAAGAACTGGCTGTTGGCGGTATTTGGATCATTGGTCCGCGCCATCGAACATACGCCGCGCACATGCGGTTCGGCGTTGAATTCCTGCACCAGATTTGGCTTCGACGACCCGCCCATGCCGGTGCCATTCGGGCATCCGCCCTGCGCCATGAAGCCGGGGATGACGCGGTGGAATTTCACGCCGTCGTAAAAGCCTTCGCCAACCAGTTCCTTGATACGTGCAACGTGATTTGGTGCCAGATCGGCACGCAATTTGATAACAACATCGCCGTCATCAAGGCTTAGGGTAAGGGTTTCATCTGACATAGCGTGCTCCTTCTGGAATGAATGCCGCAAGCCCTAGGGCAAGCAAAGGCTATGGCCAAGCCAAAATCATTGCATTTTGAACTTGGACGCTTAGGAGGATGCCAACCTGCATCCAACGTCCCGAGGGGAGGCCGCATATGACCAGCGAACAAGCCGAACCCGTCACCATCGACGATGAAGTCATGGAAACACTGGACGAAGACAATATCCTAAACCGTGACTTCGTCGCCCGCGTGCTTGAAGCGGTGCAAGACGGCGACACTGATGAGGTAAAACGCCTCGTCGAGCCATTGCACGAAGCCGATATTGCCGACCTTTTGGAACAGACATCGTCCGAACGGCGCGGACCGCTCGCCGTCGCGATGGGCGATTTGATGAGCGCCGAGGTGCTTGCCGAAATCAACGACTGGGTGCGCGATGATATCATCGACGCGCTGCCCGCTGCACAGGTCGCCGATCTTGCGGGGCAACTCGACACCGACGATGCCGTCGCCATTATCGAGGATATGGAGGAAGAGGACCAGCAAGCCGTCCTTGCCGAACTCGACCCCGAAGACCGCGCTGTCATCGAAGATGCGCTGTCCTATCCCGACGAATCCGCCGGTCGTATCATGCAACGCGAGCTGGTCGCGGTACCCGAACATATGACGGTCGGACAACTGATCGATTATCTGCGTGACAATCAGGATCTGACGACCGAATTCTGGGAAGTGTTCGTCGTCGACCCGCAGCACAAGCCAGTCGGAACGTGCAAGCTAAGCTGGATCATGCGGAGCCAGCGCAAGGTTCCCGTCAGCGAAATCATGGTGCATGAGCAAACCTTGATTCCCGTCGATATGGATCAGGAAGAAGTTGCACTACGCTTCCAAAAATACGCCCTGATATCGGCGGCCGTCGTCGATGAAGGCGGGCGGTTGGTCGGTGTTATCACCGCCGATGATATCGTCCACATCATTCAGGAAGAAGCCGATGAGGATTTCCTTCAGCTATCAGGTGCGGGCGAAGGCGACATTAACGAACCGATTGCAGACAGTTACAAGGCGCGCGTCCGCTGGTTGATTGCCAATCTGGGCACGGCGATGGTCGCCAGTTTCATTATCGCGCAATTTGGCGCGGCCATTGAAACAATGGTGGCGCTCGCGATTTTGATGCCGATTGTAGCCTCGATTGGCGGCAACGCGGGCACCCAGACATTGGCGGTGACCGTGCGCGCACTTGCCACGAACCAGTTGACCCAATCAAATACGATGCGATCCATTTGGCGCGAGATTCGCGTCGCGTTACTGATCGGCGCAACGATCGCAATCATCGCTGGCCTTGGCGCCGGCCTGATTTTCAGCAATTGGTTGCTGGGCGGCGTCATAGCGGCAGCCATATTGTGCAACATTGCGCTGGCCGGGCTGTCCGGCGTCGCCATTCCCGTTCTGCTCGACCGGCTCGATCAGGATCCGGCAGTTTCAAGCTCGATTTTTGTGACGATGATCACCGATTCCATGGGCTTTCTTATTTTCCTTGGGCTGGCCGTGTTCAGCGGGCTTGCCGGGTAAAGCTGCGATAGACATATTGCATTGATGCCTTTGAACATGACCAAAATTGCCTTTGGCGCAACAGGTGCCGCCGATTTGCGGGACCGCCTTGTCCATTATGCAGAGGCAGGCGAAGTAAGGCTTACGACGCGCTATTTGCCAAAACGGATAGCGGAAATGGCCGGTGGATCACTCTACTGGATTCATGCACACACCATGATTGGCCGAAGCCCGATACTCGGTTTCATGGAAAATGGCGCCGGTCGCCACTGGATTCGGATAGAACCGCGCCTCATTCCCGTCCGCGGCATCCCCAAACGCGCGCATCAAGGCTGGCGCTACCTCGAAGAAAATGACGCCCCGCCCGATTTGGGTGACGGCGAAGCCGACGCCCGCGACGTGATGCCTTCCAAGATGTTGGGCGATCTAATGAAGATGGGGCTGGTTTAGGAGGAGCAGGCGCACCGAGGGTCAGGACCTAGCTCCCCTCCCGCCTGAGGGAGGGTGACGGGGTGGATTGAATTCAATTTTGGGGACGGTCTACTTCGTTCCGCTTTGCCAAAACCTTGCCAATTACCCCTGCAAATGTCTCCGCGCTCTGCGCGCCGGGGACCATGAATTTCTGATCGAAGACGATCGCAGGAACGCCGGTGATATTTTCGTCCAGCCATTGTCGCTGTTCCGCCCGAACACCTTGTGTCAGGCTTTCATCGAGCATCCATGCGTGTGCGACGGACGCCTCCATAGCCTGTTGTTCCGCGATTTCCGCCAGCACCGCCATATCGCTGACATCACGGCGTTCCTGAAAATAGGCCTTGAACAAAGCCATTTTCAAACCGGTCTGGGCTTGCCAACCCCGCTCGGCCCCGAACACGGTCAACAGCTTGTGCGCCTTGAACGTGTTGTAAATCCGCATCCCTTCACCATAATTGAAGGCGAAGCCAACGCTTTCCCCAATGTCGGAGAGCCTTTGCCGGTTGGCGCGGCTTTGTTCGGGCGTACTGCCATATTTGCGGGCGATATGTTCGGCCGTATCCTCGCCCTCGGGCGGCATATTGGGGTTCAGTTCAAATGGATGCCACCATGTTTCTGCCGCCACGGGCTGGTCGATCATGGCAAGCGCCATTTGCACCTGTTGATAGCCAATAATGCACCATGGGCAAACCACATCGGATATGATGTCGATCCGCAACGGCGTCATGTGGTCGCCCAATGTTTCAGCAAACTATGTGCGATGGCAAAGGACGGCGGTGCGTTAAAGGTCCGGGAATCCGCGTTTTCAAGTGCGGCGCGGGCGTCTTCCTTGCTGATCCATTTTGCATCCTCTAGCTCGTCGGTGTCGAGCGTGATGGCGTCGCCCAATGCCTCTACTATGCATGCGATCATCAATTGCGCGCCGCCAAAGGGCCAGGGCTGGCTGGTCACGTATCGCACTGCACCGCAGAACACGCCTGCCTCTTCATGGATTTCGCGGCGCACTGCTTCTTCGATGCTTTCGCCCGGTTCGAGGAAACCGGCCAGCGCCGAATAGTTGCCGGGGGGAAATCGCGACTGACGACCGACGAGCGCCTTGCCTTCATATTCGGCCAACATGATCACGACAGGATCGGTGCGCGGAAAATGCTCCTTGCCGCAATTGCCGCACTTACGACCCCAGCCTGCGCGAAACAAAGTCGTCAGATGCCCGCATTTTCCGCAGAATCTGTGGCCGTTATGCCATTCAATCAAGCTGCGCGCGGTGCCGTATATCGCCGCATCTTCGGCAGGTAGCATCGAAAGCGCGCGCCATATCGCAGGGGACCGGAAAACATCGCCTTCTGCCTCAGCCAAAGCGACAAAATGCGGCTTGCCATCCGACAGACCCAGCAGAATGAGCTCTTCGGAACCGGACAGTTCGGCCACCGAATGCCACATCAATCCGCCATCGGCGGCGACAACCGGATCAAGACCGTCCAGACCGAGAATCCGCGCACGCCAATCCCCCAAAAGCGCGTCATAAGCTTCGGCGTCATTCCGCACCCTGTCGGCACGGTCGAGAGGTGATCCGGTAAAGCCTGGGCTCATCATCGGATCAGGCCGTTATGCCCAGATCCTTCAGCACCCATTTGGCAAAATCCTCATGGAAGGGATATACATTGCTCGGCACATATTGCGCCATGCACACGGCGCGCACCTGACGGCGGGTGTCGACAAAAGCCACCGTGCCGGCCGCGCCGCCCCAGCCAAATGTTCCTTCAAA
This sequence comes from Sphingorhabdus sp., assembly GCF_046154385.1. Taxonomy (GTDB): domain Bacteria; phylum Pseudomonadota; class Alphaproteobacteria; order Sphingomonadales; family Sphingomonadaceae; genus Sphingorhabdus_B. Next base: position 42,258 of record NZ_JBJXFW010000023.1, on the reverse strand, counting down.
CGCACCTTTGCCAACGCGGCCACCGGCGCCATTACCTGCGCCTGCAACAAATGTACCTTCGGTCTTGATACCAGCAGGTAGCAGATCAGACATTGCCAATGCCGCCGTTTCGGACGCCATCACCCGAACGCCATCCAGTTCCCCGCCATTTTGCAGCATATGCAAAAAGCGGTCATAATCACGCGCCGAGCACACCAGCCCGGCACCGCCAAATGCAAAAGCAGGCTTGTCGAGATAAATACTGGTCGGTGCGGGATCGATGGGGATCAACACGCCGTTGACCGGCGCATAGTTGGTGACAAAGCGCTTTGTTTCGGCGGCGGGCACTTGGAAATAACTGCTCGTCATTTTCAATGGATCAAACAAACGGGTTTTCAAAAAAGATTCAAATTCCATGCCGCTGGCGGCTTCGATCACTCTGCCCAGAACATCGAGGGAAATAGAGTAACTCCACTTTGTTCCCGGTTCAGCAATCAATGGCAGCGCAGCCACACGTTCGGCAAATGTCTTCAAATCGGGGGTGGGTGCCGGGGTTTCAAATCCGGGCAGCGGAAAACGGCTCACAATACCGGGATTGATGCCCTGCTCGTTATACGCCTTCAATAACGGCCCCTTGGTAATGATATTATACCCAAGCCCCGCCGTGTGGGTCAGCAAATGCCGCACCGTAATCTGGTTTTTGGCAGGCACAGCCGAAAGACTGTTTTCCGGATCGGTTAGAACCGTCATTTTTGCAAATTCGGGCAAGAAATCGGCAATAGGTTGGTCAAGTTTCATCTTGCCATCACCCACCAACAACATGGCCGCAATGCCGGTAATCGGCTTTGTCATCGAATAGACCCGCCACAGCGTATCGAAATCAACAGGCGTCTGGTCGCCTTGGGCAATGGTACCGACCGAAACCACGTCAGTCGCAATTGCGCCTTTACCGATCGACGCCAGAACGCCGGGTAATTTCCCCGACGCGACATAGCTGTCGAATTGCGCTTTTATCGTTGGATATTTCTCGGTCGCCAATGCCCATGCTTTGGAAGGCATAAACGCAGATGCAGCACCTGCCATTGTAAGCGCGCCGCCCCAGCCCAAAAAGCCGCGCCGATTTAGTGCCGCTGCGCTGATTGCCTGATGTTCCATTACGTCTCTCCTGAAGCGATTGCCACTTTTGCTGCTTTACTGAATAGTGTTGGAAGACCGGCCTTGTCGAGCGAATTTGCATCCCACCACTCGCCGACCAAAGGCGGATCATCCTTGCCCCGCCATGCCGTAACGGTAACAACGACATTCAGCGAAAAATGGGTGAAGATATGCGAAACGGGTGTTTGGCATACAGTCCAGTCGGCCGCAAACGGCGGTGATTGACTACCGTCGCATCGCGCCGTCCAGCCGTCATCGGGCAAAGCCCGCATTCCCGCCAGCATTCCCTTGTCTTGGCGGCGGACAAGCCAGACCAACTCGCCTTTGGTGATCCAATATATGGTGCCTGTTCGCACAGGCTTGGCTTTTTTGGGCGACTTCACGGGATAATCCTGCGGATTTCCGGCAATTGACGCAGAACAATGGGCATTTAGCGGGCATGATGGACAAGACGGCGTCTTGACCGAACATATACCGGCGCCCAGGTCCATCATTGCTTGGGCAAAGTCGCCCGACCTCAGCTTTGGGGTAATTTCCGACGTCGCATTATAGATAACGGGCTTTGCCTGCGGTAAAGGCGTTGAAATCGACTTCAGCCGCGAAACGACGCGTTCAATATTGGCATCAACCACAACGGCATTTTTGCCAAAGGCAATCGCGGCTATTGCGGCGGCGGTGTAAGGGCCAACGCCCGGTAAAGTCCGCAATTGCGCTTCTTCTTCCGGCATGACCCCGCCAAAATCAGACATGATATTGCGCGCGCAACGGATCAGATTGCGCGCCCTTGCATAATATCCAAGCCCCGCCCACGCCGCCATGATATCGGCGTCATCGCAGGCGGCCAGTGCGGCGAAGTCGGGCCATTTTTCGGTGAACTTTTCAAAAAAGGGTATGACGGCAGCCACCGTGGTTTGCTGCAACATAATCTCCGATATCCACACATGATATGGGTCGGGCAAGCCCTGCCCCGGCAATTTGCGCCACGGCAATTTCCGTGCGTGCCGGTCATAATGGTCAAGCAGCTGCGCCGCGATATCCCCAATTTTCTGGCCAGAATGTTGGACGCCGTTCATCAGAAATGGCATGGATGAGACAATGGACAAAGGCAAGACTTCTGACCGGGGATCGAAAAAGACGATCACCCCCAAACCCTATCAGCGTCCCCGGGGCGGTGAAGCAAGGGCTGTGTCGGCATTGATGCCCGAAATAGGGCGCGCCGCATTCCGCCGGTTCGGATTTGTCCAAAGCTCGGTGGTCAGTCGCTGGGATGAAATTGTCGGCACGCGCTACGCATCGGTGTCCGCGCCCGAAGCGATCCGGTTTCCCATAGGGCGCAAGTCGGACGGAACGCTGGAACTGACCGTTGAAGGCGCGCATGCCACGATGATCCAGCATGTCCTTCCCGAGATTATCGAACGGGTAAACCGCTTTTTCGGATATGCCGCCGTCGCGCGCGTCAAGGTCCGCCAGGGGCCGGTTTCACGACCCTCTCCCGCCAAGCTGGCCGCTCCGTCAATCTTAAAGCCGGTGCCGTTCGAATTGGGAGAATCGTTACGGGAGATCGGCGATCCGGAATTGTTCGCGGTGCTCGAAAGTCTTGCGAAAAGCCTTGCCAAAGACGGTGAGTGATTCCAGATGTTCCGCGACTTAATTACAGGTAAAGCTTTTCTCATGTCCCATACCGGAAAATATTTCGCGATTCTGATAACCGCCGGGTTGGTTTTTTCGGCAGGGTCGCTCGCCGCACCTGCGAAAAATAACTGGCTTTTGACGTTTAACGTCAGTGACAAGGGTGCACATATTGTCGGAAACCCGTCCGCCCCCAACAAAATCGTGGAATATTTGAGCTACACGTGCAGCCATTGTGCCGATTTCGAATTGAAAGAATCACCCCAGCTGAAGGCGCAATATGTCGCAACTGGCAAAGCCAGTCTTGAAATTCGCAATCTGCTGTTGAACCCGATCGATTTGACCGCGGCCATGTTGGCCCGGTGCGGCGGAAAGGCCCGGTTCTTTGGCAACCAAAAGCATTTATTTGCGACCCAATCGATATGGCTGGGCCAGACCAAAAATATTTCCGCAGCTACCGAAGCGCAGCTGAAAAGCGCGGATTATGTTGGTTTCATGACGGGCGTTTATCAGGAAATCGGGTTGGTGCCGATTATGCAGCAACGCGGAATTTCGCCTGCACAAGCCAAGACGTGCCTTGCGGACAAGGCCGCGTTAAAGACGATCCTCGCCATGACCGACGATGGCACTGCCGCCGGAGTGCAAGGCACGCCGTCATTCATGGTCAACGGCGTATTGCAAGACCATGTCCATAGCTTCGACGAGTTGAAAACAAAGTTGAAATGATCGTGAATCGAAAGATTGAAGGAAACCCTATGCGTATAAAATCACTCTTGGTTGCTGCCACAGCGACACTCGCTCTCTTGGCGTGCAGCGGCGGCGATACGGCAAGCGCGCCGAAAGGTGAACCGATTGCAAAAGTGGCGGCACCTGCCGGAAAGGCCTGGACCGACACAGTCAGCAAAACCGCGGCGGGCGGCTTCAAGATCGGCAATCCAGAAGCCAAGCTACAGCTGGTCGAATATGGCGCAATCACGTGCCCGGGCTGCGCCCAATTTTCGGTCCAATCGACCGAAGAACTGAACGGGTTGATTAACACCGGGGTCGTTGCGATGGAATATCGGCCCTTTCTGGTGCACGGGGTGCAGGATATTCCCGGTTTCCTCTTGGCATCATGCAGCGGACCAGAAGCCTTCTTCCCGCTTGTCGAGCAACTTTATGCCGAACAGCAAAGCTGGTTGAGCAAGTTGAGCACCGTAACGCCAGCCGACCAGCAAGCGATGCAAAAAATGACCCCGGCAGAAATCGCCACGCTACTTGGCACAAAAATGGGTTTGATCGAATTCGTCAAATCCCGCGGGATCAGCGAAGATCAAGCCAAATCATGCCTCGCGGACAAGGCGGCCATCGATGCACTGATTGCTGCAACCGAAAAAGCCACAAATGACGATGGCGTCAGCGGCACACCTTTTTTCACTCTCAACGGCGCAAAGCTTGACGTGAATGGTTGGGTCCAGATTAAAGGCAAGCTGGTCGAAGCAGGCGCGCGGTAGTCGGTTTGCAAGGAACGGGAATGCGTGTTTGTAATCCACGAGATAGAATTTGCGGATAAACAGGCTGAAACTTGTCGGCTTCAAAAGCTTTGTCGAGCCTGCCGAACTCAAGATTGAAACCGGCCTTACCGGCATTGTGGGGCCGAATGGTTGTGGCAAGTCCAACCTTTTGGAGGCGATTCGCTGGGTCATGGGCGAAAGCAGCCCCAAGTCGATGCGCGGCGCGGGGATGGAAGATGTCATTTTTGCCGGCACGGCTTCGCGTCCGCCGCGCGATTTTGCCGAAGTCACAATTTCGGCGGAGCGGCATTATGACGATGTGGCGAATGACGACGATCATGAACTGGAGGTAACCCGCCGGATCGAACGCGGGGCCGGGTCGGCTTACCGGTCAAACGGACGCGACGTGCGTGCCAAAGATGTGGCGCTGATTTTCGCCGATGCAGCCACCGGCGCACACTCACCGGCCCTCGTCAGTCAGGGCCGGATCGGCGCGATCATATCCGCCAAGCCGCAGGAACGGCGGCAAATGCTGGAAGAGGCAGCGGGTATTTCCGGTCTGCACGTGCGCCGTAAAGATGCCGAGCAAAAGCTGCGCGCGGCCGAGGCCAATCTGGCGCGGCTATCGACCATATTGGCTGACATGGATGCAAGGGCGGGGCAACTTCGTCGTCAGGCAAAACAAGCGGAACGCTATCGCACACTCAGTCGCGATATCCTGCAGGCCGAGGCCCAATTGATATATGTACGCTGGCAAGAGGCAAAGGCCGCCGCGGATGCCGCCCGCGCCGAAGCCAACGCGGCAACGGCAGAAGTGGAAAACGCCACCGCGCAGCAACGTGACCTAAGCGCGGCGCACCAAAAGGCAGTGGGCGAACTCGCCGAAGCGCGATCCGTCGCCTTGGCCGCGCGCGATGCGGCAAGCGATCTGTCGAATATGCTGGTCCAGTTGAAAAGCGATCTGGACCACATTTTGCAACGACAGAAGGATTTGACCACACAAGCGGCCCGAATGGCCGAAGATGGCGCGCGCGAAGACAGGCTGACTCACGACGCCGCCGACGCCCTTGCCAGGTTGCAAAGTGAAAGCGGGTCCCTGAGCCAGACGATAAAGGTACAAGAAGATAAGCGCCCCGCGCTGGTGAAGGCTGCCGAAAACGCCGAACGCCAGGTGCGTGAGAGCGAAGTTTCCCTTGCCAAGGCGTTGGCCGAACAGGCCCGTGCCGATGCCGAAATCCGGGTCGCCGACGCCGCCCTCGCTTCCGCCTCTGCTCGAGTTGAGCGTACCGAACGGGATGCAGGCCGGATCGCAGAGGAGCAGGCACGACTTGGCGATGAAGCCGACCTTGCCGCTGCCAAACAGGATGCTGATCGGGCAGTTGCCGCGTGTCAAAAGCAAACCACCGACGGTTTGGCGGCACTTGAAGCGGCAGAGGCGCAGCGCCTTAGCCTGATGGCACAGCGCGATTCCGCGCAAAGTGCATTTGCCAGCGCCAAAGCCGAACTTGCCGCGCTTCTGTCGGAACATAGCGCGCTATCGCGGGCGTTGACCAAAAGTATCGGCGCACAGGCCATCAACCACATCATGGCCGCCCCGGGATATGAACGCGCACTCGCCGCCGCCTTGGGTGAAGATGTCAATGCGGTCATCGGCGGCGAACAGGGGCGCAGGTGGCTTGGTCGTAACGACGAATTAGCATCAACATCGGGCACCCGATTGATCGACCATGTTACCGCACCGGATGAGCTACGCGCCCGGCTTTCGATGATCCGGGTCGTCGATGCCGACCACGGCGAGACGCTATTGCCCGGTGAACGGATCGTGACCCGCGACGGAAAGATGCGCCGTTGGGACGGATTTTTGGCGGATGACGATGGCGCAACCACAGCCGAACTGTTAATACGGCAAAACCGACTGGCGGAGCTGGATGAGCAAATCCCGGTGGCCCAATCCACCCTATCGACCCATTCGCAAGCCGCAGAAGCGGTTGCGGGACAAATCGCAGTTGCGCAAGACACGCATCGCACGCTTTTGGCCGCGCAACAAAAACTTGATAGCGAACTTCGACAGGCCTTGCGGGCAACCGATCAAACCGAAGACGCGCTAAACCGGCTGCATTTTGCGCGCACCGCCCTGCACGAGCGCATCGTTGCAAGTGATCGCGATATCGCGACCGCGCAAACCGAATTGCGGGACGCACAGGATGTGAGGGCGAAACTGCCCGCCGGTGACATAAATGCAGAGCTGGTCCAAAGACTAACCGCAGAAAATGACGCATACCGGCAATATCTGATGCAAAGTCAGGCCGATGTGTCGGCGCATGAACAGCATGTGTCCCAAATGCGTGAACGGCGTGCAGTGACGATGGCTGAGATTCGCGGCTGGCAAGAGCGCGCCGGAGAGGCCGATCGCCGGATTGCCGAAATGAAAAAGCGGGCTGCTGAAATCGCACATGAGCTGCAGAGTCTGGACGGTCGACCTACCCAGTTGGAACAGCAGATCGCGCGACTGGACGCGGATCGCGTTCGCATCGCCGAAAAACTGGCCCAGTTACAGACGGCTGAAAACACCAGTGAAGCCGCGCTCAAATTACTGGAACAGGAATTGGCCGAAGCTGCAGAAGCCCTGTCGATAGCGCGTGAAGCCCGTGCCGGTGCAGAGGCACGTGCGGAAAATCAGGATCAACGCCGGATCGAAATGGGGCGCATTTCGGGTGAGCGGTTTGAATGCCCACCTCCGGTTTTGCCAGAAAAGCTGAACTTTGACGAAAGTGCCCTGGGTGATGCGGCGATGCAATCGGGGCGGCTTGACCGCCTGCAACAGGAACGGGAGCGGATTGGCCCGGTCAACCTGATCGCCGCCGACGAACTGGCCGAATTGGAAGAACAGCAAGGCACAAGCCTGAAAGAAAGCGAAGAGCTAACGCAAGCCATCAACCAGTTGCGCGGCTCGATCGGTAGCCTCAATCGGGAGGGGCGCGCGCGTCTGCTGACGGCATTCGAGGCGGTCGATGGCCATTTCCGCCGGCTGTTTTCGACTTTGTTCAACGGGGGGCAAGCCCATCTGGCGTTGATCGACAGCGATGATCCGCTTGAGGCTGGGTTGGAAATATTTGCTCAACCGCCGGGCAAAAAGCTGCAATCCTTGACTCTTCTATCCGGCGGCGAGCAAGCGTTGACTGCGGTCGCCCTGATTTTTGGGCTATTCCTGACCAATCCGGCACCCATTTGCGTGTTGGACGAAGTGGATGCGCCGCTCGATGACGCCAACATCGAACGCTTTTGCGATTTGCTGGACGCGATGACGAAGGAAACGGATACACGCTATCTGATTGTCACCCACAACGCTGTCACCATGAGCCGAATGCACCGGCTTTTTGGCGTGACGATGATCGAACAAGGTATCAGTCGCCTTGTTTCGGTTGACCTTGGCGGGGCGGAGCAATTACTGGCCGCCGAATGACTATTCACGGCCCGATCACCAACAGCTTCATTTCGCAGCGCCTGCGGCTCAATTATGTCGATTGGGGCAATGCCGACGCGCCACCGCTTTTGCTGGTGCATGGCGGGCGCGATCATGCGCGCAGCTGGGACTGGGTTGCTGAGGAATTGCGCCACGATTGGCACATCATCGCGCCCGATCTGCGCGGCCACGGCGACAGCGCATGGTCGCCGGACGGCAATTACGAAATGTCGGCTTTTGTCTATGATCTGGCCCAGTTGATCCATCAATTGGGTCTGGCACCTGTGACTATCATAGCCCATTCGATGGGCGGCAATATCGCCACGCGCTATGCCGGTATCTTCCCCGAAAATGTCCGCAAGCTGGTCAATATCGAAGGACTCGGCCTATCGCCGCAAATGCAGGCCGAACGCGACGCCATCGGCATCCAGAAACGGTTCCGCCAATGGATCGAAGACAAGCGCAATGCCGCTGGTCGAACCCCCAAACGCTACCCGACCATCGAAGCCGCCTATGACAGGATGAAGGCGGAGAACAGCTATTTAACAGACGAACAGGCCCGTCATCTGACCGTTCACGGCATCAGACGGAATGAAGACGGCACATGGAGCTGGAAGTTCGACAATTACCTCAACATCTGGGCCATTTTCGATATGCCGCGCGAGGAATTGTTGAGCATCTGGCAATCTATCACTTGCCCTATGTTGCTGCTCTATGGCGAAAAAAGCTGGGCCTCCAATCCCGCAAAAGACGGACGAATCGCGCATTTCCCGACGGCCAGCGTGATCGAATATGAAAATGCAGGGCACTGGTTGCACCACGACCAGTTCGATCGTTTCATCGCAAACGTGAAGGCGTTTCTTTAACCAAGAATCGCCTTCAAGTGGAACAGCAGGCATGTCTCCGGTTGGGCATGGGGCAATTGCATCCCCGCCTGCATCAAGGCTGCCCCGTTAAAAACAGCGCCAGCGCCGGAAAGATCAAGTTTCTCGATAAGTGAAGGTGCCTTCACCGCCGGCCACCCTTCGGGCCAGATGAGGGCGAGATGATAGCGGCGTGCCGGATCAAGACCTGCAAATTGCAGCCTTCCCGGCAAAACATGCTGGTCACCGGTCATATAGCTTAACGAAAAAAGGGCCTCCGATTTGTCCCGCGCCACAACTCCGATGGCCAGATGGTGCGGAGCGGTGTCGAGACGATAGATATCGCCATCATGCAACAGACTGCGGTGCTGCTTATGCAGCGTAATGGCGGCTTTGAGCTGGAAAAGATCCGCCTCCCGCTCGGTCAGCAGGTTCAATTCCAATCCCATATGACCGGTCAGCGCCGTCGCCGCACGCATCGCCATCGAAATGCGGCGCCCTGTGACGTGACAATGGGCTGGCCCGACATGACAACCCATAGTCTCGGGCGGCAAAAAGAAGCTCGCGCCGCGCTGGATATTTTGGCGGTCCAATGCGTCATTGCTGTCGGAAGTCCAAACCCGGTCGCTATGCGCCAACACGCCCATGTCCGCCCGTGCCCCGCCCGACGAACAGCTTTCGATTTCAACCTGCGGATGAGCTCCGCGAATTCTGTCCAACAATGCGTAAAGCGCGTGCACCTGCGCCACAGCCCGCACCGCGCCATCCACGCCACCGGGGTGACTGAGATCACGGTTCATGTCCCACTTGATGTAACGGATGTCATGGTCCCGCAAGACGGCGTCAATCCGGTCGAACAGATAGTCGGCCACTTCGGGCCGGCTGATGTCGAGCACATATTGGGTGCGGAAGGGGACCTGATCGACGGCCTCAGCGCCGAGAACCCAGTCCGGATGCGCCCGATAGAGATCGCTGTCCGGATTGACCATTTCAGGTTCGAACCAGATGCCCATTTCCATGCCCAGACCGGTGACATGGTCGACAAGCGGCCGGAGGCCCAGCGGATATACATCGTCCGAAACAACCCAATCACCCAATCCGGCAAGGTCATTGCGCCGTGCGCCGAACCAACCGTCATCCAGAACAAAGCGCTCGACGCCCAGCGCAGCCGCCTTGGTTGCAAGCTCTTTCAGCCTGTCGGTGTCATGGTCGAAATATACGGCTTCCCATGTGTTATAATGGACCGGCCTTGGTTTGGCCCGCATTTCGGCGCGCAACAGTTTTGTGCGGACGTGCTGATGAAATTTTCGGCTAAGCGCGCTGAAACCTTGTGCGCTGTAGGCGCCGACGATTTCGGGGCTTGCATAGCTTTCGCCGGGCGCCAAGCGGATTTCGCCGGGAAAAAGCAGCGCGCCCAAGTTCGCAATTACACGCCCGTCGGTCAGCGTGTCGACACGCAGCCGGTGATTACCGCTCCATGCCAAGTGCAAGCCATAGACTTCTCCGGCATTTTCGTTGGTATCCGCTGTGGCAAGCAAAAGAGCGGGATAGCTGAAATGCGAGGTCCGTCCGCTGCGATTTTCGCGCACATAGCTACCCGACGTCCGGGCAATCCGTTCACGGCCAAATTCCTGCGTCCATCGTCCACTAAAGCCGATGATATCGGTCATGTTTTGCGGCAGTTCGAGGCATGCCGTGGCCATCTCGTTCAGGTCAAGCGGGGTAGCACCATAGTTGGTCAGGGTCGACGCGATGCGCAGCACACCACTTTCGGGGTCGAGCTCAACGCGGTATTCCAGCCCCAATCGGGTCTGCTCGTCGCGGCAAATTATTTTAGCGCCATGTGGCAGCGTCTCCACTTTTGCTCCACGGAAAAGACTACCCCAGTCCTTACCTTCGCGGTGCGCGGACAATCCTTGCACCATCGGGTGCCCAAGCCCCGCCTCCATCGCCAGGGACAAAGGCATGGAAACATCGGCGACCCCATGCATCCCCTGCCGAAGGGAAAGCTTTGCAAGTTCGTCAACGGAGACATTTTTCGCCAATGCCTTGCCCCAATACAGCAGAGAGGGCGGCGCGTCCTGTTCGCAGGAAAACACGACCATGGTGTCGGCGGAATCAAGGCGAAGATATTGCAAGCGACTCTCCTGCGATGCGAATTGAGTTTGCACCAATTTTTGAATTGTTTGATTGTCTTTTCAGGCTGCTTGTCTAGTTTCGCAAATCACAAAAAAGCGCAAGTCCGAACTTGTGTAGAATTGCCAGACGGGAGCGGAAATGTTTGAAACCACCAACAGTGCGGGCCAGATCGCGATATTTGTAGCACTAACCCTGTTGATTGCCGTCCTGACATATTGGAAAGTGCACGGCAAAGGCGCCAATCGCACCGAAGATGCCGGGTCGACGAAAGAGGTTTTCCTTGCCGGCGGCGGGCTCACTTGGCTTTTTGTCGCAGGGTCAATTACGTTGACCAATCTGTCGACCGAACAATTGGTCGGTATGAACGGCAACCAGATGCTGTTGCTCGCATGGTGGGAAATTTCGGGTTTTGTAGGCTTGATGATCCTGGCCTATGTTTTTGTTCCAATCTATTATCGCAACAAGTGCACCACAGTGACCGAACTGCTGGAACGGCGCTATAAGGGCGGCAGTATCCGCACGGTTATTTCGGCGCTGTTTCTGCTCGGCAATATTCTGATCTACCTTCCCGCAGCGCTCTATTCGGGAAGCCTTTTCCTCAAATCCATGTTTGGCGTCGATTGGTCATTGCTATGGTTTGCGGCTCCGATGGCCATCATTGCCGCGATCTATACGATCACCGGCGGGCTTCGGGCTGTTGCGGTGATGGACACTTATTCCGGCATCGGCGTGCTGGCGATAGCGTTTCTGGTAGTTATCCTCGCGCTAGCCGCCGTGGATTTTGACCTTTCGACGGTGCCCGCCGAACGGACGTCAATGATAGGCAGTATTACGTCGCCCATTCCCTTTCACACATTGTTTACCGGCATGATTTTCATCCAGATATTCTATTGGTCGACAAACCAGAATATCACCCAGAAAGCGATGACCGCCCCCACGGTAAAAGAAGCGCAAAAGGGTGTACTTGCCGCCGCTGTGGTCCGCATTCTTATCATTCCCGCGATTGTCGTTATACCGGGCGTCGTGGCCTATAAATTGTTCGGCAGCTTGGGCGATGCAGCCTATGGTAAACTCGTTGCACATGTCCTGCCCGGGTGGATGTCGGGCGCGTTCGCTGCGATGATGATGGCAGCGGTAATTGCCCATACCAGCGCGATATTGAACAGCTCCGTCGCGCTCTATTCCGTCGATTTTCATGACAAATTCATTCGTCCAGTGGCAAACCATTGGCGGCTGGCGGCGGTGGTTTCGGTGGTTCTGACAATCACCTCAATTCTGCTTGTTCCGGTTTTCGAAAACGCGAAAAGCATTATCAACCTGTTGCAGCAACTTAACGGCTTGTCATCGATGCCCATTTTATCGGCTTTCATCGCCGGACTACTATTCCGGAATATGGATGCCCGCGCTGCAATCGCGGGCTTAATCTGGGGCGTTGCGCTTTATGCGTTCCACAATTTCATTCTTTATGTTCCCGACACGCTTTATGCTGGGGAGACATTCTACCAGCATATCGGCATTGGCTGGCTTCATTATATTGATGTTATGGCCATTGTTTTGGTTACATGTGTTTTGATGGCTCTGGCTGTCAACCGGTTCCTTTTCGGGAACAGGGCTGTTTTTATCTGGAGCAAGGAAGGACGCCGTATTGCGGCGCTTGAGGCATGAGCAAAAGCATATTGGTCATTGATGAAGGGACTACTTCAACCCGCGCAGTGCTGTTCGCGGCCAGTGGCGAGGCTCTCGGCAGTTGCCAACGTCCGCTGACGCAACATTATCCCGCACCGGGGCTGGTGGAACATGATGCGGAGGAAATCTGGAACCTCACGCTCGAATGTGCGCGCGAAATGGTCGCAAAGGCGGGTGGTGCGGACCAGATCGCAGGCATTGGTATTACAAACCAGCGTGAGACCATTGTGTTCTGGGATGCACGCACCGGAAAGCCGCTCGCTCCTGCCATCGTCTGGCAAGACCGGCGCACGGCGGACCAATGCATGGCCCTGCGCGAGCGCGGCGAAGAACCGGTCGTTCAGGCAAAAACAGGGTTGTTGCTCGATCCCTATTTTTCAGGTTCGAAAATTGGTTGGGCGCTCGCCAACTGGCCCCAACTGACCGAGGCTGGTACGCATCTACGGGTCGGTACTATCGAGAGCTATCTTGTCTTTCGCCTGACAGGTGGCGCGCATATCAGCGACGCGAGCAATGCATCACGGACCGCATTGATGGCGATTGGCAGCGGCGGCTGGGATGACGGCCTGACCGACTTATTTGGTGTTCCCCGCGATATATTGCCCGAAATCACGGATTGTGCAGGACAACTTGGAACTACTACGCCGGAAATGTTCGGTTCTTCGATTCCCATTACAGGGATGGCAGGTGATCAGCAGGCCGCCACGATCGGTCAGGGATGTTTTACGATCGGCCAAACCAAGGCAACATTCGGCACTGGCGCTTTCGTCCTGACCCAAACAGGAACGACGTTGCGGCAATCGAAGCATCGACTGCTATCGACCGTCCTGTACCAGATTGCGGGCGAGCGGCATTATGCGCTGGAAGGTTCCGTCTTTGTGGCAGGCAGCCTGGTACAATGGTTGCGCGATGATTTGGGATTGATTGGCAGTGCCGCGGAGACAGAACCTCTCGCACGAAGTGTAGCCGACAATGGCGGAGTTTATCTGGTTCCGGCGCTATCCGGGCTTGGTGCCCCGCATTGGCAGCCTAATGCACGCGGGACCATCGCAGGGCTAAGCTTTTCGGCAAAGAAAGCGCATATTGCCCGCGCCGCGTTGGAGGCAATGGCGCACCAAACGCACGATCTGAAAACCGCCTTTGCCGCCGATGGTGCGGATTGGGCCGAACTGCGCATCGACGGTGGCATGGTTGCGAACGATTGGATGGCGCAGGATCTGGCAGACATATTGGCCATTGATGTCGAGCGTCCGGCGTTCATCGAAACAACGGCATTAGGCGCGGCGATGCTCGCTGCCATAGGGGCAGGGCTCTATCCCTCACTCAAAACAGCGGCCATAATGCGAGGCGGGGTAACACGATTTACGCCAATGCTCCCATTGGCCGAACGTCAGACCCGACTCACAGGTTGGGCCGATGCCCTATCGAGGGTCCTGCAATAGCGGCGCGGCATTTGGTCCAAAAGTTTACGGCATTTTAACCATCCTTGGGCAATGTGGAGCGGACTGAGAAGTCGCGACTTGCATCGACAGGACCCAATGATGGATAATTTGCGCGGATTTGAGCCATTTGGATCGGACTATAACGCCGACTTGCCTGGCTATGACGTCTTCGAACAAGAAGATGCCGCCATCGAAGCACCGCCTGTGGTTTCGACCGATGAGCGCCGGATGCAAGTCCGTGCCTATAATTTCTGGACGGCGCAACTTCACGACAAAAACTACCCGTCGATTGAAGAACTCGATCCATCTGCCGTCGAGGATTTCCGGGATTACAGCGTATTACTGGATTTCACGTCAGGGATCGAAAACCCCTCAATCGAATTTCTAGGTGACAAATTGCGGTCCGAATGCGGATTGGGCGATGAGGTCACTTATCTTGATGAAGTGCCTAGCAGGTCGCTGCTATCACGCATCACCGACCATTATCTGCAAATAATTGCAAACCGGGCACCCATCGGATTTGAAGCGGAATTCGTGAATGATCGCGGTGTCAACATCATGTACCGTGGCATATTGCTGCCCTATTCATCGGATGATGACACTATCGATTTCATTTACGGTGTCATCAATTGGAAAGAAGCCATAGCATCCGATTTAGCTGCGCCACTTCAATTGGAAGTCGAACAGGCATTGGCCGCTGCACCACCGAGACAGGAACATGTCCCTGTTTGGGCGGATGGTCCAACTGCAGGACATCTTGATGAAGAGCCCGAAGAAGAGCTGGAATTGGGTCAAGAATTCGCTTTTGTCGAATCTCAGCCCGATGAAAATTCGTCGCTCGCGGATTGGCTGGATGCTGCCCGGCAAAGTGCCGATAGCGCACGCGATGCAGACCTGCGTACTCGCGAAGCTTTGTATCAGGCAATAGGACGGGCTCATGATTTTGCACTTGTTGCGGCAAAGAACCCCTCGGATTACGCGGACTTGCTGTCCGATGCCGGGCTTGTCGCACAGGATCGCGCTCCGTTTACGCCGATTGTGAAGCTGGTTTTCGGCGCAGGCTATGATAAAACCCGGTTGACCGAATTTGCGACCGCGTTGCAATTTGCGGATCGTAACGCCGTATCGATGGGCGGCCTTGCCGAGATATTGGGCAAATATGATGGCGGCTTGAAAGGCATTATCGCGGCCGAGCGCCGCGCCAAAAAGGTGGCTGCCGGCCAACATGTTGCCGCTGTTCCCGTCGACCCGCGTTTGCGTCTGCGAACCGCAAGAGCGCGCGACTTGACCGAATTTTCAGGTGAAGGCGAAGAGTTTGTGTTGCTCGTTGCACGCCGCGATGCCGACGGTACGGTTGCAATCATTGGTGCAGTAGAAGGCGATGCAGTTTTGACAGAAAAGGCATTGCGTAAAACCTCTGTCTGACTTGTCTCGCGTTCGATAAGTCCTTAACGCTGCTGTCCGATGACAGACAGCCTTGCCTTGCAATATACCCAACACCTGATCGCATGCGAAAGCATCACCCCGGCCGCCGGTGCCGTGTTTGATACGCTGGAGGGGATGTTGATCCCTCTTGGCTTTGCCGTGCATCGATTCATTGCGGGTGAAGGCGACGAGAATCCTGCCCATGGCGCTCCTGTGGAAAATCTTTTCGCTATCCGCAAAGGGCCCGGGCGCCATTTTGCCTTCGCCGGACATCTCGATGTCGTACCGCCCGGCGAAGGCTGGCATACTGACCCATTTGTCCCCGCGATAAGGGGTGACTTGTTGTACGGCCGTGGTGCCGTCGACATGAAAGGCAGTATTGCAGCGTTCGTCGCGGCATTGCACGATATACCCGCCGAAGCAGGCACCATCAGCCTGATTATCACGGGCGATGAAGAAGGCCCGGCAATTTATGGCACGCGCGCGCTGATCGACCATATGCATGCACACCAGTCCATTCCGGATGCCTGTCTCGTCGGTGAACCTACCAGCGTCCACAGGCTGGGTGATATGATGAAGATCGGGCGGCGTGGGTCCGTAAATATGTGGATCTCGGTCGACGGCGCGCAAGGTCATGTCGCTTACCCGCACCTTGCGGACAATCCGATCCCAAAACTCGTGGCACTATTGGCACAAATTGAGGCTATTCAACTGGATAGCGGCACAGACTGGTTTCAACCGAGCAATATAGAAATTACCGACATAAATGTGGGGAACAAGGCGACAAACGTCATTCCTGCTAAAGCCGAAGCACGGCTGTCGATCCGTTTTAACGATTTGCAAAATGGGACGGATTTGGTTGAACATATTCGCACATTAGTCGAAACCGGCGGCGGAACCTTGACCGCAATGATCTCGGGGGAAGCTTTTCTGACGCCTCCTGGGGAGTTTTCGGCTATTATATCGGAAGCCGTAAAGTCAGTAACAGGTATCGAGCCGGAGCCCTCTACCACCGGTGGGACGTCCGATGCGCGGTTCCTGACCAAGATTTGCCCGGTTGTGGAATTTGGTCTGTGCAACGCGACAATGCACAAGCTTGATGAAGCTGTCGCAATAGCCGATCTTGACGCATTGACCGAAATCTACCGTAATGTCGTGCTCAAATTCTTGGATTAAGGGCTCTGCGCCTATCCCTTTAGGACAATATACAAAGCGCCTGCACCACCATGCCGGGGATGTGCATTGCGGACAGCCGAAATGTGACGCGCATGGCGTGATGCCGCCAGCCAATCACGAACCACTGAAGCGATAGCGCCGCGCCCCTCACCCGAAGCGCGATCATGTGCACGAGGCTTGCCCGTAACGAGCAGGATCACCTTGAACTTCTGCGCGATCGATTGCTCCAATGCGCCGTCCAGTCGCGTGTAAGCGCGCGACAGGTTGGCATCATGTAAATCAATGCTGATATCGGGAACAATGCCGCCCCGGTTTATTCGCCGATCCCAATGCCCATCCAGATTTTGCCGCGGCGGCGGCGCTTTTGGCTCGCTTCGTAAATTGGGGGTAGCGGTTTTAACAGCCGCCGCTTTGGACGGCATCCGCCCTGGCGGATTGGGGGCAGGCTTTTCAGGTGGCGTTGCGACTTTGATATCTGTTTTCGGTCTGACAATATGCAATGGCCTGACCGTTTCGATCACCCTGCCCCAAAGCATCCTTTCATGTGTATCCAGCCGCCGCGCCATAGCACGGCCTAAAGCCCGAGCCGCGCCACGGCAGATTTCGGCAAGAAAACAAGAGCCGCCCCGCGCGCCGCCATGCCGCCTGCTATTGCCTTGGCACGGTCCCCGGCGCCCCAAAAAGTGTCGATCCGGTTGGCACCTTTAATCGCGCCGCCCGTGTCTTGTGCAATCCAGATGCCGTTTGGCTCCGCCCGATCCATCGACAACCATATAGGTGCGCCTAGCGGGATAAACTTGATATCAACTGCCACGCTGGCCTCCCCCACCACAGGATAGCCCATCGCACCCAGAGGCCCTGCTCCGGTCAATTCGCGAAAGAAGATGAAGCTTTTGTTTTCCTGCATGATTTTGCGCCCTGCGTCCGGGTTGGCGCGCAGATAGGCAACAATGCCTTGCATCGACCCATCGGTTATCAGGCCGCGATCCTTCATCAGCCGTCCAATGCCGGTATAACTGCGACCGTTCTGGGTTTCATAGCCGATCCGCATCACACTGCCATCGGGCAATTTGAGACGCCCCGAACCCTGGATTTGCAAAAAGAAGAAATCGACCACATCACGCGCATATGCGATTTCGAGTCCACGCCCGGCGAGGGAACCGCCTTCGATTGTGGCACGGTCATCATATTGAACAAATTTGGTCCCGCTTACCTTGCCGCGAATATTTTTGCCTTTCAGTTCATCCGAAAAGGCACCCAAATCGACATCGATCAGATCCGTTGGGCGTTTATAGATCGGGACTTCACACCCCGCCTGCCGTATCCGGCACCCCTGAATTTCGGGTTCGTAATATCCCGTAGCAAAAGCCTTACCATCGCCCACCTGAACCGCATCCATATAGGCGGCAAAGAATGAAATCGCATCGCCTGTCCAGGTTTTTGCGGCATCGCACGCGGCAACCCAATCCTCACTTTGCGAAAGGCCGCTGGTATCATTGCGGCGGACAAGCCCGGGACAGCTTGTACGAAAACTGTCCATGGCCAACTTCGCTTTGCGGCGATCCACCGTCAAAGCGCCGATTTCCGGACCTCGCACCACACCCAATGTTGCTGCGGTAGTTCCATCGCCTGCAACGGCCGCGGCGGGCAATGTTGCTTCTGCGGTAGACGGCACCGGCTTTGCCGGCTTTTCATTGATAGGGCGTTCCGGCGCAGTCGGCGGAGACACTCCCCCATTGGGAATGATGCTCCCCGAACAGCCGGAGAGAATTGTCAAAGACAAAGCGAGAATGACAGCAGCGCGTTTCATCGCGCCGGTGAATCAGACGGAGTCGGTTTCGTCAAGCTTCCAATTACGGTCGCCCGATTTCACATCGCGCATGAATGTCCAGATATCATGCGTTTCAACCGCATCGGTCATCGAACCACCAATGATGTTGCCATCGGAATCTTTCACCAAAGAAGCGATGTCGGCGTCAAAGCGGACCGTAACCCGGGCCGTCGGATGTTCCAAGCTTGCATCTACAACGCGCACCTCTTCGATACGAACAAGCCGATTTTCCAGAGTTTCCCCCCTTGCGACGCGGCCATCAATTGCTTCTGCAAAACTTGCATAAACATCATCATCGCACAGAAAGCGCAACGCTTCCTTGTCGCCTTTCCAATAAGCTTCGAGCACCATTTTATAGGCCGATTTTGAACCTTCAATAAAGAGGCCGAGATCAAAGCTGCGATCGGCATTGGCGATCGAACGAACGCCGCTCTGCGCGGCTACTTCGACGGCATCACTATCACCTTTTGGCAAAGCCGACCCCGAATCGCCAACAAGAAGAGGCTGGCGGATAATAGGTGCCGTGTTGTCTATAGGCTGACGCGCGACGGGTTCTTGTTCATGTCCCGTGCGTTTTCCAAGCACCGAATAGAGGCGTAAGCCTAGAAAAGCAGCAACAAGAGCAAGCAATACGATAGTGAAAGTCACAACGCCTCCATGCGCGAAAAACGTGGACGAATGGTTATCGCTGAATTCATAATATTTGAATTCAGCTCCGCCCTGCGTGCCATATAAGCATTATACGGGATAGTTTCAAAGGGCTTTACCTAAAGAATCGTGCAACCCACGATAACGCAACACAGCGATTGCCCTTTTTTCATGCCCCTGCTAGGCGCTGCACCCAATTGTCGACGCATACATTGTGTCGTAATTCAGGTTTAGGCTCACAACAAGAAAGCACGCATCACATGGCCGAAGAAGCAGGCACCATCGTTTCTGAAAATGTAAAAGCCAATGGCGAAGATACCGCCCCTGCGGTTGGTATGTTGAGCCAATATATCAAAGATCTGTCGGTAGAGAACCCGCATGCTCCACACAGTCTGCAATGGGATGCACAGCCACAGATTGATGTACAAGTGAATATCCAAGTCGATGCAATCAACGATGAAATTCACGAAGTCGGACTAAAGCTGTCGGTTAAAGCCGAAAGCGACAATGGCGTCCATTTTTCGGTCGAACTGGAATATGGCACACTTTTCGGTCTTCGTAACGTACCAGACGAGCAGGCTCATCCATTCTTGTTTGGCGAAGCACCGCGTTTGATGTTCCCGTTTGCGCGTCGTGTTGTTGCCGATGCGGTAAGAGATGCCGGTTATCCGCCTTTGGTTTTGGAACCGATTGATTTCAACGCGCTCTATATGCAGCAAATCGCCCAAGCCCAGCAAATGGCAGAAACTCAACCCGCTGGCGAAGCTTGATCTGACGATTCCCTTGAAAAGGAACGCAGCGGCGTGAACTTGCTCAAATCAACTGGCATAATCGGCGGCATGACGTTGATAAGCCGGGTTTTTGGTTTCGCGCGCGATATGATGCTTTCGCGCATCTTAGGTGCGGGAACCGCAGGTGACGCTTGGCAACTGGCTTTCCAATTGCCCAACATTTTCCGTCGGCTATTCGCGGAGGGTGCATTTTCTGCAGCTTTTGTTCCGCTATTCAACCGAAAAATGGCCGATGAAGAGCAAGGCGAAAGCACCGCCGCGCGCATATTCGCAACAGATGTACTTTCGATATTTGTTCCCGTCTTATTGCTCTTTTCAGCCGTAATGATGCTGATAATGCCGGGGTTTATTTGGCTTATTGACGATTTCGGCCAAGGAGGGCGCACCAGCGACTTTTCGATTGCTCTGGCACGAATTACATTCCCTTATCTTGCGTTGATAAGTGTCACGACGCTGTTCGCTGCAATTTTGAACTCGCTCAGCAAATTTGCGGCGGCGGCATTTGCGCCCGTTCTTTTAAACCTGTGCATGATTAGCGCGCTGCTTTTCGCTTTATGGATAGACGGTGGATCAGACCCTGAGCGCGCGGCCTATTACCTCGCATTTTCGGTATCGCTGGCCGGGCTGATGCAAATGATATGGCTCGGCTATTGGGCACGGAAAGCCGGGTTCAGGCTTTCCATTGGCAAGCCAAAACTAACCAGCGACGTGCGTCAGCTCGGTGTTCTGATTTTGCCGGCTATTTTCGGCGCAGGCATTTATCAGATAAGCAGGTTCATCGATCTGTTTTTTCTGGGCAGATTGGAAGAAGGCTCTTTCGTATTTCTTGCACTTGCAGACCGACTCAATCAGTTACCGTTGGGAATCATTGGCATCGCACTTGGCACAGCGATTCTACCTGCACTTTCACGCTTCATTGCCCAAGATGACCAGGGCGGCGCACAGCGCGTTCAAAGCAATGCTATCGAACTTGGCCTTTTACTGACTGTACCGGCGGCAGTCGGACTTTTCGTTGCAGCCCATCCTTTGGTGAGCGCGTTTTATTTTGGCGGTAAATTTGGTGCCGATGATGTGACCAGCACCGCTTCTGTCGTGGCAATGCTCGTCATCGGACTGCCTGCTTATGTCCTAGTAAAAGTGCTCACTCCCGGTTTCTTTGCCCGCCGCGATACCAAAACACCCGTATACACAGCTGGTGCATCGTTGATTATAAATATCGTGCTCAATATCATCCTCATACCCCAGATGGGCGTTGCAGGATTGGCACTGGCCGGTGCCATAGCGGCTTGGGCAAATTGCTTTATGCTATATGCCGTTCTGCAGCGCCGTGGGCATTTCCATGTCGAGGCGGATCTGCTTTCACGAATTGGACGCATTTTTGTTTCAGCAGCAGCGATGGGCGCGGCAATCTATGTTATCACGCCTTTCGGTTCGACATATTATGCCGCTGGCGCGTTGATGCGCGTGGGAAGCATTTTGGCGCTGGTCAGCTTAGGTGGCGTCGTTTATTTCGGTCTTGCATGGATTACCGGCGCAATTGATCGCAGCAAAATCGAAATGTTGACCCGCCGGCAAGCAGCTAAATAGGATAAGATTATGCGCGTCGTTTCCGGCATCCAGCCTACCGGCAATCTCCATCTCGGCAACTATCTTGGCGCGATCCGTAATTGGGTGAAAATGCAGGACGAGATGGAGTGCCTGTATTTCCTCGCTGATTTACATGCATTATCCATGCCGCACGACCCGGCTGCTCTGACCGCAAATACTCGCGAAATGGCGGCGGCACTGATTGCCTGCGGGCTGGATATCAACAAGGCAATTTTGTTTAACCAAGCTCAAGTCCCTGCCCATGCGGAATTGCAGTGGCTGTTGAACGGTACAGCCCGAATGGGCTGGCTGAACCGGATGACCCAGTTCAAGGACAAATCGGGCAAGAACCGGGAAGGCGCGAGCATTGCCCTGTTTACATATCCAGTGCTGCAGGCCGCTGACGTCTTGCTGTATCAAGCGACCCATGTGCCGGTGGGGGAAGACCAGAAGCAACATCTGGAGCTTGCCCGGGACATCGCGCAGAAATTCAACAATGATTATGGCCAAGGCACAGAGATTTTCACATTGCCTGACCCGATCATTCCCAAAGCGACTGCACGCATCATGTCGCTGCGTGATGGCAATGCCAAGATGTCGAAATCCGATCCGAGTGACATGAGCCGGATCAATCTGATCGATGATGCCGACGTGATTCTGTCCAAAATCAAAAAGGCCAAAACGGACGCTGAACCCTTACCAACCGAACCAGCTGGTTTGGAGGGTCGGGCGGAAGCCCAGAATCTCGTCGGTATATACGCGGCCTTTGCCGATGAAACCACAGAAGCCACGCTTCGGCAATTTGGTGGACAGGGATTTGGAGCGTTCAAACCCGCGCTTGCAGAGTTGGTTATTGAAAAGTTCCGACCGATTTCCGAACGGTTCAAGGCGCTCAAAGACGACCATGAACAGATCGACGCTGCGCTTGCAAAAGGCGCCGCCAAAGCGCGGGAATTGGCAATGCCGACGTTGAAATCGGCCTATGCAGCGTTGGGACTTTTACGCTGATATTTGTTCGCCGCTGTTAAACAACGGTTCATCGACATAGTAGCAATATGCGAAAACAGCGACTGGGAAATAAGTCGAGGAGATGATGATGAAAAAGTTCGTGATTACGCTAACTCTATCAGCGGCAATGTTAACATTAGGTGCGTGCGCCACCCCGTTTAAAGCCGATGTATCGCGCTTTCAGGAGCTTCCCGCGGCCAAAGGTCAATCTTTTGCGGTTCGCGCATCGGATCCGGCTTTCGCGGGCGGCATCGAATTTGACCAATATGCATCGCTGGTCGCCAACGAATTGGAAAGCATTGGCTATACGCCTGCTGCGCCTGGAACCAACGCCGATATGACGGTCACCCTTGGCTATGGTGTGGACGAAGGCAAGGAACGGACCATTGTCCGGCAGGATCCATTCTACGATCCCTATTGGGGTTTCGGCAGATCCTATCGCCCCTATGTCGTTCGCACCCGTCGCGGCCATCGCTATGTTGTGGGCTATTATGACCCGTTTCTGTTCAGCGGCTTCAACCGTCCTTATGATGTCGACAGCTTTACTGTTTACACTGCCAACATTGATATGAAAATCGATCGTGCTGCGGATGGGAAGCGGTTATTCGAAGGAAAAGCTGAAGCAAAATCACGATCCAACAAATTGCCGTACCTTGTGCCAAATCTGGTTGAGGCAATGTTCACCGGTTTCCCGGGGAACAGCGGCGAAACGGTTCGGATTTCGGTGGCACCCGAAGAAAAGAAATAAACCTTTGGCCTGGGATCAGGATCTGGGGTCCTGATCCTAGACACCACAACCCAGGTCGGTCTTGCCATATGCAGCGCCCTCACCCCGTGTTGGCGCAATGGCGGCATAAAGGTCTGTAGAGGGAAATGTACCGTCTTTCCCGATTGCGAAACCTTTGCGGCGAAACACGTCAATGACTTTGGCAGGCGGATCGGCAAAGTAGACCGACTGCGCCTCATAATGCTGTGCAATCGCCGTGATTGACAGGCCCTCAAACGAACGTTGAAATTTCATAAAAGTGCTTTTGCCTTCTACTGAAGCATAAGCTTTGTCACGGGCTTCCTCATCGACAAATTCCTTGCTTTCGAGTTCGGCCCATTTGGCACGAAGACGCGCCCCTATTTTAGCAAATTCCGTATCCAGCTCTTTGCCAAAACTACAATTTTGGGGACTAAAACTGATAATCAGCGGTTTCCCGCCCAGCCGGTCGAGTATTCCTGCACCATCCGCCAGATACCCAACGCCGCCTTTTGGCAATTTGACTTCGATATAATTGGTTGCCGTCAACCCGAACAAGGTAAGTGCCGTACCAGCCTTTACGCGGTCGAGTAAGCCGCTTGCTGTGTCGGGCTGGGCCCAGATATCGATCGCTTGATCCGTTGTCCAAATCTTGTTGCCTAGTTCTTTTGTAATAACGGGCGGCTGGGTTTCCGATAGATTGATATCGGCAATATAGCCTTTTCCGTCTGCCAGTTCGAACCAGCTGCTGGTCCCGTCCATCCCCATTTTCAACGTGCCGGTAACAGCGCTCCCCCTCGGAAGCTTGCCTAAAATCGCACTGTCCTGTGTGGTTGGCCGATCCCGAATGTTCACTTCAGTCACAGCGAACAACTGCCGAGAGGCCGCATATTCCGCTTCTGATTTGGAAAGGCTTGCGTCCGGCTCGTCACCGGAGGAACGGACGTCATCGGCTAAGAATAGCCAGAAATAAAGTACTCCCATTACCAGCAATGCCACCAACACAAGAGCTATACGCTTCCATGAACGGACAGACCCATCTTGCGATAACTTGGTTTTACTCGGCATCGATATGCTCGCTTCCTTCGGTACGGCCAAAGCTCCCCGAAATCGTCCGTCGAATCATGACGGTTCAGTGGATAAGCTGTCGACTGCTTGCTGAAAAGCGGTGTTTAGGGTCAGGACCTATTAAAAGCACTTGCGAGGCGTCAAAATGGCAAAGACATCGGACCAAATTGCGCGCCGTCAGGCAGCCATTCTACCTGCAAGCGCAATTTGGTTCGAGATCGAAGCCATTTTGACGTCCGAAGGATTTGACCCATTTTGCCCATGGCTGCGTCAGAAAGCCTTGAGATATATTGATATCCCTGCGGCTTCCTTCCTTGCCTTGTGCAAAATGGCTTCAAACCTCGCAAGTGCTTTTAATAGGTCCTGACCCTAAGCTGACAACAAAATCTTATGCTTCCAATTGCCTCAACAAAGCCCGCACATCATTGTCCATATCGCTGTCTTGTTTCCGCAAATCTTCAACTAGCCGTACAGCGTGAATGACGGTCGAGTGATCGCGTCCACCAAATTTGCGGCCAATTTCGGGATAGCTGCGCGGTGTCATTACCTTGGCAAGATACATCGCAACCTGACGCGGGCGGACCACAGCGCGCGCACGGCGTTTTGAGGACATTTCGCTGCGGTCGATACGGTAATATTCGCAGACAGCACGCTGGATTTCATCAATAGTGATACGGCGGCGGCAGGCACTGAGAATATCTTTTAGTTGCTCTTCCGCCAAGGTACGCGTTACCGGCTTTCCGGTCAGCTGTGCATAAGCGAGCAATTTGTTCAAACCACCTTCCAATTCGCGGACGTTGCGGCTGATGGTGCGGGCCAGAAACTCAACAACGTCTTCGCCAACTTGCGCGTCCGGCATTTGCGCCAGACGTTGCTGCAGTATCAGGCGGCGCAGTTCGAGATCAGCAGGCTGTATGTCCGCAACCAGACCCATCGAAAGTCGCGACAATATGCGTTGATCAACACCATCCAGTGCTTGTGGCGCGCGATCAGCGGCAACGACCAAGCGTTTACCTGCGCCAATAATCGCGTCAATCGTATGCAAGAATTCTTCCTGCGTCGACACTTTGCCGATGATGAATTGAATGTCGTCAATCAGCAAAACATCCACAGCGCGAAGTCGCGCCTTGAATTCCATAACTTCCTTGCGCCGCATCGCGGTCACAAATTCCATCATGAATTTTTCGGCTGACATGTAAATGATCTGTGCGTCGGGGTTCACCTCGGCATAGGCATGACCTATCGCGTGCATCAGGTGGGTCTTGCCCTGACCAGTTGCCGCTTGCAGGTAAAGCGGGTTGAACAACGGCTTGTCTTTCGCGGCCACCCGCTCGGCCGCACTATGTGCCAAGACATTGGTTTGGCCTTTCACAAAATTCGCGAATGTCATCCGCGGGTCAAGCGCAGAGCGGACAGGCAGAATTTCAGCCATATGTTGAGCCGCGGGACGTTCTGTAACGCCCGACGAACGCAGCATTTCAACGCGCGCAGCACCGGGGCGTGTGCGGATCTTGAGCTGCTTTACATTTTTGTTGGTTGAGGTCCAAGCCAGACGCAGTCGGTCGGCATAATGGTCCGCGACCCAGCTGGCCGAAAAATCCGACGGCAGGAGAAGTTCAAGCGTTCCCGTCAGATCGCAAAAGTCGCCGAGCGCAATCGAACGAATCCATTGGCCATAAATTTGTGCCCCCAGGTCACGCCGCAACCCGGACGAAATAATCTGCCAATCGGCTTCAAATCTGGCCATTAACGCGCTCACGGCCTGGCCGTCTGCCGATTGACCGGAATTGTCCTGCGATACAAAATTGTTAACGGTCACCGTCTTGCAAACCCCTCATGTCCACCCCTTTCCAGTCAAGCGAAACCGTGAACTATCTGCCCCGACATCAAGCCACAGAAATAGAGAGCCCATTTGCCGCCAAATGAAGCCCTGTCTGCGTCCAAATCTCAATGTGAGGCATTGCTCGACTGTCGTCACGCGATGCTGGAAACCCGTTCTTAGACGTCCGCAAACGAGTCGAGCAAGGGGTGGCCTGCAAAAAAAGTGAAATAAATGCTGTTGACTCTGTGTAAGCCAAGCAAACGCGTAAATTTATTTTTAACTCTTTGTTAAACAGTTTTTTTTCACAATTTTGGTCGTTTCGTCCGCCCGAATCGCGGGAAAACCATGCATTGCGTATGAAGCAATCTGGCAAAAGAAAAACCCGCCACGATTGGGGCGGGTTTAATCGTCTTATCCGGAGCCAACCGGATCGTCAAAAAGCGTTCAGGAGATCGACCCGACAGCCTTTGTTAAACGGCCAAATTTACGCGATGCCGTGTTCTTGTGCAGAACGCCTTTAGAAACGCCACGGGCCAATTCCGGTTGCGCCGCAGCCAATGCTTCGGTCGCTGCGGCCTTGTCGCCTGCTTCAATCGCCGATTCCACTTTCTTGACGAAAGTGCGGATGCGGCTGACGCGAGCGCCATTAACTTCGGTGCGACGCGCATTGCGACGGATACGCTTTTTTGCTTGCGGCGTATTGGCCATTTTAGTCCTCGAATTTCGTTAGATGACGGAACGCATTTTGCAATGCTAGCCCGTTGAAGGAGCCGCCCTTAGCGGTGGCTTTCAGATTCGTCAACCTTCAAAAGCCGCAAATTTGCACGCTATCGCTGGCATTTCGCGCAATAGAAGGTGGAGCGACCCGAATCAATCCGGCGTTTTACAGGTGCGCCGCACAGACAGGCTTGGCCTTCACGGCCGTAAACCCGCCAATCCTTTGCGAAATATCCAAGTTCTCCATCTGGAGCCGCAAAATCGCGCAGCGTCGATCCACCGACCGCTATCGCAGCCGTCAGCACTTCCTTTATGGCAGTGACCAGTCGTTCCAGACGGGGCCGACTGACCTTGGCTGCTGCCATAGTCGGAGAAATGCCCGCCATATGCAGCGCCTCGCACACATAGATGTTGCCCAAACCGGCAACAATATTCTGGTTGAGCAACATCGCCTTGATGGGGGCTGCGCGCCCGTTAAGTGCGGTTTGCAGAACGGAAGCATCAAAATCACTTGATAGAGGCTCCGGCCCCATGCCGACAAAAGCCTTGTAACCACCTATATGTTCCGATGGCATTATATCGAGCGATCCGAAACGGCGCGGGTCGTTCAGCGCAGCCAAGCGTCCGTTTTGGGTTTCTAGGACGAAATGGTCATGCTTCTCCATTTCCGGCGGATCCACCCGCCAGCGTCCCGACATACCCAAATGGAATATCAGCACATCATCGCGGTCGGTATAGATCAACCCGTATTTTGCACGTCGGCCAAGACCGGTGACCCGCGCGCCTGTAAGACGTTGGCGAAGATCAACAGGCATCGGCCATCTTAGGTCCGCCCGAAACGCCTCGGCCCGGGCAATGACCTCTCCGTCGAGTATCTTTCGCAATCCGGCGACCGTGGTTTCGACTTCGGGGAGTTCTGGCATGCGAATCCGCTAGCGACGTGCGCGGCACTTGGCTAGAGGCTGAAGTATGACAGAAACCGTATCCTTTGGCTATGAACAGGTTAGCCCAGAAGAGAAAACTGCGCGCGTCGGCGGCGTGTTTTCCAATGTCGCTCGAAAATATGATATAATGAACGATGCCATGTCGGGCGGCATGCACCGACTGTGGAAAGATACGTTCGTTCGCAGGGTTAAACCGCAATCGGGCGAAGACATTCTCGATATGGCAGGCGGCACCGGCGACATTGCCTTTCGCATGGAAAAATCGGGCGCTCAGGTCACTGTGTCCGATATCAATGAAGATATGTTGGACGTCGGGATGGACAGGGCCATGAAGCGTGGCATCGACAGTCTGATCTGGTCCCGGCAAAATGCGGAGACGCTTACTTTTCCCGACCGTCATTTCGACGCGTACACGATTGCCTTTGGTATTCGTAACGTGACCGATATTCCCGCCGCATTAAAAGAAGCCCACCGCGTGCTGCGTTATGGCGGACGTTTTTTCTGCCTCGAATTTTCAACGGTAGAGTGGCCCGGCCTGGCACAGATCTATGATGTTTATTCCGAAAAGCTGGTTCCTAAGCTAGGCAAAGCGATTGCTGGTGATGAAGATAGTTACCGCTATCTGGTCGAATCAATCCGTCGCTTCCCCGACATGCAAAGTTTCAAACGCATGATTGGCGAAGCGGGATTTGTTCAAACCAAAGTCGAACCGATCATGGGCGGATTGGTCGCCATCCACAGCGGATGGAAGGTATAAGAATGCGCTCTGCGAAATCTCCCTTCCTATATGCGGGAGGGTTCCGAAGAACATGACCCGCCCTGCGACCCACATTCTCCGCCTTCTGAAATGGGGGCGTATCCTTGCAAGGCATGGCGCGTTGCGCGCTATCGAGGCAGATCGCAATACGCCCGCGCAAGTCAAACGTCTTTGCAGGATTGCGCGTCTTGGCACGATCCAGCCAAAGTCACCCGATTATGCAGGCGCGTTTCGCGCTATCGGACCCGCCGCAATCAAGCTGGGGCAGACATTGGCCACAAGGCCGGACATTATCGGGGTCGAAGCCGCGCATAATCTGTTGACCTTGCAAGACCAATTACCGCCAGCACCGTTTGAATCTGTTTTCGCAGAGATCGACACCAGTTTAAACAAACCGGCAGCGGAATTATTCGAATATATCGATCCCATTGCCGTCGGTGCTGCTTCCATCGCGCAAGTTCATCGCGCCCGCACGACGGACGGCAGGGACGTTGCTGTCAAAATATTGCGCCCGGGCATTCGCGAACAATTTGCCCGTGACATTGAAACCTATGAATGGGCGGCGGCGCATCTTGAGGCGTTGGGCGGAGAAGCCGCCCGCCTTCGTCCGCAACTGGTTATCGCCAACCTCAAACGCTGGACATTACGCGAGCTCGATCTTCGTCGCGAGGCAGCGAGTGCATCCGAATTGAAGGACGCGATGGTTGCTGTCGACGGCTATATTATTCCAGCCATCGATTGGGACCGCACATCCGGACGCGTTTTGACGCTGGAGTGGGTCGATGGCATCAAGATTGCCGACTTGGCGGCGTTGAAGGACGCCGGGCATGATCTGAAAAAACTGGCCGAGAAACTGGTCCTGACCTTTTTGCGTCAGGCGATTTCCGAAGGCTATTTCCACGCAGATATGCATCAGGGAAATTTATTTGTCAGGGCCGATGGAACCATTGTTGCCATCGATTTCGGCATCATGGGGCGCATCAACCGACAGGCCCGGTTTTGGCTAGCCGAGATTCTCTATGGCCTGACCACCGGAAATTATAAGCGGGTGGCCGAGATTCATTTCGAGGCACAATATGTGCCCAGCTACCATAATGTGGACGAATTCGCGACGGCCCTGCGCGCGGTGGGTGAACCAACACGCGGAAAGCCGGTCAGTGAATTGTCTGTCGGACAAATGCTCGACAGCCTATTTGCCATAACGCGTGATTTTGACATGCAAACCCAACCACATTTGTTGCTGTTGCAAAAAACAATGGTGATGGTCGAGGGCATTGCGACGTCATTGAACCCGGGCATCAACATGTGGGATGTTGCCGCGCCTTTTGTCCGCGACTGGATACGCGGCGAACTGGGACCCGAAGCAATGCTCGCCGACGGCATCAAGAAACAGGCGGATACGTTGAAGATGATCCCCGACATCATCCGCCGACTTGATGAACAGCTGCCGCGCAAAGGTGGCGCGCCGGAGGCACCGCCTTTGCCCCATGTGGAATTGATTTGGGAACGGCGTGCCGGTGACGGCAGGCGTTGGTGGCGCTATGTTTTGGTGGCAGTAGTTGCGGCCGGAATCGGGGCGGCCTTAATGAGCAATTGGGGTTGAACATCATAAGTTATGCACATATAGTATGCGTATTAAAGGAGCGAAGTGATGAACATTCCGATGCGCCACGAAAAAACTAAAAAGCCGACGAATGTCTCACTGGACTCTGAGCTTGTTGCAGAGGCCCGGCAGTTGGGAATAAATATTTCTCAAGCCTGCGAAACCGGTCTTTCGGAAAAAGTGCGTAAAGCAAAGGCTGAGAAATGGCTCCGCGAAAACAAGGAAGCTTTGGATTGGTCGAATGCGTATGTCGAAAAACATGGCATTCCGCTTGCACGGTACCGGATGTTTTAATGGCACGTTTTGATGTTATCAAAACAAAGTCCGACGCCTTGGTGGTCGACTGTCAATCCGAATTCCTGGAATATTTACAGACACGCTTCGTAATCCCTCTGCTACCGCCTGATCTCGAGCCAAAGATTGCCGAAAGATTGAATCCCGTATTTTTGATCGAAGGTCAAAATTACGTTTTATATCCTCAATTTTCTGCCTCAATTGCTGTTCGAGAATTAGGAACTCCTGTGGCATCACTGGCTAATCAACATAGCCGGATCATTGAAGCGCTGGACATGTTGGTCAGCGGATTTTGATGGAAACCAAGCGCATCCTGCTGATCGTCTCTGGCGGCATTGCTGCCTATAAGGCGCTCGAACTTGTAAGATTGCTCAAGCGGCAGCGCATTGCCGTCCGCGCGGTCATGACGAAAAGCGCGACTGAATTTGTCACGCCTTTATCGATGGGCGTGATGACCGAAGATCAGGTCTATGGCGACATGTTCGACCTGAAAGAAGAACGCGAGATCGGGCATATCCAACTCAGCCGTCAGGCCGACGTCGTCGTCATTTGCCCGGCGACCGCGAATATCCTCGCCAAAATGGCAGCAGGCATCGCCGATGATCTCGCGACCACCATATTGCTGGCCACAGACAAGCCGGTGTTGGCTGTTCCCGCCATGAATGTCCGCATGTGGCAACATCCGGCTACACAGCGCAATTTGGTACAGTTGCGCGCCGATGGTGTGACCATCATGGAGCCAGACTCGGGCGCAATGGCGTGTGGTGAATATGGGCCGGGACGCTTGCCTGAACCGCCGGCAATCGCCGAACGGATTTGTGCGATGCTTGGGCATAGTTTTGATTCGGCACTGACAGCAGGGCGCGCGCCTTCAACATTGGAAGCGCAGCCCGATTTTGCGGATATCACGCATCGCCCACTTTTCGGAAAACGCGTTCTTGTAACGGCTGGCCCGACCCATGAAGCCATTGATCCTGTGCGGTACATCGCCAACCGTTCGTCTGGACGGCAAGGTTTTGCCATAGCCACTGCCGCGGCGGAAATGGGAGCTGAAGTAACTCTTGTTGCTGGCCCGGTCCATTTGGTTACGCCGCCCGGCGTCATTCGCATCGACGTGGAAACCGCACGCGAAATGCAGGCGGAAGTTGAAAAGGCCCTGCCCAGCGATGTCGCAATCATGGTCGCCGCCGTTGCCGACTGGCGCGCAGCCGAGGCGCCTGATCAAAAGATAAAGAAAGATGGCAAAGGCATCCCGCCCCTGAACTTAACCGAAAACCCCGACATCCTTGCCAGTCTTGCTCTGCACAAAGACAGACCGGGACTGCTCATCGGCTTCGCCGCCGAAACCGAAAAGATTGTCGAACATGCGCAAGCCAAATTGTCCAAAAAGGGGTGCGACTGGATTGTGGCAAATGACGTATCGGGCGATGTCATGGGGGGCGCGAACAATGCCTTTCACATTGTAACCCGCGACGGAGTCGAAAGCTGGCCGGACAGTCCCAAGGATGTAATCGCCCGCAAATTGATGGAAAGGGTCGCAGATGCGCTCGCCCAAGGTTGAAATACAGGTAAAGAGGCTCAACCATGGAGCAGGCTTGGCAATGCCCGATTATGCCACGGCAGGTGCGGCGGGCATGGACATTTGCGCCGCCGAAAGCCTGATGCTGCGTGTCGGTAAACGCCATGCTGTCGCAACCGGCTTCGCCTTTGCCATTCCCGATGGCTATGAGGTTCAGGTCCGCCCACGTTCGGGCCTCGCCTTGAAACATGGCATCACCTGCCTCAACACACCCGGAACAATCGATAGCGATTATCGCGGGGAAGTGAAAGTCATTCTGGCTAATTTGGGCGAAGACGATTTCCCCATTTCCAAAGGCGACCGCATCGCGCAAATCGTCGTCGCCCCGGTGACACACGCATCCATGACAGAAGTTGAGGATTTGGACGATACCGCGCGGGGTGCCGGAGGCTTTGGTTCAACTGGCGTATGACGCTGAACGATCAGCAGCTTGACCGCTATGCCCGTCACATTGTGTTGCGCGATATCGGTGGTTCGGGACAATCCCGGCTGTTGAAAAGCCATGTGCTGTTGATCGGTGCAGGCGGCATCGGTTGTCCCGCCATCCAATATCTCGCCGCGGCGGGAATCGGAACAATCAGCGTTGTGGATGATGATATCGTGTCATTGTCCAATCTGCAGCGGCAGATACTCTATAGCCAAGCGCAAATTGGCGAGCCCAAGGTGCAGGCGGCGGCGGCGGCAGTGCACCGGTTGAATCCGGACGTAACCTTTCACGCCTGGCAGATCCGGATTGATCGCAGCACCTCGTCCGATTTTCTGGACGGCGTCGACGTTGTCATCGACGGCAGCGATAACTTCGCCACCCGCCTGATCGTCAACGATCTATGCTTGTCGGCTCAGGTACCTCTCGTAAGCGCCGCCATCGGGCAATTTCATGGTCAGATCGGCACCTTCACCGGGTGGCAGAATGATGCCCCATGTTATCGCTGTTTCGTGGGCGATGCCCATGACCCCGACGATTGCGACGACTGCGCCACCCAAGGCGTATTGGGAGCGATGTGCGGCCTGATGGGCAGCTTTGCCGCGATGGAAGCAATACGTGTCCTCACAGGCTTTGGTGATAGCCAAAAAGGCAAGCTGCACATCATTGACGGCATGACGCCGTCGATGCGGAGCATTAGATTGCCCAAAGACCCCGAGTGCAACAGCTGTGGCATGCCATCGTCCTAACCGGATTGCTGGCGCAATAACGCGTCGACCCACCCCGGAACCACTTCGGTCGCAGGGCCGTGCCGTGCTTCGTCGAACCAATGGCTTCCCTGACTAGGCTCAAGATTTAGTTCGAGAGTTCGAACACCCTGCTCGCGTGCTTCACGGACAAAACCAGCGGCAGGATATACCGCACCCGAGGTTCCGATGCTGACAAACAGATCGGCCCGGTTCAACGCGGTATAGATTTCATTCATCCTGTACGGCATTTCGCCAAACCAAACGATGTCCGGACGCATCTGCCCCGATGTGCCGCAAGTTGGACAGGCCGGACGATCTATAAGCGTCCCGTTCCACCGGTGCCGTTCGTCACACGATAGGCACCACGCGTTCAAATGCTCGCCATGCATATGCAACAGCCGCTTCGCCCCTGCCCGTTCGTGCAGGTCATCGACATTTTGAGTCACGATCAACAATCCGCCATGCCACGAAGCATCCAGCCGTGCCAAAGCGTCGTGGGCCGCATTTGGCACCACCTCTTGAATGCGCGCACGCCGCATATCGTAAAAGCGCAATACAAGCTCAGGATCACGGGCGAAGGCTTCGGGTGTGGCGACATCCTCGACCCGATGCTGTTCCCACAATCCGCCTGCGCTGCGAAAAGTATCGATGCCGCTTTCCGCGCTAATGCCGGCGCCAGTTAGAATTACGATGTTTCTAATGTTGGTCACTTTTCATTCCGTCGTCATGCCGAACTTGTTTCAGATACCTAATCTAGTAAGACCTTCGATTGAAATCACCAGTGGTGAAACAGGTTCGGGATCCGGGATATGAAAATTGGTATTATCGGCAGCGCAGGGCGCATGGGGCAAGCGCTTGTAGAAGCTATTACGGCAGCCGGGCAAAGCCATGCTGGCGGCGTCGACAAGGGTGGTGATGTTGCATCACTTGTGGCGGCATCCGACGTGCTTGTGGACTTTTCCAGCCCTGTTGGACTGGAGGCAAATCTCGACGCCTGCATCGCCGCCGGAAAGCCGATTGTCATCGGCACCACCGGCTTGGAGGAACGGCATCATTATCTGATTGACGATGCTGCGCGCGACATTCCGGTTTTGCAGACCGGCAACACCTCGCTTGGGGTAACCATGCTGGCCGCGCTGGTGCGTCAGGCAGCGGCGCAACTGGGCGACGACTGGGACATCGAAATTTTGGAAATGCACCACCGGCACAAGGTGGATGCCCCTTCGGGCACCGCGCTTTTATTGGGCGAGGCAGCCGCCAAGGGCCGCAACATCGATCTGAAAACCAACAGCGAGCGTGGACGCGACGGCATTACGGGCGCACGACAGCCAGGCACAATCGGCTTCGCCAGCCTGCGAGGCGGAAGCGTCGCTGGCGACCATGTTGTCATTTTCGCATCGGACAATGAACGTATCGAACTCATCCATCGCGCCGAAAACCGCGCAATCTTTGCCAAGGGGGCGGTGAAAGCGGCAATATGGCTGACGGACCGGAAAGCAGGGCGGTTCGGTATGAATGAAGTTTTGGGGGTTTGAGCCAATCAGGGTAAGGAACCACTGCCAAGCAGCGCCGCTCGCGCTGCATCGGCAAGAAAGCCAGAGCGGTTTTTTGCGACTTTATCGATTGCCGCCAGTAATCCTTCATCCAGTGTTACATTTACCCTGATCGATTTACCGGGAAGCTCAGCTCTTACCAGAACACGCGCAACTTCATCGATTTCCGGGTCATAGCCTATCAAATCAAATGGTGTTGGTGATGCCACATCCTCTCCGAATTGACCTGTCACCAACAAATGCCCAGCCAGCGCAGCTTCGGCATTTTCCGCCGCTTGTTGTTGCGTTTTGCCTGCGGATACACAACCGGGTAAATCCGGGAAGAAGACGCTAAATCCTTCGAGCGATTTTTCAATGATTGCAGGATAATAAACCGTTGGCATCATTACTTCCTCTGCATTTATTTCCTGAATTTCAGCCCACATTGTCGCTCGATACTTTTCAATGTACCAATCGCAAGATCGGATTTAGGATGCGGAACGGTAACCGTTCCGGGTCTTTCGGGATGTCTAAAATGCTTATGACTTCCCGTTTGCCTGACTTCCGTCCAACCTGCTGCGATCAGTAATCGAATAACTTCGCGGCTTTGCATCACTATTCGACCCGTTATTAGTGTGTATCTATACACATATTAGAAAAATTCAAGATTGGTTCTGATGATTTTCGATATTAGCAATTTTAGCCATTAAAAGACATTTTTCCTTTTATCTTTATATATTTAGGAAACTTTTTCATAAGATCATGGAAAAAGGAACCCATGAAAAAAGCCGACATTTTCGAATTTTACCGCCGTCTCGCCGATGCCAATCCGTCGCCGGAGACGGAGCTTGCCTATGGCAATGTCTATCAGCTGCTGGTCGCGGTGGTCTGTTCGGCGCAATCGACGGATGTCGGGGTCAACAAGGCGACACGGCAATTATTTGCGAAAGTAGAGACTCCCGATCAGATGCTCGCCTTGGGCGAAGCCGGGTTGAAAGAGCATATCAAGACCATTGGCCTGTTCAACGGCAAGGCGAAGAATGTCATTGCGCTGTCCGAAATATTGGTTCGAGATCACGGCGGCGAGGTACCCGCCGACAGGGATAAGCTGGAGGCTTTACCGGGCGTCGGGCGCAAAACCGCCAATGTTGTCATGAACACCGCATTCGGGGCAGAGACATTCGCAGTCGATACCCATATTTTTCGCGTCGGAAACCGCACCGGACTTGCACCGGGGAAAACCGTTCTGGCGGTTGAAAAAGCGCTCGACAAACGCACGCCGCAACCATTCCGCGTTGGCGCACATCACTGGTTGATCCTGCATGGTCGTTATATTTGCAAGGCGCGGACACCCGAATGCTGGCGCTGTCCGGTGAGGGATTTATGCCGGTTCAAGTCGAAAAGCCCGCCGCCCAAAAGCAACTCAGTTGCTGTTCAGGTAATCTGAGATAAGGACATGAAGCGGCCCAACCTATCTCGGGAGAGAATCGATGAAAGCCTCTTTGCTAATTTTAACCGCCCTGACCGCGATGACGGGCAGTGCCGCGGGACTTTCGGCTAAAAAAGAACCGACACCCGTTCGGGCCGTTGGTGAGCCCGTCAATTGTGTTTCGTTGAACCGGATCCGATCGACAGACGTGATCGACGACAGCACCATCGATTTCAAGATGGCGGGCGGCAAGACCTATCGCAATTCATTGCCTTATAGCTGCCCCGGTCTGAAATTCGAAGATCGTTTTTCCTATAAAACTTCGATCAGCCAATTGTGCAACGTCGACATCATACGCGTGCTGAACAATTATGGTGGGCATCTGACCGAAGGCGCAGCGTGCGGCTTGGGCAAGTTCCAGCCGGTCGAAAAGATAGCCGCACCGAACTAGGGTCAGGACCCAATCGCGCCTATTTGCCGGTCCAGTTGCCCGGCCGCTTTTCAACGAAGGCGGCCATGCCCTCTTTTTGGTCTTCGGAACCGAACAGCCCGTGGAACAAGCGGCGTTCGAACACGACGCCTTGTTGCAACGTGGTTTCATAGGCCGCATTGACCATCTCTTTGGTCGCAATCGCCGCAAGCGGAGCCATGGCCGCAATCGCGGCTGCGGTTTTCATCGCTTCCTCAACCAGATCAGCCGCCGGAACCACCTTGGCGACCAGGCCTGACCGCTCGGCTTCTGCGGCATCCATCATGCGGCCGGTGAGGCACATTTCCATAGATTTCGCTTTGCCGATCGCGCGCGTCAACCGCTGCGACCCCCCCATTCCCGGAGTGACCGCCAGCTTGATTTCAGGTTGCCCAAATTTCGCATTATCCCCTGCGATGATAAAGTCCGCCATCATTGCAAGTTCGCACCCGCCGCCCAAAGCGTAACCATTGACCGCCGCAATCCAGGGCTTGCGGGTGGCCGTTACCCTGTCATATCCGGCAAAGAAATTGGCACCGTACATTTCAGCAAAGCTCTGCGTTGCCATTTCCTTGATATCGGCCCCGGCGGCAAATGCCTTTTCGCTGCCGGTAAGAACGGCACAGCGCTGGCTATCATCCGCATCAAAGGCGGAAAAGGCGGCAATAAGGTCGCCCAAAACCTGACTATTGAGCGCATTTAACGCTTGTGGGCGGTTCAGCGTGATCAGGGTCGCAGCCCCGCGTTGTTCAACCAGTATCGTTTCATAACTCATAATGGCTTCCATTCTTCCGTTGCCGGCAAAGGCGCAAAAATTGCATCCAGATATTCATCTGTCACGTCTCCCGGCGCTGCCGGGTTCCATTGCGGGGCATTATCTTTATCGACGATTACGGCGCGAACACCTTCGGCAAAATCGGGCCGGACAATAACCCGACTCGCAATGCGGTATTCCATTGCCATATTTTCCGCAAAGTCCCCACATTTCAGGCTTTCGGCCAGTTGCCGCAGCGCGACCTTGCACGTTTGTGGGCTTTTGCTGCGGAGCGCCGCACTCTCCCGCATCGCCCAATCGCCATCATCTGCATCAAGGCTAGCCAGAATATCCTCAAACCGGTCAGATGCAAAATGGCGATTGATCTGGAAAAGTGTTTCAACAATTTTGGACGGCGGGGGCGTAACAGACACAGTTCCAAGGATTCCGTCGATGCGATCAACATCTTCAGTCCCTATTCGTGCCTTGGCATCCGCCAACGCTTCGCTCGGTACATAATGTGTGGCCAGTCCGAGTGACAGGCAACCCGACCCGGCAATGCGGGCACCGGTCAGCGCAAGAAATTGTCCGACCCGTCCTTCCAGCCGCGACAAATACCACCCGCCGCCGACATCGGGGAAAAGCCCAATGCCCGTTTCTGGCATGGCGAAACGCGTATTTTCTGTTGCGACCCGAAATTTTGCGGGCTGGCTTATGCCAACTCCGCCACCCATCGTAATCCCGTCCATGAAAGCCACAACGGGCTTTGGATAAGTGAATAGCAAATGGTTGAGTTGATATTCATCGTGGAAGAATGTGCGCCCCGATTTCCCGCCGTCGGTCAAGGCCGAATTACGTAAGAACGCGATATCACCGCCTGCACAAAAACCGCGACCTTCGGCATGTTCAATGATGACGCATTTTACGGCACGCGAACTGCGCCATTTCACCAGCGCGTCGGTCATGGCGTGCACCATGTCCAACGTCAGAGCATGTAATGCCGATGGGCGATTCAAACTTATGATCCCGGCATGGCCTTCCACGCGGGTCAAAATATCCTGTGTCATTGGCGTAACAAGTCCCGACCAATAATCATTCGCATGACCTGATTGGTTCCTTCCAGAATCGAATGGACGCGCAAATCTCGCCAGAATCTCTCGATGGGATAATCACGCAAATACCCATATCCTCCAAATAGTTGCAAGGCGTTGTTGACAATCTCGCTACCGCTATCTGTCGACAACCGCTTTGCCATAGCCGAAAAGCGGGACTTGTCGGGTGCGTTCGCTGTCACCTTGGCGGCGGCAATATACAATAACGCGCGTGCAGCTTCCAAGTCTGTTGCCATATCCGCGAGCATGAATTGCGTATTCTGGAAATCGGCGACCGGTTGCCCGAATTGCTGCCGGTCTTTGGTGTATTTGATCGCTTCATCCAAACAGCGTTGCGCCCCGCCCAGCGAACAGGCACCGATATTCAGCCGTCCGCCGTCCAGACCCATCATCGCAAAACGGAAACCATCGCCTTCGGCGCCAACGCGGTTTGCAACAGGAACCCTGCAACCTTCGAAAATAACCTGGGCGGTGGGTGATGCGTTCCAACCCAGTTTCTTTTCAGGCGCGCCAAAGCTCAAACCCGGCATATCCTTTTCAACAACAAGGCAGCTGATGCCCTTTGCCCCATTATCTCCGGTTCTGACCATAACGACATAGACATCATTATAACCCGCGCCCGAAATAAACTGCTTCGTGCCATTCAAAACATAATGGTCGCCGTCCAGCCGAGCGCTCGTTTTCAGCGCAGCCGCGTCGGAACCGCTTCCCGGTTCGGTCAGGCAGTAAGATGCGATTTTTTCCATGCTTACCAAATCTGGCAGGAAACGGGATTTCAGCTCTGCACCGCCAAAACAATCGATCATCCATGCCGCCATATTGTGGATCGAAATAAACGCGCTGGTCGCCGGACAACCATAGGCCATCGCTTCCATTATCAAGGCCGCCTCAAGCCGCCCAAGGCCGGTACCGCCCGATTCTTCCGATACATAAATCGCGCCAAAACCAAGTTCGCCTGCGGCTTTCCAGACGTCTACCGGATAATGGCTGTGCTCGTCCCATTCCGCCGCAAAGGGGGTTATGGCATCGGCAGTGAATTTGCGTGCCATATCCTGTATGGCAACTTGATCTTCGGTCAGGTCAAATTGGTTCTGCATGGCGTCGCCCTAGCATCGCGATTTCAACATATCCAGCCAATAGCGGGAGGCCTTTACATAGTGATAGGCAACCGCCTTGCTATTATCCCCCTGCATATCCCGGCATCGCGCCAAAAAAGAACTTGGCGAACCACCCCCCACCCTGCTAATCGCGCCGCACAACGAAAGCACCCATAGCTCAGCTGGATAGAGCGCTGCCCTCCGAAGGCAGAGGCCAGAGGTTCGAATCCTCTTGGGTGCACCATATTTTCAATGACTTAGTATCTCCCAAAAGGAGATGTATGGAATGAATATGTAAAGCATGGGGCAAAACCCTATCTCCCATATCAAACCCGTAGACAGTTGCATCACAGACCATGCGCGAGTTGATTTGATATTTGACTGGTAGCCTTCGTAGGCCAGGGTATCCCCCGCTTAACACAACATACTAAAATCCCTTACTCTTATTCCGTATTTTTGCCTTTATCTTGTCGATGATGGCCATAATTGACTGGTACATGTAGCTTAAGTTTTTGAATGTTTTTGAATGCTCAAACCCTCGGATTTTATACCATAAAGAGCGGGTCATTTTTTCTTTTGCTAAAATCCATAATAGCACTCCAACAATTGCAAACGTCAAAACAAAAATTGGCAACATTCTGCCAAATGCCATCTTTTTGTCGTCTTGTTTCAAGGACCGTTTTGCCAGCTCATCAAGGGCTGCCATGCCGGACACAAGATTAGTGATTGATGACGGCCTCGCGCCAGCAGGGGCGCACGCTCCGTTGGCAAACACGCCCAAATCTTGCAGGTATTGGCGAAGTATCGACGCATCACTTAGCGCTGGATTTTCAAAACGCCGCCACAGGAGCTCTGTGATCGCCTCACGAGTCTCAAGCATTTGAACTCGAACGAAACATAGCTCGTTTTCTACTCCCGATATCTCTCTGACCCTTGATACGTTTTGTACAATCAGGCCGAGTTTGGAGAGGCTTTCCGATATATGCTCATAATGATCGAAAAAGTCTGAGTATCGCGGCTTCATCCGCGCGCTTGCTTCAACGAGGGCCAATGGAAGCGGTATCAGCAATTTCTGATTTTCTGGGCCCGCTGCTTCCACTAAACTTTCACTAAAGGCAGGGGCAAATTTACCTAAGCGGTTTTGCCAGATAAAGGCACGATCTTTTAAGATTTCGGTAACGAGTTTTTGTCTGACCAGCGCAAAGATCGTTTGACTGTACCTATCTGATAATGATTTACTCGTTATGACAAAATTTTCACTGAACTTTACTGCGAGGTTTTCTCCAGGTTCAGATATCGGATAGTAATTTCCATCGATTCTTTGACGATTTGAGAAACAAGTATATGGATGGTTTCCACAGGGATTTTCACTATTGAAAAGTCGTTGAGCCCAACGATTTGCTGATTTCCGAGCAGCATCCTTATCTGCAGATAGAGGCCCTATCAGATGATAGTGAGTCGTGCTGACAGTTCCGGAGAATATCGGGATCGGTTTTAAATCGCGGAGATCTTTAGACAAATTAACTTCGGAACGTCCGGACTGTATAAGCGATTTGATATACTTGGAAATTTGGTCATTGTTGAAACCATAAGCCTTCGAGGGCAGTTCGGGGTACCGTATCGGAATATTGGGAACAAACTCCATAACGACCGTTACATCAATTTTCGAGTTAACCTGATTGGTGGACCGTGCCTCATCAAAATGAAGGTACTCATCATCTAACGTATCCCACCACGTCTCAGCCTTATAACAGGCTGTTACTTTTCCAAGTTCAAGAGATTCTAATATCCAAGCATCGCGCGGAACATAAGACCGAAAAGTCTTGGGGTTCTTCAGCCATATTCGTTCATCGTCGGAGCCTCCATTACACGGCAACAGCCCCTCATCGAATTCTCGCCCCAGCTTACTACCCGACTTAGCCCCAAGGCTTCCCTCTGCCTCCAGTATCCCATTCAAAGAATCATTCATTGCGAGTATTGATTGTGCCAGTTGACGTTGTTTATTCTGCATCGCAGCTCCGAGGCTGCGTGACTGAATGACTACATCCATGAACCTGCTGATTTGCTCACCTTTCTCAGCAAGTTCCCGAGCCTTACCGTTCTTCAAACTTTCGAACTCCGGTTCAAAAGGCGCTAGAGCAAAAAACGTTGCCGTGGAATCTTGCCAAGTTAAGACATGAGGGACAACACTCGGCATCAATTTTTCGTCGGTGAATTCAAATTGTTTTTTAATCCCCAAATTCAACGCGTTTAGACTTGAGGCGGAGTCGATGAATGACGCCGGTTTCGATAAATTTGCTCCGAGCGCTCGAAATATTCCGTCCTCGTCATCACTTGATGACACGCGGATATTAGCGAAATTTACGCTATCATATATTCCTATTATAAAAGCCTTTTCCATGCACTCCGACGAGCGAGAAGGCGAGACTTTCCTTTCGTACAGTAATGGCCGGTAACAATTCTGGCGTAGTTCTGCACGTGCTCGATCGCTCTGCGATTGCGCGAGCTTAAGTTGTAACTCGATTCCGTAATTGATGCTTCCACTCGCAGCTTCGAGATCACGTTCTATTTTAGCAGTGTCGATGCGAATGTTTTGATTACTCTTTGCAAGAGCTTCAAAATTTTCAATAGATATTTTTGTAAGACGAAACAACCTTCTGTCAATGGTTTGAAGCTGATCCTGAATTGAACTGAGCATCTTGACCAGCGCTTCGAACTGCAGCGTACCTACATCCTTTTTGTTCTTTTTAAACGCAGAAGACACCATCAGCGCGCCAGCAATATAGTTTTGAGTAAATGCTGCTGCGCCCATCTGTTCCATGCCCACCGGCGCCTGAGAATGGTTTAT
>NZ_JBJXFW010000017.1:0-7171 GCF_046154385.1 Sphingorhabdus sp. | reverse complement strand
GGCAACCAATATGCCTATGCCCGCGATCCCGAAGGCAATATCATGGAGATAGAAGGGCTACCTTATGCACCCGTGGGCGAGCCAACATGGATGGGCCATGTCGCCATCGTCACGCGCGATATGGATGCGGCGATCGAGTTTTACAGCGCATTATTCGCGACCGAACCAAATAACCGCAGCCGGTTCGGGCCGGGACCACAATTCGATCGGATGGGCGGGCTGGTCGACGCACAGATCGAGGGTGCGTGGCTCCCCGCCGGCAATGTATTGCTCGAACTATGGCAATTCCATGCACCGGACTATCACGGTGCCGAAGACCGACGCGACCCATCCGATCTGGGATATGCATATATTTGCCTCGAAACCGATGCGCTGGCGGAAGATCTGGAACGGCTCGTCGCACTGGGCGGGTATCTACTTTCTGGCATCGCGGAGAATGACTTGGCCCGAGTGGTCTTCGCGTCCGACCGCGAAGGCAATGTCATTCAGCTTCTCGAATTCGGCGAAGCCGGCGGGCGACTCTCGATAGACAGGCTCGACCAGCCCGGAATGTGTGCGCTGGTCGATTCCGGGCGTTAGTCCAACGGCAATATGCGATGCTCCAATTTGACCGCTGCACACAAATCCGTTATTGACCTTATTTATATTTAGTAATCCGATTCGAAGTTCACGAAAGGTTTGAATGGCACTACCGAAATGCCTTCTAATGAGTTGAGAGGAGACGAGCATGACCTATGCAGGCACCCGCCGGATTATCGACGTTGATAGTCATCTAATTGAGCTGGAAGACTTTCTACTCCTGACTGCGAACGACGATGAGAAGTCAATGCTTCCTTCCATGCTTGACCAGAAGCCGGTAATG
The DNA here is from genome assembly GCF_046154385.1 of Sphingorhabdus sp. GTDB lineage: Bacteria > Pseudomonadota > Alphaproteobacteria > Sphingomonadales > Sphingomonadaceae > Sphingorhabdus_B. Next base: position 6,309 of record NZ_JBJXFW010000017.1, on the reverse strand, counting down.
GAAAAGCGCGAACGGCTGGAATTGGGCCGAGAACAGTATCTCGGGCGGCAAGGTAATCCCGAAATCTCCGCACAGTATGAAGCACAAATTCTCGATAATACGAAGGTAGGCTGGGGCCGACTCGGTGCATTCGATCCAGTCGAACGTTCACGCGCCATCGACCTGTTCGGCTATGAAATCCAGTTGGTGCTGGCGACTTTTACTTTCCATCAATTCTATCACAGCCCTGACGCGGACGTACGCGAAGCAGGCACACGTGCGCTCAATCGGGCGATGGGCAATTTCTGCAAGAATGACTCCCGGATGCGCGCAGTCGGCTATGTCCCGCTGAGCTTCGGCCCGGAAAAAGCGCTTGAAATCATAGAACAGGGCCTTGCCGATGGTTGCTATAGCTTTGCCGTCGATACCAATGAAAGCAACGATCAGGGCCGTTCCTTCACTCACCCCGACTTCGATCCCGTCTGGGCCAAATTCGTCGAGCAACAGATTCCCGTCGTCACGCACGTTGCTATCAACGGCCATTATGACCCAGTATCACCCAGCTTCCGCAACAATGGCAGGGTTTTCCACGAAATCGGCGACGATGCCCCGGCTGGTGAAATCGGGGTGATGACTATCGCCAATTCGGTCCAGCTTTTCCTAGGGGCTATGATTTATGACGGTGTATTCGAACGTCATCCCGAACTGCGCGTCATTTCGATGGAGCATGGCTGTCTTTGGCTGCCAGGCTGGCTGAAGATGATGGACTTCACCGCCAACGTATTCAAGCGGTTGCGTCCGTTCGCCGAGGCACCTTCGATGACAGCGAAACGCCACATCAAGGTCGCGCCATTTGCGGGCGAGCCGGTTGGATGGGTGATCGAGCAGGTGGGGCCTGAAATGCTTGTCTATGCGTCGGATTATCCGCACCCTGAAGGATCGGGCGACCCTATCGCCAAGTTCGAAGAAACGATGACGAATTGCGATCAAGCAACCATGGATGCCTTCTATTTCAATAATATGGCACAGATCATGCACCTCGCAACCGAATGACGCCTAAACAAGAAAGTAACGGGCATACCAAAATGGAAGTTCAATTCGCACATCCGATCATCGCCTCGGACGGCTCTTCGGAAACGCTCGAGATGGAGGCGTTGCGCGCGCATCTTGAAGCGAACAACGGTATCCGGGGACTTGAAATCGTCTCCCCAACCGACATCGAGCAAGCGGTCAGACTTTTTCGGCGCGATGGCTTTGTCGTTGTCGCAGACGTTTTTAATGATGAGCAGACCAGGTTTTTGGCGAATGGGTGTAATGAGGTCGCCTCGGAAATCCTGGCATTGGACAACAATCGTAACGGCAACCGCGGATCGCATCGTTACTCCTTTGGCGGTTCAAGTTTGACACGCAGTCAGCTTCATCGTCCCGAATGGCAAATGATGCTTGATATTCCCGTAGTCGATGAATTGGTGACAGCGTTGTTCGGCTCGCCCGATTACTCGCTGCGCGCGGCAAGTGGCGATTTCTGCCTACCGGGCGCAACCGGTTACCAGCCGCTGCATTCCGACGTCAGCGATTGGTTTAACAGTTCGATTTCGCGTTTCAGCTCTTTTTACGACCCGCGCGGACAGATGACGATCCGCGATTTGCCCTGCCCCTATATATGCGTCAATTTCTTGCCACAGGACGTTACCCGCCTTAACGGACCAACCCGCCAAATCCTCGGCACGCAGCATTCGCGCGCCCCGATTCCGAGCCTTGAAGAAGAACCTGAATGGATGCGGCTGAGCACAGTTTGTCCTGCACCTGCAGGGGCCATCATGATCCGTGATGTGCGGGCATGGCATGGCGGCACACCGAATGTCTCCAACGCGATGCGCGCTATCCCCAATCTGGAATTTTATGCTCCGTGGTTCAGAGAGCCGATGGTTCCCGGTATTACTTATGCCGATCACAAGAAGCTCTCAGAACGCGCGCAGTTTCTGACGCGTTTCTGTGTGGCGGATTCGAGCGAGTCGTTGGTCACAGGCGCGATATTATGGGCTCCATAATGCACCGCACAGCGTGCCAAACGTGAGATATCGCAGGCTAGGCCGAACTGCGCTGAAGGTCAGTGAACTGTGCCTGGGAACGATGAACTTCGGGCCGCGAACCCCGGAAAAGGAAAGCCACGATATTCTCGACAATGCCGTCGAAATCGGTGTTAATTTCATCGACACCGCTAACCAGTATGGCGGCGATCTGGGCGTGGGTGCAACCGAGACCATAATTGGCAAATGGCTGGCTTTGGACCGGTGCAGGCGCGACAGAATCGTGCTCGCCACCAAAGTCCATCAACCGATGTCGAGTGACATCAATGATCGTGGCCTTTCTGCGAGACACATCCAAATGGCCTGTGATGCCAGTCTGAAGCGATTGCAAGTTGATCATATCGATCTTTACCAGTTCCATCACATCGACCGTTTGGCGAGCGTCGAAGAGCTGTGGCAGGCAACCGAACGGCTGATTGCCCAAGGTAAAGTTACCTATATTGGGTCTAGCAATTTTCCAGGCTGGAAGATTGCCCAGATGAACGAAAAGGCTTCGGCAAGCGGACGGCTTGGACTGGTGTGTGAGCAAAGCCCCTACAACCTCATCGAACGAAGGGCCGAACTCGAAGTCATTCCCGCTGCGATGGAATATGGCGTCGGGGTAATTGCATGGAGCCCATTGGCAGGTGGGTTGCTGGCTGGCCCGCCGGAAAAAAATAGCGGTAGACGGCAATCTGATGTGATCAAAATGGCGCGGTCCGTGCGGGCGGATCAACTGGCTCGTTTCGAAACGCTGTGTTGCGGCCTCGGCGAGACACCAAGTGCCGTTGCGCTTGCTTGGACTTTGCACCAACAGGGCATTGCCGCCGCTATCATCGGTCCTAGCAGTGTCGAACAGCTGAGTTCGCTTGTGCATGTTCCTGAAATTCAGTTTGGCGCGCAATTATTGTCTGACATCGATGCCATCTTTGCGCCTTGTGGCGCAGCTCCGGAAGCCTATGCATGGTAAGCCACGCGCACTCTTCCTCAACCGTCGCGGCCAATATTTGGCAATCTGGAGCCATTGAAGTCTCGGGTGGACAATTGGCATATCATCGCACGGGTGGGTCCGGCCCGGTCATGCTCCTCCTCCATGGTCTTACCGACAACGGCCTTTGCTGGAGCCGTGTCGCGCGAGCCTTGGAGACCGGCAATGACATCGTTATGCTCGACGCGCGGGGACATGGCGAAAGTTCGCGGATGCGAACGTACGAAGTGCATGACTCAGCGCGCGACATTGCCGAAGTCATAGACAATCTTGAATTGAAATCGCCAATATTGTTGGGGCACTCGGTTGGTGCGATGGCCGCGATGGCATTTGCCGATGCGTACCCGCGCGTCGCTTCGAAAATCATTCTCGAAGACCCGCCATTTCTGCCGCCACTTAAAAAATCGGAAGTAATCGACCGGCAGAACGATTTCCGGAATCAAGTCATGAGTTTTCGGACCATGACTACTTCCGAAATCAGCGATTTGGGCAGAAAGCTATCGCCTGGTTGGCACGCCGACGAATTCCCAGAATGGACCCTAGGCAAACAGCAAGTCGATCCGGAAGCGTGGCCTACCTTGCTTCCCCGTTGGCAGGATATAATCGAAAATTTTTCCGCACCCGCACTGCTGGTTTATGGCGAGGTTGAGCGAGGCGGACTTGTAACGCGTGAGGCTGCTGCCGATGCCATAAGGATCAACCCGAATTTCCGCGCGGTTCAAATCGCCGGTGCGGGACATAATATCCGCCGCGAGAAATTTCGCGAATTTATGTCCGTCATTCTGAATTTTCTGAATGACGACTGTGTTCCGGAAAGCAGGCTTTAAAAGGGGAGAAGAAGTGTGGCAACGATTGTGATTCCAATCGATCCTATCAACGACAACTTGGTGCTAAAACCATCCATTCCGGTAAAGCTCGCTTATGGGCTGGGTCAGGTGGGGCAAAATGGAGGCTTTGATGCAGCGGTTGCTTTCATCTTTTTCTTCTATTCGGCGGTTCTCGGCCTGTCGGGATCGCTGGTAGGCGCAGCGTTGGCGGTCGGTTTGGCTGCCGACGCTATAGTCGATCCCGTTATCGGCTCGTGGTCGGATAACATCAAATCGCGGCACGGAAGGCGTGTACCGTTGATGGCGCTTGCGGTTCCGCTCATTGCTATTTCACTCGGGCTATTATTCTCGCCGCCTGCTGGTATGAGTCAGTTAGGTTTGTTCGCCTGGCTAGCGGTTATGTCGGTGGCAGTACGCAGCGCGATTTCTCTATTTGCTGTACCCTATATTGCACTCGGTGCCGAATTGACCACCGACTATGCCGAACGAACCAGTGTGGTCGTTTACCGCGCTTTTACCGGAATCTGCTCCGGCGTGGTTGTCACCGCTATCGGCTATTCGATATATTTCGCCGATGGCGGACTGCAACGACCCGATGGATATCCAAGTTTTGGATGGTCGGTTGCACTGCTGATATTTGTCTGCCTTTCGATTTGCTGCCTCGGCGTCAGGCGTTACGCAGCGGCGTTGCCGCAACCCGAACAAGCACCCGAGAAGATGCTGCGCCGATTGCCGGGCGAGGTGAAGGAGATCTTCAGCAACCGTTCGTTTCGGTTGCTGTTTCTATCTGCAGTCATCATCTATATGGCCGCCGGTGCCAATGCCAGCCTGAACAGCCACGCTTTCGTCTATGTATGGCGCATCGAGAGCGAGAAAATCCAGTTCATCAGCTACGCCTTTCTGGCTGGCATTCTTCTGGGCGTGGTGGTCGCGCCAACTCTGCAAAAGATCATGGAAAAGAAAAACGTCGTCATCTTCGGGTTTCTGCTTTTGGTTGCAAACTGGCTGGTGCTGCAAGGTGCGATGCTCGCCGGCTTCTATCACCCGCTAGGCGATGCCGCCTTAATTCCGATGCAGTGCAATTCTTTTGTCGCCGGGATCGGTTTCGGATTTATATTGGTAGCCTACCCGTCAATGATGGCCGATGCCGCCGACGAGCACGAACTCCTGTTCGGCCGTCGGCGTGAAGGCCTGTATTTTGCCGGGCTCGGATTCGCCAATAAAGCAGCGACCGGGCTAGGCGTCATGGTTGCGGGTGTAGCGCTTGATATAATCCGTTTTCCAAGCGGCATTGGCCAAGCGGCATCCGCAACTTTGCCCGAAGCAATGCAGTTCCGGCTGGTAATGATCTGGGGGCCAGTGCCTGCTGCCATCGCTATCATCTCTTTGACCATTTTGTCTGCTTACGGCATTACGCGTGCAAGGCATAAGCAGATAGCGGCAGATCTAGGTCGTGGCGTGCCGCAAAACTGAAAATATCAATCAGTTTCGTTATGTGCCGCGTAACCGGTCGGCAAACATCAGCAACTGCCAAGTATTAACGAACGGCTGTTTCAAAGATATGGTTCCAAAGGATGGAATGACCGAAAAGTTAGCGACAGCCGCCAGTCGTTCTAACCGGCCTAAACGGCAGCTATTCATCGATCCACGCACAGAAGCAGACCGTCCGCTCCCGGCCCAAAAGCTGCCGTCAAGTAACGGGTGTACCCTTCTCTCGGCCATTCCGGCCAAAGGAGAAGTGTTATGGGTATTTCTAATCTCGATCGTAGTGCGCATGAGCGTCGACCATGGAATGTTGGAAGCCTGGTAGGCGCAAAGCGCCCACTCAAGCCGCGCGATGTCTGGGCAATTCGCTTCTTTCTCGACGAGCACGGACGGACGCGCGACCGAGCGCTGTTTGATCTAGCGATCGACAGCAAATTGCGAGGATGCGACGTTATCAAATTAAAGATTGGCGATGTCGTGAGCGGTGGTAGTATTCGGAATCGCGCCACTGTCGTTCAACAAAAGACCGGTCGCCCCGTCCAATTTGAATTGATGACAGATTGCCGCAAGAGCCTGCTTGCATGGCTTGAGAGGCGCGGCGGATCTCTAGACGATTTTGTTTTTCCGAGCCGCGTTAACGACCTCCAACACCTGAGCACCCGGCAATACGCACGTCTTGTTGATGAATGGGTGTCAGCGATAGGACTGAACGCGAGAGAGTTCGGTACGCATTCATTACGTCGCACAAAAGCTTCGCTAATCTACAAAACTACCGGCAACCTGCGTGCTGTGCAAATACTGCTTGGGCACAGCAAAATAGAGAACACGATACGCTACCTTGGAGTAGATATTGAAGACGCTCTCACCTTGGCTGAACGCACGGAAATATAAATGGCTGGCCCCTCATGCAATTCGAGGGGCCGGCTCCACCTAATAAACCGCATGGCTGCAATTGGGCCGG
>NZ_JBJXFW010000064.1:0-17285 GCF_046154385.1 Sphingorhabdus sp. | reverse complement strand
CGGCAGGGCACAGGCCATCATCAAACAGCGAGAAAGGATCAAACGAAAAACAATCGAACATCGGCGCTTGCATCACCGCAAGCTCGCCGCATAATATCAACCAACCAATGGACCCAAACACTCACCTGTTTTAAGCTGGCATATGTCTCAAATTATCTGACGACGGACACGGTACCATTCGTTGACATTGTCGCGCGTGGTATCGGACTGAGCCTCATCAGGCTTGATAGGATCATCGATGATTATGATGTCGCCGCCGCGTCCCGTAAGCGTGCCGGTGATCGACGTCGCCATCCGCCCGCCGCCCGCAGTAGTCTCAAAATCATGCGTCGCCGAGCGCTTGGCTGATATGATGGTACCCGGGAATACTGCCCGATACCAATGAGACTGCATGATCGACAGGCAATCGCGCGCGAGCTTGCCAGCCAATTCGCCGGAATAGCTCACACATACGAAATTGCGTGTGGGATCGCGGCCAAGCATCCATGCCACCCAAGCAACCGAAATCGTGATCGACTTCAAATTGCGCGGGGGAAGGGTGACGAGGAGTCGAAGGGCATCGCCTGACTCAACACGGTTGAGCTGGTGCGTGATGGCATCAAGGTGCCAGTTCCATTCAAGGGAAGCGCCGCCGCTTATCCAGGGGAACGCTTTGCGCAGGAAAAAACGGAAATCGATACGCGCCAGATGGTTCATAGCAGCAACCGGATCGCCGAGGCGCTCTAGCAGCTCCTTAGTAGTCATCGTCATAATCGGCGTCGTAATCCTCGACGTCGTCAATGTCGGGCTCGTCACTGCCATCCTCGTTGTCGTCGCCGTCATCATTATAACAATTGCCCGGAGGGTCTTGCCCTTCCTCGGCGTCGCCGCCGATATCATTGGACGTTGGCGTTGCAACCGGTTCGCCTGGCCAATCTGATGGCGGCTCGGAAGGCCCTGCATTGCTAGCCAGATAATCGGCCAGCAGTGCTTCATCCGCTGCATTAAGCTGTGACTTGCCAGTGCGCTCATCCTCGATGCCAAACATCTGCATGGTCATCGACAGCACGTGCGCGGCAGCTTTGGTATCGCCCTTCGCCGCCTTGGTCACCATCGCCTTGAGAACAAGTTGCTGCTTGGTAAGCTGCCTTGTCTTGCCATTTTCGGTGACAGGAACCTTTGAGCGAAGTTCGGCGCCCAAATCGGTTTTGAGGCCTCGCGAGCCCTTCTTGCGGCCCTTAGGGTTGCCAGATTGACCGGGTTTGAACTGAAATTGTTTGGGCGGCTTGCCATAGCCGACGTTGTTATCGTCAGACATTGCTCACCTCCCGCTCCACCGCACGAGCAGCCGCGACCTCGTCAAAATTGCGGCCATCGGCATGCATAGCGACAAGGCCCGAAGCGTCGCACAGACGGCGGATGGCGGTATCGACATAGAGCGGATCGAGCTCGATTGCGGCGCCCCGGCGCCCGATCTTGTGCGCGGCGATCAGCGTGGTGCCCGAGCCTGAAAACGGATCAAGAATAATATCGCCGCGATTGGAGCAATCGAGGATGGCGTCCATCACTAAAGCCGTGGGCTTTATCGTGGGATGATCTGCCAGATCCCTCGCGCCGCCTTTGCGGAAAGCGTTCGCTCCGGCACAGGACCAAAGGTTGGTACGGTATCTGCCAGTCTGGCCAAGACCGAAATTATTGATGTGTTTGGCTTTTCCCGACTTGAACACGAATATCAGTTCATGCTGTGCCCTGTAGAATGCGCCCATCCCTCCCGATCGCTTATCCCACACCACAAGCTGCTTGAACCTGTAGATGCCTTCGGACGCGTCCAGCATCTCGCGCATATGGCGAAAATCCATACACTGATAATGTATCGAGCCGTCGCTTGAGAACATCACGCAGCAGCGGAATACGCTGCGCAGGAAGGCTGTAAACTCAGGCGGGGTCATCTCGCCCGAGGCCATCGCGAACTCTCGCGCTGTGGCGCTGCCGGAGACGTGGCCTGCTATCGGGACATTATATGGCGGATCGGAGAAGATCATGGCTGCTCGGTGGGATTCCAGCAGCACTTCATAGCTGGTCGCCTGTGTTGAATCGCCGCAATAGATCCGGTGTGGGCCAATATTCCACAGGTCACCGAGGCGGCTGACGGCGTGCGCGTCGATAGCAGGAAGTTCGACTTCCTCTCGCATATCACCAGCAGACCCATCACCGATCGAAAAATCCATATCAGCAAGCGTGAAGCCGGTGATGTCGATGTCGTAATCATTTTCGAACAACCAGTTGAGTTCCTCGGTGAGAAGCTCCTGGTCCCACCCGCCTAGCTCGGCGAGGCGGTTTTCAGCGAGTGCAAACGCGCGGCGGTCGGCCTCGGTCAGAAATGACACACGGATGGTTGGCACTTCGGAGAGGTCCAGCAGCTTCGCCGCTTCCCACTTAGCGTGGCCTGCCGCGATCCGAGACTGGTCGTCGATAATGATCGGAATGACGAATCCAAACCGCGTGATGCTACTGGCGATCAGCTGGATCTGCTTGTCTGAATGTGTGCGCGGATTTTTGCCGTTCGGCTTAAGTTCGGCCGTGCGCACCATCTCGATGCGCGGGTGGTTTGATATGTGTCTCATCTAGCTGCTCCATCGAAAAGTGGAGCGGTCCAACTAGATCACCTAGCAGGGAATTTCGTGCACGTTTTTCGTTTTGGTTTTTGATAGATGATGTTTTGCATACGGCGCATTGAGGGCGGATCCTCGCCCAATTTGGTTCGCATTACGTTGGCCACAATTGCCAACGATTTATGGCTCGGGGATTTGTGTCCACTTGCGCAGCTATCGTCGAATTGTCCCAAGACGTTATGAACCAGCGGGCTGCCCGTTCGGATGATCTGAGCGAAATCGCGATGGAGCCCTCGAATGATCATGTTGCGGGTGCGCTTGTCCATTCGACGTTGAAAAGCCACTGAGCGCTCAAATTCCGTGTAGCGAAGTCCGCCAACCAATCGCGACACGAGGCTATGTCTGAGCAATTCTGGCATGCGTTCGTTGGGCAGCCCTTCGATTGCGCTTGCCAATCGCTTGCGGGTGACGGCTCCGGTCGGGGGTCGCCCAGGCTTTCGCGGGATTTTTTCGTCCAGCTCGTCGAGCAGTTGCGCCATCAAGCCGTCGGGTAGCGGAGGCGGAGACAATGCAGAGACGGCGTCGTGGAACATCTCGTCAGTCACGCGGTCGCCTCTATTGATAGAGTGTCGATAGCCAATTGCTTTGAGCGCTGCTGTGATATGAGAAAAATCAGTTGGCATCGGTGCGCTCAACTTGCTCGATTTTGAATAGCTTGTCGATAATTTAACATAAGATCGCAGGGCGAATATGTCGTCCCTATCGGCTTGGCGGGTATGTAGTTTTCTGATACTCATTACGGCAATAATAAGAGTCGCGTTCTAACCACTCATCTTAATCTTGCCAAGAGGTGGGGCAATATTTATGGTCGGAAAGCGGGTTGTTTTGTTGCTAGATGGCACCTGGAACGATGTTGGTGATAACACCAACGTGTGGCGATTATGCCAGCTCATTGCTTCCGGCGATCTCGACGGTCGCAAGCAAGCAGTCTACTATACAGCTGGGGTTGGTACCGCGCGTGGCGAAAGAATTCGCGGGGGCGCGCTCGGCTTCGGCCTCAACCGCGATGTCGTCGGTGCTTACCGTTGGCTGATGGGAAACTATGACCGAGGCGATGACATTTTCTTGTTTGGCTTCAGCCGAGGCGCCTTCACTGCCCGCAGCTTAGCTGGCATGATCGTGCGCTGCGGCCTGCTGCGCCCAGGCTCCCCCTTGTCGGTGGAAGAGCTCTACGAACGCTACCGACTTGACGCCGATGCGCCTTCGCTCGTCGATCTATTTAAACAACAAAATCTGGATGCGACCGAGAGACGTTTGTTGAGACACTCGCGCCGGGTGCCGATCAAGATGATCGGCGTATGGGACACAGTAGGGGCGCTCGGTGTTCCATTCGGCAACATTTCAGGCATTAGCCGCCGCCGTTTCGGGTTTCATAACACCAAGCTCTCGACGATATTCGAGCACGCCTATCAGGCACTTGCACTCGACGAGCACCGCACGGCATTCGCGCCGACCTTGTGGACCCGTTTCATCCCGGAAACGCCCGATCCGCCCGGAACAAGAAGAACGAGGCCAACCATCGTCGAACAGCGCTGGTTTGCAGGTGCGCATGCAAATGTCGGTGGCGGCATCAGAGGCGACGATATTCCGCAGCTTCCGCTGGCGTGGATGATGGATAGAGCAGGGAGCCTTGGGCTTGCCTTTCGGGATACCGTTCGTCCCAGGGGGCACGAGAGATTTGGTGAAATCGAGGATAGCTTTGCCCGTTTTATGTCAGGGTTCTATCGAGTTGCCAAGCTGGGGCGGCGTTATCACAGGGTCATTGCATGTCCACCTGAAAAGGTCGATGGCGGCCATCTGGTAACCGTAAATGAGACGATCGACGTCAGCGTCTTTGACCGTTGGCGAAAAGACAAGAATTACCGACCGCCAAGCCTTATTAGATGGGCAACAGAAATGGCGTTGATGCCGGGGCGTCTGCGACACAGCGTGGATGCACGAACCGGCGAACGTTCAAAGACGGTCTTGCCCGAAGGTAAAAAACCGCGAGCGGTGAGAAAAGGATCGGAAAATGCCGTATAACCGCGTTAATTATATTGAATATTGCTATCACGCGGTGGGCCAGGGCCTGTTTTCGTCAGGCGTGTTTATTGAGCAGGGACACGGGCCTTTGTTCAGATGGGTTTATGATTGTGGTACCGTTTCTGGGGCGCATTTGATAGACCGAGAGCTCAAGCGACTTCCTTGGCTAAGCTGGGTTTCAACGCGAAGGCCCGAATTGGCAATTGAGCTGGTGACCATCTCCCATTTTGACGCCGATCACATCAGTGGCTTCGAAAAATTGCTTAGCCGATATGCAGTCGATACGCTTCTTCTGCCTTATCTGCCGCTGGCGACGCGCCTCATTCTCGCCTTTGAACAAGGTATCGATGCCGATGATGCTCGCCTTCGCCTGTTCATTGACCCTGTTGGTTATATCACGTCATTGGACGGCGGTGAAAACATCAGGAGGATCATCATGGTGCCGCCTGGAAATGGCGAAACGGTTCCACCCCCTCCCGATGGCCCTGACGAAGATCCCGAAGCTCCGGAACCGTCTTTTGAACTCAATTTCGACAAGGACGACTTCGATGATGAAATGCTGGGAGATCCGGCAATGACCTCGCCTTTCGACAGTGGCCCTGTCGTGTTGATGTTGGCTCCAGGTGGAAGACTTTATATCGACGGCTTTTGGGAGTTCGTGCCCTATAATGATATTGCTGCGCAGCCGAGTAACTTTTCCGAATTTCAAGAAGATGTTGAAAGCCAGAAGGCTATTCTGTTTGATGCAGCGGCGCTTTGGCGAACTGGAAGCGGTACGGCTACTGCGCTGAAGGACGCGATCAAAGGTCTGAAAAAGGTCTATGACCATCATTTAGGAAAAGGTGCAAAAGCTCGGAATATAATCTCGCTATTTCTATATAGCGGGCCAAATTTTGATCCAGCGAAACGTTACTACGTCGCAAATTTCAGACCCGCTGACAGCTTGGACAAGCCGCGGATGGCGCAGCTGTTCACCGGTGATGGGTATCTCGATAACTCAGCGCGACTAGATGCAATGACTAACCATTTTGGTAGGACTAGACTGGACCGAATAGGCATTTTTCAGGTCATGCATCATGGCGCCTCGAAAAACTGGCATGCTGGCGTTGCAGACAGAATAAAGCCCGACGTGAGTGTCTTCTGTTCAGAACCTTTGCGCACCAATCCCGGCCATCCTCACGCAGACGTACTGCGGGATTTCTGGCCATATGGAGCAGTCCGCGTCGACTGCGACCATGGGTGGTCAGTTGAATTTTATAGACCATGAAAGCGCCCGCACTCGTGGGACATATTTTGAGGAATAGACAGCAAGCCGCGTGACGAATATCAAACTGTAAAGAGGCAAAAGCTGCAAAAATTGAAGCGGGAATAGTTTGCAAGGATCGGAAACAGAGAATCAAAACACTGTGCTCGGGAAGGAAATGGAGCCCATGGAAAAGAAGCAAAGCGCCGACCCCGATGAAAGCTTCGGTAGCTTGCGCGAATCCTTAATTCGCGCAACCTTCGGCCGAATTAGGTTGTCCATTATCATCCTGCGCTGTTTGGGTATCGTCCTGTTCGTCTTTACCATTATGGCTATGTTCGATTTCGTGCCGACCTTGAAATGGGAGCACATCATGCTCTTTGGCTTAAGTCTCGTGTGCATCGCCTTTCCTTTGTTTCGAAAGGTCGGAATGTCGAAGGACGGCGGCGATGTCGAAATGCTCGATCCCATCGCTCTTCTGCAGCATATGCGGGAAGAAGCGGTAACAGCCCGGAGCGAGAGCTTCATTCAGACTAATCAGCGACTTGCCGCCGTGTCAGAGAAAGTTTCAGAAATCGCAGATCTCGTTGCGACTGCGGGTAACCACAATAGGGAAAAGAAAGTTGATTCCGCAGCACCGAATGCAGGTAAGGCTTCTGAGAAGGCCGAGCCATCGCTCAGGGAAATCGCTCGCTTATTGCCAAAGCCAACAGTTGAGAATGATCCACAGAAAGGCCGTTTCGGAGGAAATGAATCAGTAGGGGCGCGCACGCTGACGGCAACCGTAAGCCAATCGGGCCTTGGCAAAAACTGGCAGAAGGTTCGAATTCTGTTTACGGCGGATAAGGCGTCGCCTTTCATCGGTGAATTTGCCTATTTCTTCGTGCACGATACTTTCGAACCAGACGCTTACCGGATTAAAATCGACAAAGCTTCGCAGTCAGCCGAACTCGAAATATCCTGCTATGGCGCATTCACCGTTGGGGCGGTGTCCGACCGCGGCGACACAATGCTCGAACTTGATCTTGCAACCAGTAAAAGCGTCGAGGCGCCTAAGGATTGGCGCAACCGCTAAGCGTAATTGTCTATTTGGAATTTGTGGGAGAGGACATATGCCAAAAAAAGATGACCATTCACGGCGGATCCATCCAAGGCTGCGCACGCTTCAAAATGGTGCCCGCGAGGTAAATGCACTTCGATCGATTGCAAGTTCAACAGTTGCGACAGCATTAAGTTCGACTGATTTGAAAGGCCTGGCGCCCCTCACGGAAGCTTTTCTCGATTACACGATGAAAATCGCTGCCGACGCGACCGGCAAACCGCCACATCAAAAGCTGCGCAAAGCAGCAAAACTATCATCGCGGCGAAAAGCGAGCAGCTCCTACGTAAATGTTCTGATTGAAATCCTCAGAGACCGAATGCCTAACAGCCGCGACAGGCAGCAATCGACATTGAAACGCATCCTTGAGCTAGTCGAAAAAGGACAGAGCAATATCGCCGGGCGCGATCAGCGGTACTTGGGCAGTCACTTACTTGTTCGCCGCAATTTTGTGTCAGCGACGATCCCAGTTTCGGCATTGGGCGAACTCGAGCAATTGCCCGGTGTCGGCTTTATTCACCGGTCGGAGCCGCTTTCTTTCGCCAGACCAAAGCTTCAGCTGGCACTCAACAATGAGCCACCCAAAAGAGGGCTCCAAGATCCACTGCTTTACGGCCATCACTCGGACGGCCGCGATGTGATTATCGGCATTATCGACGTCGGCGGCTTTGATTTTGCACATCCCGATTTTCGGGACAACAATGGTGGGACGCGCTTTTCATCGATATGGGATCAGGGCGGAAATTTTCGCTCTCCGCCTGGTACAAGGGGCGGTAAGCGGCTCGATTATGGCAGCGAACTTACAAAGCCGCTGATGGATGCCGCAATTAGGGCCGAGCAGAATGGCGGACTTCCGGCAGTAATGCTGGAACAACAATCGCAAATGAGCGAGGGATCGCATGCCACCCATGTTGCGAGCATCGCCGCAGGGCTTCATGGCGTATGCCCGGCAGCTGAGATTATCGGCGTGCTGATCTCCATTCCAGATGTAGGGACTATACTGGAAGAACGCAGAAAGACATTCAGCGATTCAACGCGCATCATTCACGCAGTTGAATATTTGCTCGATCTTGCTGAACGCAAGAACAAGCCAATTTCGATCAACATAAGCCTTGGTACAAATGGCGGCGCGCATGATGGCTCGAGCGGTGTCAACAGGTGGCTGGATGCGTTGCTGTCGGTGCCCGGGCGAGCGATCAGCCTGGCGGCTGGTAATGCAGGACAGGACAGTGCCGAAAACGATGATGATATGGGCTATATCATGGGCCGGATTCACGCGAACGGGAAAGTCGCATCGCGCGGCCTCAGCGTTGATCTTGAATGGAACGTGGTTGGCGGGCGGATCGAGGACATTTCCGAGAATGAGATGGAAATTTGGTACGGGGCGCAGGACCGAATCACCCTGATGCTGAAACCACCTGGCAGCACACAATGGCTGGTTGTCCGCCCCGGCGAATATATGGAAAACCGGCTGCTGCCCAACGGCACCCGCGTGTCCATCTACAACGAACTTTACCACCCAACCAACGGTGCCAATTATACTGCGATCTATCTTTCGCCCAATTACCAGCGCGGTAGCTTGCGCGGCGTAGCAGGAGGTGTCTGGCGGGTACGTCTCGTCGGCGAGGAAATTCGCGATGGCAGCTTTCACTGCTGGATTGAGCGGGACGATCCACTTGAAATCGAACCGGGCAATGCGACGCGGCGCTTTTTCTTCCCGTCTTTCTTTACTGCGGCCAGCAACGTCGACTCGCACTCGATCAGCTCGCTTGCTTGCGGATTCCGGGTTATTGCGGTCGCCAATCTCGACGAACCCCGACAGATCATGAATACTTCGAGCAGTCAGGGCCCGACGCGAGACGGGCGGTCAAAACCCGATATTGCCGCTGCCGGGACAGACATCATTGCGGCCAAAGGATTTTCTCAAGACGAGAATCTATGGGTGGGGATGACCGGCACGAGCATGGCAAGTCCATATGTCGCAGGCGTTGTCGGACTTATGCTGTGCGCCAATGCCGAACTGACGTCGGCCCAGTGCCTCGGCATCCTGCAGCGCACCGCTCAACCTTTACCGGGCTCAAGCTATGACTGGCGCAACGATGCTGGCTTCGGTCAAATCAATGCCGCAGCGGCAATTAACGAGGCAGTTACCTTTAATCGCCGCACGGAAGTCTAGGAGATTCTGTCATGAAATTGCATATTTTCCAGTCTGATAAGGGTGATTGCCTGTTGCTGGAAGGCAATAATGGCGGGCGCGTGCTGTGCGACGGTGGAATGTCGAGCACGATGCAGCAATATGTTCGTTCAGAGCTGTCGAAATTGCGCGGGCAAGGCGAAAGCATCGATTATGCCTATGTGTCGCACATCGACCAAGACCATATATCCGGCGTCCTACGCCTTTTGGAAGATGAGCTTTTGTGGCGCGTTTATGACCACAACCAGCAAAGCGGAAATCCGAGCGCGAAGCCAAGGGTACCACGACCCCCCGCCATTGGCGGCATTTTGCATAACGCGTTTCGTGACCAGGTTGGCGCCAATGCAGGCAAGGTCACCGATTTGTTGGCGGCGGCCGCAGATGTCGGGCTTTCCAGTACCAATCCGCGGCTGATCGAGCTTGGTAGTGAAATGCAGAATATAGCTCTGTCGGTACCAGAAGCCATCCGAGTGTCGCACCTCGCTTCGCCCAAGATCTTGAAAATTCCGGTAAATCGGCTCCCCGGCCAGACAAAACCTGCCAAATTGCTGATGGTCAGAGCTCGCCAAAAACCGTTTCAGGTTGGCTCGATGATTTTCACGATTGTCGGTCCGACCGCCGACGAAATCGAGCAACTTCGGGATGGCTGGAACCTCTATTTGGCCGATCCCGAGAACTTTAACTCGCTCAAGAAGCTGCGCGAAAAACTTGAAAAATCGGCTGACGAGATAGGTCAATCTTCGATGACTCAGTCCGAATGGGAGAGCTACAAGGGCGTGTCGGTTCCCAATATCGCATCGCTGATGCTCATGGTTGAAGAGGGGGGCAAACGGCTTTTACTTACCGGTGACTCGCAGCAGGATATCATCATCAAGGGACTCGAGCTTACTGGCTATCTGAAGTCCGGTAGCTGTCATCTCGATGCGCTCAAGGTTCAGCATCATGGTTCCGAAAACAATCTCGATGAAGCATTCTGCCGCAAGGTTTCTGCCGACCATTATATATTTTGCGGTAATGGCGAACACGGCAATCCCGATCCCCGAGTAATTCAGGCAATCTATGATTCTCGGCTTGGTCCGGCTGGAAAGCGGGCACTTTCCGCAACCTCTACGGGAAGGCCTTTTACCTTCTGGTTCAGCACGACCTCAACAGCACAAAAGGCCGGTAGCAAGGAACGAAAAGCATTTTCCGCAATCGAAAACCTTGTGGCCTCTTTGGCGCAGTCGTCGGCTGGCCAGATGAGTGCGAAATTCAACAGCAACGCGGGCATAACACTTAGTATTTAATAGCCCGGCCAATTAGGTACTTAATCATAGCTTACCAATTACCGTTCCATCCGCCAATAACCTAGCAGATTTAACATAAAATCGAAAGGCGAACGTCTGCTTTGCGCCCAATATCCGCCGTTCCCCGTTTTTACAGAGGCCCTAGAAGCTGCCATTCGATCGCTGTGCTTAACGTCACTAACTGGATCGTAAGCTTACAATTAGCAGGTCTCTCCGGGCCATTCCCTAGCGTCCTAGTTGATTTTCCACCTTCAAAGTGGTAGCTACGCAACGAGGGAGTGTAGTATGACGACTCTTGCCGATAATTCGAATTTCGCAGAAACTAAGTCGGACGTATTGTCCGGGACGCCGCGAGCCAACGTCCGCGGCCGCTGAATAGATGTCTATCGAAGGATCGCCCTTAACAGAATTCGAATTACGAGTGCCCGCGGCCGAACTCGAAAATGAGACGATTCGCACTATGTGATCAAATCTGGAGAATGCCATGACCGAGACAATCAACGAAACCGCTCTCAACGACCTGGTCGGCAAGGTGATCGGCGACGTCGCTGGCGCCTTGAGCCTTTTCATGGCATATCTCGGAGATCAAGCGGATGTTTTCAGCGCGCTGGATGGCTGCGGCCGCATGTCGCTCGACGATCTCGCGGCGAAGACCGGCCTCAACCCCAAATATCTTCATGAATGGCTCGGGTCGGTGTGTGCCGCGGGCTATGTACAGCACCACGCCGAGGACGAGACGTTCTCGATAACGACGGAACAAGCCCTAGTCTTCACCCGCGAAGGTCAGCCGGCGTGCATGCAGGGATTTTTTCAGCTCATTGTCGCGCAGTTCGCAGGGCATGAAAAAGCCACCGAGACCTTCAAGACTGGCGCGGGGCGTCCGTGGGGCGATCATCCCCAATGCCTGTTCTGCGGCACCGACCGGTTCTTTCGCCCTGGCTATCAGGCAAATCTGGTGGATAACTGGATTCCGGCGCTTACCGGAGTGGAAGCCAAGCTACAGGCCGGCGCCAAAGTTGCCGACATCGGTTGCGGTCATGGCTCGTCGACCGTCCTGCTGGCGCAGGCTTATCCCAATTCGACAATCCACGGCATAGATTTCCACGCCCCATCCATCGAAGAAGCGAAGAAGAAAGCCGCTGCTTCTGGGGTAACCAACGTCCATTTCCAGGTTGCCAAAGCGCAGGACTTTGTCGGCGGGGGTTACGATTTCGCCTGCATGTTCGATGCCCTGCACGACATGGGCGATCCCGTCGGCGCAGCGCGCCACATTCGCGAAACGCTTGCGTCGGGGGGCACGTTCATGCTGGTCGAGCCGTTGGCAGGGGATTCCATGGCCGAGAACATGCACCCGCTCGGGCAGATATTTTACGCAGCGTCCTGCACGATCTGCACACCAAACTCGCTATCGCAGGAAGTCGGGCTTGGGCTTGGCGCACAGGCTGGCGAGAAGCGGTTGGCCGAAGTCTGCCGGGAAGCCGGATTCACCAGGGTACGTCGTGCCGCGGAGACCCCGACCAACATGGTTCTAGAGGTGACCGGCTGAAGCTCGGCGGCGGGTTCCGCAGACTCTACCTACGGTCGCAAGTTTTCTCCTATGCCGGCTTCTGGGCCGAGAGCGGAAGGTCCGCCGACGGCATCAAAGGCTCAGAAGCCGCACCGGGGGTAACATCGGTTTGTATGGCGAGTTTTCGGAAACATAGTCCGGCCGGGAATGACCTATTTAAGGCGGAAAGCTGACATTGACGGATTACCATCGCTCCATAAGGCCGAATAACCAGAAGGTAATTGCAATCGCAGTGAGCCAGATGAATATGACGGCAGCCAACCCCGCTTTTGACGTCGGCTTGTGGTGCTCAAGAGCCTTCGCACGAAGGTCGGTCATTATCGGTTCGGGGATGAGCTTGACCGCTGTCCATATGCCGAACGGCACAATCAAAAGGTCATCGAGATAGCCAAGTATTGGGATAAAGTCAGGAATAATGTCGATGGGGGAAAGCGCATAGGCTGCAACCGCAGCAGAGAGCGCCTTGGCATACCAAGGCACGCGGGGGTCGCGTGCGGCCAGCCACAGCGCAATCACGTCACGCTTTAAGTCGCGCGCCCAAACTTTCAGGCGTTCCATCGTGCTAAGCTCACTCATTTGTCTACCGTGGCGCATGCTGGTAATGTCCGCAATGCCCTCGGCATCAGCCAAGCGCTCTGACCGTCCTAAATGGCAGATATTCATCGATCCAAGCACGGAAGCAGACGGTCCGCTTACGGCCCAATTGTAGTCATAAATGTTTCTGGCCTGAGTGCGTTAACGGACGGCAGCTATTAGGGAGCCTGCTTGTTCATGCGAACGTCCGGAAAGTTAGCGAAGGCCGAACCCGCTGAAAACCAAAAGTCCTTTCAACCCGCTGGCTCTGCCTGTCGAGAACATTGCCAATCGATTGCTTTTGCATCAACCAGCCGAGCCAGCCGCGATAGCTCTGCATCAAGCTTGCCTTCACGTGCGTTCGTCCACGTGACGCCGTTCTCGGCCCAAAGCTGCTTCACTTCTAGCAACCCTTTTTTGCGATCTGATCTTATCTCAATCCTGCCAACAAACCGGTCTCCCTCTAGCAGCGGATAGACATAATAGCCCCATTTCCGTTTTGCGGGCGGAACGAAGATTTCAATGCGGTAGTCGAAACCAAATAAGCGAAGGAGGCGGTCACGATCGCGCGCAACGGGGTCAAACGGGTTAATGATCCGAAGGCGTGATGTCGGCGCGGTGGCATCGTTTAAGAGCGCTTCTAGATTGGCGGGTGCGAAACACTTCATCCAGTCGCCTGCTGCAGTTTCGATTTCTGCCACCTCCAACTGATCGGATACGACCGCAAGCCAGCTTCTTACCTCGGCTGCGCTGACTGCTCCCCAGAAACGCTGCACCTCTCCTGGTGTCGCAAAGCCCAGCCGATCAAGGGCACCCCGGCACAGCCAGTCTATTTGATCCGAGTCAGCAGAATTTCCCGTCAAGTGGTACTGTGGGATAACGCGTTCTCGCAGATCATAATATTTGACAAAGTTGGACCGGTGGGACGTGGCCAGCTCGCCCGCGTACCACATATGATCGAGCGCCCGCTTGTGGGGTGGTCGGTCCCACATCTCCTTCTTGCCCAGGATCTTGCTGTCGAAGGCATGGGTGGACAACGGACCTTCAGCTTCAATTCGTTTTTTTATCGCTTGGTGATCACCATTCAGTTTGGCCTTACGATAAGCTTCGGATCGGCTGACATGTGCTTCCAGCCGCTCAAACTGCCGATTCCACATCGGGTAATATTCCATCGGCAGAACCGAAGCATCATGGGTGAAATGCTCGAAAATCGAACGTTCCTTCGCGAGCAGATGCTCGATCATAGGTTCGCGGTAGCTCTGATTGCGACTCCATAGGATATGATGATGGGCTCTGGTCACATTGCGGATGCTATCCAGCTGTACAAACCCAAGCTTTTTGATAATTTCGAGGATGCCCGTGTTGCCAACCGGAGCCTCTGCAAGTCCTTGCAGATTAAGCCATAGTCTGCGGGCCTCGCGATTGGAAATTCGAATAGTCATGCCCGTTCGGAACAGCGCAGCATCGGAAAGTCAATCGCTAAGCCAGAAACCCAACCTCTGGTTGCAGGCCGCTAGGGATTGTCTCAGAACGGCAGCTTACCGCATTCGTCCGCCCGAAACCGGTCGTGCTAGTGTCGGCCCAATTGTGGTCATTATGACGAGACGAATACCATGATCTCCGCTCAGGCAGCTTTCAGGCGACCGTAACCGTTTTCGGAACGACCGCAATTGGGTGGGAAGCGGACAGGCGGCTTTCAGGCGGGCGAACGGGATAAGCTGCCGTTTCACGATTGCGCATGCGCGAGAATACCACATTCCCGCGCCCGAAGTTGGTCGGGCCAGTTTCAACCATCGGTGTACCATGAATGTAGGGCAAGTTTTGACGGCTTGGTTTGAGTCAGGGAACGACTGCTTTTTTAGCGGTATCAGCCTTGTAGCCTCGATCTCTCTCTCACGTCTATACTCGACAAGGTTTCGGACGTTCGTTGACCAAGTTTGGAGCACCGGATGGCGGCAATGTTAGCGAAGATAGCACCGTTGACGATTTTGGTTTAGGGGCTCTCAGAAGGGGGCGTCGTGGACCTGTATTCGATCATCAAGGTCATTCACATCATCAGCGCGACCATTGTCTTTGGCACGGGATTGGGCATCGCCTATTTCATGCTGGTGGGGCAGCGGTCGCGCGATTTTGTCGAGCGGCGGTGTGCCGCGCGGGTGACGGTTCTTGCCGATTACACCTTCACGTTGCCCGCGGTCATCGTTCAGCCGATCAGCGGTGCTTGGCTCGTCTGGAATGCAGGCTTTGATTGGACCGACTTGTGGTTGGTCGGAACCTACGCGCTCTACGTCGTCGCGGGGCTTTGCTGGGTGCCGGTTGTCTTCATCCAGATCGCGATGAAGCGCATGCTGGACCGACAGTCCCTTGACGGTGCTTTTGACGAAGTGGCCTTCAACCGCCTGTTCCGCTGGTGGTTCGCGCTCGGCTGGCCAGCGTTCGGCGGCCTTGTCGTCATCTTCGGACTTATGGTGATGAAGCCGTCATGGTGATGCGCGTCCTCATTATCGGTGGCTACGGCAATTTCGGGAGCTACATCGCGAAATCGCTTGCCGACGACCTGGCAATTCAATTGCTGATCGGAGGACGTTCGAGCGAAAAGGGCTCGCGCTTCATCGTCGGACTGACGACGGCCAATCCCGCCGAACCTCACGCGATCGACATCAATGGTGACATAGGCGCAGCGTTGGCACGCATTGGTCCGCAATTGGTCATCCATACGACCGGTCCCTTTCAAGCGCAGGACCACCGAGTTGCACGCGCCTGTATCGCGCATGGCTGTCACTATCTCGACCTTGCCGACGCCCGCGACTTCGTGGCGACGATCGGAACGCTGGACGCAGAGGCGAAAGGAATGGGCGTGCTTGTGGTCAGCGGTGCAAGCTCAGTGCCGTGCCTGACAGCAGCCGTGATCGACCATTACCTGCCGGGCTTCGAGAGGCTCGACAGCGTCGACTACGGCATCAGCGCCGCCCAACAAACCAATCGCGGCCTTGCCACGACATCGGCGATCCTTAGCTATGTCGGCAAGACGTTCGAGACGATACGCGACGGCAAGCCGCACAACGTCATCGGATGGCAGGACACACATAGCGAACCCTACCCCGAGCTTGGTCGCCGCTGGTTCGGCAATTGCGACATTCCCGACCTTGCGCTGTTTCCGGCACGCTATCCACTGCTCAAGACAATGCGCTTCGCAGCGGGGCACGAACTCGCCATCCTTCATGCGGGCACCTGGTTGTTGAGTTGGGCGGTGCGATTGAGCTTCATTCGGTCGCTTTCCCCGCACGCCGAACGGCTGCTGCGGATCGCGTTCCTGTTCGACTGGATGGGGACGAGCCGCAGCGGCTTCCATATGTATCTGTCAGGCACAGGGCATGAAGGCAGCGCAAAAACGGCCCGCTTCTTTCTCATCGCGCGTTCGGGTCATGGTCCCTATATACCGTGCATGCCTGCCATCCTGCTCGCGCGAAAACTGGCGCGTGGCAAACTCGATCGGGTCGGCGCGATGCCCTGTGTTGATTTGATCGGACTTGACGAGTATCTCGCTGCCCTGAAGGGTCTCGACATCTCGGTGATCGCGGACCCCGTCCATGAGTGACGCGAGACCGCTCTACACCTATCGTAACGATCCGGATGTACCGCCGTTCGACGACAGCATGGCGCTGTTCGTTTTCGATGGCGTTTGCGTGCTGTGTTCGGGCGGCGCGTCATGGTTGATGAAAGTTGATCGCAAGCGCCGGGTGAACTTCACTTCGGCGCAAGGGCCGCTTGGGCAGGCGCTCTACGCCCATTTTGGCCTGCAAATGGACGAGTCCTATCTGCTGATCGATGGCGGCCGCGCGTACACCGCGTCGGCGGGCTATCTGCAACTCTGCAAGGTGCTAGGTGGGCCGTGGCATCTCCTGCGGGTTGTTAGTCTGTTCCCATCGGCACTACGCGATTGGGTCTATGCTCACATTGCGCGCAACCGGTATCGCTGGTTCGGTAAAACGAATTTCTGTGAATTGCTCGACGAAGATCAGAGGCAGCGATTGATTTGAACCAAGCGAAAATCCCTCAAGGGCCCTTCAACTCGTACATTTTTGCGCTGAACGGATGGTAGCTATTAGCGGACACAATCCGCTGGATGATCGGCAGGAATGTTAGCGGCAACAGCCAAGCGATCTGACCGGCCTAAACGGCAGCTAATCATCGATCCACGCATAGAAGCTGCCTGTCCGCTACCGGCCCAATTGCAGTCATATTGTTTTGCTCACCGGAGGTGGCCCCTCAAAGGGCACGAGGGGCCACCATCCCGTTGAATGGCGAATGTAGTGAGACATTCTAATTCCTTGTTCCACCACAAATTCGCCCTGCTAACTGCAAGAAATTCCCTGTTCAATATCGTAGGGAATTTGGTTCCAAACGCCGCAGAATACCTGACTATTGAGAGACTGAAATGATGTATTCTCACCGAAAAAATGAATAATTCCCTGTAAATTCCCTGCACAACAGGGAAATCCAAACGGAGAGAGGTTCGCTCCCGACTGCACCCACCGCCACCTAGTAAAATTTTCGTAAATCCCTGGGGACCCACGAAATTGCGGGGCGATTTTGCACGGCGCGGCCCGATTATTATTCCAAAAAACGCAGCAATCTATTGCTCAATAC
>NZ_JBJXFW010000054.1:0-3675 GCF_046154385.1 Sphingorhabdus sp. | reverse complement strand
GGGTTGTTTGCATTTCAAATGCCGAAAAACGCAGCATGACATCCTTGCCCGTCAACAGTTGGTCGACATCCTTCGGACTAACCCGCGCGGTGACAATCAGCATGTCATTATCAGGAACGATTTCCATTATAGTTTCACCCGCTGGCACGACCCCGCCGACGGTGCTGAATGCCAATTTGTCAATCACACCGTCTGATGGCGCACGAACGAGATTGCGGCTATTGGTATCTTGCGCGACAATGTTGCTTTGGCGCAGTGATATCAGCCTCGTTTGAACTTCTGCTAACTCTTCGCCTGCCGCTTTGCGCGCATTGTCTTCGAGCAGATATATCCGCTCTTGCAATTCGGCGATCCGTGCCCGGGTCTGCGCTTCACTGGTTTCGGCGGACGCCACATTGCCTCTGACGCCCTCTGCTGCGCGATGTAACTCATTCCGGCGCTGAAGGGTTGTGTAGCCTTTCTCCCATAACTTATCATTGGCGTCACGTTCTTCTGCAATCAACGCTTCTTGCCGACGATACACATCGGCCTGGACTTGATATCCGCTTATGGAATGCCCGGCCTGGTTGATTTGTTGCGAGATCGTTTGGCGCTGGGATGAAATGGCCTGACGATTGATGGTGAAGGAACGGCGCTCCTCGTCGATTATGCGGGAAACTTCTTTTTCCGATAGGCGTGTAGTCAGGGACTCTGGAAACGGAATGGATCGCAACCCGTCACGCTCGGCTCGTAATCTTGCCTCTCTTGCGAGCAACTGGTCTATGCTTTCGACAGTCATGGCGGCACCTGCGGCCGATACATTGGTATCAAAGCGCAGCAATATCTGGTCTTTTTTTACACGGTCACCATTGCTGACCTCGATTGCCGAAATGACGCCTCCGACCGGGTGAGCGATTTTCTTTACACCCGAAGCAATTGCAACCTCTCCGCCGGCTATTACCGCACCGGAGATTGGCACCAATGTAAGTGCGCCACCAAATCCCGCACAGAGCAGGAAAATTGCAAATTTTGACCGCCGCAATATCTTGGTAAGCTGCAGCTCCGGCTCTGCTTTTTCATTATGCGTGCCTGATGTAAGCGACATCCTGTTCATGATATTCCATTCATCATGCGTTTGCGGCCGAAGATAACTGGCTGGTTTTTACAGGGGCCGGTCCTGCCGCCAGTTTAGGAAGGATCTCGTCTTTATTGCCGAACGCACGCACTACGCCTTGGTCGAGCCACAGGAGTTTGCCGATTTCGGCCAGCGCGCTGGGCCTGTGGGCGACTATGATGACAATCGCACCACGTGCGCGGGCCGTGGCAATTGCATGGTTGAGAGCAAAATCGCCTACAGCGTCGAGATTAGAATTGGGTTCGTCCAAGACAATCAGGAACGGCTTTCGGAATAACGCGCGTGCCAAGGCTATCCGTTGCCTTTGTCCGGCAGACAGGTTGCGCCCATATCCGCCCAACAGCGTGTCATATCCTTCCGGGAAGCTGATAATAAGGTCATGCACACCGGCATCTTTAGCGGCTTCAACCACTTCTTCGCTTGTGGCGTCGGGATTAAATCGCGCGATATTTTGGGCTACCGTCCCGTCGAACAATTCTATGTCTTGTGGCAAATACCCTAAATGGGTGCCAATTATGTCGCTTTCCCATTGGTCGAGGGTCGCTCCATCAAGCCTTACCGAACCCCGCGCCGGAGGGATGACGCCAACGAGTGATGATGCAAGAGAACTTTTGCCTGATCCACTTGCCCCTACAATTGCCAATGTATCTCCCGCTGACAGACGAAAACTAACGTCGCGAAACAGTACAAACTGAGAGCCGGGTGCGATCGCGACAAGGCCCTGCACTTCCAATTCGCGGGAGGGG
Source organism: Sphingorhabdus sp. (assembly GCF_046154385.1). Lineage (GTDB taxonomy): Bacteria > Pseudomonadota > Alphaproteobacteria > Sphingomonadales > Sphingomonadaceae > Sphingorhabdus_B. Next base: position 1,815 of record NZ_JBJXFW010000054.1, on the reverse strand, counting down.
ATTGGCAATTTCGTTCGGACAGCGGCGCTATCGTGCATATTCAAACATTCGGCCAACCGGTTCCATGCCTGTCGAGCCGAAATGAAACCGCGCCACTGGCCAATCGCTACCTCAATTGGAGCAAGTGCGCGGGATGCAAGAATGGTGCTGGCAATAATGATCCCGCCTGATGCTTCATCATGTATAACCAACCACGCGCCGCACGCGAGAATGAGCGATTGAAGCAGCATTCTGAAGCTTTTGCTGAAGGTACGCATGGCGCTCAACCGCACCGCGATATCCGCGTTGGTGCCGAGATAGGCTTCGCTCAATCGGTTCCATCCGGCCAAGGCATGCTGTTTCATCCCCAACGCGTGAAGCACATCCGCATTCCGACTGCAGGATTCCATATATGCCGCACGTTCTGCGCCCCGCCTTGTTGAAGTTTCGATGTGCGCGATTGTCATCCGATCGGTAATAATCGTCAGAATTACGAGTATAGCCGCCCCCGCAAGGCTGACTAAACCCAGCATAAAATGGAATGCGAATAGGATTGCCAGAAACAAAAATACCCAAGGCAAATCGAATATTGCCATGGGACCCGGGCTCGATAAGAACTTGCCCAATTGGTCGAGGTCGCGGGATGGCTGAGGTGTGTCGCGACGCTCAAGCCCGCGCAATTTAGAAGCTTGCATGATGTCGAAAACACGACTGTTCAGTGATTTTTCGAATATCGCGCCGCAATGAACGGTCAACTGATTGCGTAAATGTTCGATTGCGGATTGAAACGCAAAGGCGATGACGAGCAATATCACCAAGCCAATGAGGCTGGGGACACTTCTGCTTGGAAGCACTTCATCATATACCAGCAGCATGAAAATAGCGCCAGAAAGCATCAAGATATTCAGGAATGCGCTCATGCCGAGCAAAGTTGTGAGCACGCCGCTGCGGCCTGTAAGAGCCGCATGGAGTTCGGGCGCATGAATTAAGCCTAAAGTCGATTGGCGGGGCAATTGGGTCACCGGAGCACGATGCTCGTTCATACTTAAAATGGAGCAGCGCGGTACAAAGTAACGCGCTGCTCCGGGGTCTTTATTAGCCGAGAAATTAGATAATCAAATCGGCAAGTGTAACGCCAGTCGCATTATTCAACTGGATTTCATAATCAGCAACTGTATCGCCATCGGTATCGATTGCGAGCACTGTGCTTGCGCCGCCAGCGAAGCTGTTGAACGAAATCTGTGATGCATCAAGGTTGAGCGATGCAAGATTGATCTTGTCTTCGCCAACCGCAAAGTCGGTGATAACATCACGAAGGCCGGCACCGGCTTCCGATTCACCTGCACGGAAGAAGAAGATATCGCCTTCGGTTCCGCCGGTCATAACGTCACGGCCCATGCCGCCGGTCAAACGGTCGATGCCTTCGCCGCCAGTCATAACATCGTTGTCATTACCACCAAGCATGTAGTCTTCGCCATTGCCGCCGTTGAGAATGTCCAAACCGTCGCCGCCGGCCATACGATCGCTATCGTCACCGCCGAACAATTTGTCGTCGCCTACGCCGCCGCTGAGGTTGTCGTTACCAAAACCACCGATCAATGTGTCGTTATCTGCGCCACCGAACAATTTGTCGTCGCCATTGCCACCAAGCAATCGGTCGTCGCCAACGCCGCCGTTCAGAATGTCGTTGCCTTCGCCACCGGAAATTTTGTCATTTCCAGCTTGACCGATGATGTTGTCGTCGTCTGGTGTGCCGACAATAGTGTCGTCACCGTTGGTTGGAGTAGTTGTCATCTTCTTATTTCCTTGTCTAAAAAGTCGGAAAAATGTTTGAGC
>NZ_JBJXFW010000015.1:0-3158 GCF_046154385.1 Sphingorhabdus sp. | reverse complement strand
GGATCATTGTCCTCAATGGCCGCAATCAACAAACCCTTCGCGTCATAAGGCGTTGCCGGGATGACCGTTTTGATACCGCAGACATGGGTAAACAGACTTTCCGGGCTTTGGCTATGCGTTTGCCCGCCGAAAATACCGCCGCCAAAAGGCGACCGGACGGTCATGGGGCAGATGAAATCATTTGCCGACCGATAGCGTATACGCGCCGCTTCGCTGACCAGCTGGTCGAGACCGGGGTAGATATAGTCTGCGAACTGGATTTCGGGGACGGGGCGTAAACCATATGCGGCCATCCCCACGCCGACGCCGATGATACCGCACTCGCTAATCGGCGTGTCAAAGACACGGGTTTTGCCGTGCTTTTTCTGCAAGCCTGCTGTCGCCCGGAATACGCCGCCGAAATAGCCGACATCTTCGCCCATGATGACGACATCTGGATCCTGGCCCAGCATCACATCAAGCGCGCTGTTGATCGCCTCGATCATGTTCATGGTTTTGGTCGCGTCTTCAGACATCAGCGCGCCTCCCATTCCGGGCCGAATTTATCGCGCTGTTCTTCGAGCATCTGGGCACATTGCTCTTTCAAATGCGCGGGCATTTCTTCGAAGACATCTTCAAACATGGTTTCGAACGGATGGTGCAGACCATGGCCCAAAATGCCGTTCTGTTCGGCTTCCTTTTGCTTCGCCTTCACTTCATCTGACAGGCTCGCAACCAGCGCTTCATGCTGTTCGTCGCTCCATTCGCCGGTTGAAATCAAATGCGCCTTTAGCCGGTCGACCGGATCACCCAATGGCCACAGGGCATATTCTTCAGCAGCGCGATAGGCATTAGGATCGTCCGACGTCGAATGCCCCTCCCCACGATAGGTGAAATATTCGATCAAGGTCGGACCATTATTGGTGCGCGCCCGATTGGCCGCCCATTGCATCGCGGCATAGACCGCCAGAACGTCATTTCCGTCAACCCGCAGTCCGGCAATGCCATATCCTATGGCTTTCGCGGCGAAAGTCGTCCGTTCACTCCCCGCAAATCCGGAGAAAGAGGAAATGGCCCATTGATTGTTGACGACCTGAAATATGACTGGCGCATTGTAAACAGCGGCGAACGTCAGTGCACTGTGAAAATCGCCCTCTGCCGTAGACCCGTCGCCACACCATACGGCGGCAATACGTGTGTCTGCCCGCGACGCCGACGCCATCGCCCAACCCACCGCTTGCGGATATTGCGTCGTCAAATTTCCCGAAATACTGAAAAAGCCATAATCCTTGGCCGAATACATGATCGGCAATTGCCGCCCCTTTAACCGGTCCCCGCGGTTGGAGTATATCTGGTTCATCATATCAACCAAAGGATAATCACGTGTTATTAGAATGCCTTGCTGGCGATAGCTCGGAAAACACATATCATCCCGATGCAAAGCCATTGTGGTGGCAACCGAGGTTGCTTCTTCACCGAATGATTTCATGTAAAAGCTTGTCTTGCCCTGCCGCTGCGCGCGGAACATCCGGTCATCAAAGGCGCGCAAGGTCAACATTTTACGCAGCATCAGTCGCAACGTATCGGCGCTCAGGCCGGGGTTCCAGCTACCGGTGGCAGCGTTTCCGTCATCAAGGACCCGAACAAGACCATAAGCCAGCGCATGAATATCCGCAGGCGCGACATGTTCATCAGGACGTGTAATTGCGTCCACTTCGGGGACCACAATGTCGCTGAAATCCGCTTTATCGCCGGGACGGAATTTGGGTTCGGGAACATGCAGATGCAGCGGCGCAAGATTATCCCTTTGATGCTGCCCCATGCTTGTTCCTCCGCCTATGACCCCCTGAACGACTCAGGTAATTTATTGTCTGCGATTGTTATATTATTTCAAGCCTTGCTTTAGGTCAATAGTGCTGACCTATTCCAAATTCAAACGGCAACAGGCGCCGAGATATGCGCCTGCGGAGCGTAATCAACGACATCGAAATCTTCTATCGAAAAGTCAAAAATGCTGGGCGGTGTGCGAAGCAACTTAAGCTTGGGCGTGCCGCATGGTGTGCGTGACAATTGCTCCTCAACAAGATCACTGTGGTTGAGATAAAGATGCACATCACCGCCCTGCCAGATCAGCTCACCCGCCTGATATCCGCAGACGGCGGCAAGCATCCGGGTCAAAAGCGCGGCTGAAAAGGCATTGAAGGCAAAGCCAAGACCGAGATCACAAGATCGCTGAAACAATATGCAGCTTAACACCCCGTCGGCGACATGAAACTGATAGGTTTTGTGGCAAGGCGGCAATGCCATCCTCTCCAATTCAGCCACATTCCACCCTTCGATGATATGCCGCCTTGAACCCGGATTGTTTTTCAGGCTTTCAACAAGCAGGCTGACCTGATTGATGCCTTTATCCATTTTCTGGAACAGTCCTTCGCCCACCGGCTGATAATTGGGCCAGTTCACCCATTGCGCGCCGTAAACAGGACCAAGATCACCCCATTTCTCCGCAAATTCAGCGCTGTCAACAATTTGGGCTTCGAAATCATCCTGCGTGATGTCGCTTCCGGTTTCGCGGCGATAACGGTCAAGCGGCCAGTCGGTCCATATCCGCACTTTTTGCTGCAAAAGCGGACGAATGTTGGTGTTTCCGGTCAAAAACCACAGCATTTCGCGGGCCGCAGTTTTCCAATATACCCGTTTCGTCGTTAGCAAGGGGACGGCATCATCAGCCAATGAAAACCGCATCATCGCGCCAAAAACAGCGCGGGTCCCGACACCGGTCCGGTCGCGCTGAATCGTTCCTTCGGTCCATATCCGCCGCATCAGCGCAAGATATTGATCTTCATAATGCGGCGCAGATGTCATGTCAGGAAGGCTAGAACGTGGCATCGATTCTGGCAACCACCGCTTGCTGATATATAATCGTCTTGAAACCGAAAAACTGCCAAATTATATCAGCATCTCGCAATCGGTATTTTCAGACGAATCCGGTTACGGGTCGGGAAATAGCTCAGCCTGGTAGAGCACTGCCTTCGGGAGGCAGGGGCCGGAGGTTCGAATCCTCTTTTCCCGACCAGATATTTTGCGCACCGTTTTGCTAGCACGAGCCGCTGCCGGAGCATTCGCCCATTGATGAAGCCAGCATAGTGACGGCAAACCTACGGTTGGAGGAAATTATA
>NZ_JBJXFW010000011.1:0-17509 GCF_046154385.1 Sphingorhabdus sp. | reverse complement strand
CAGGAACGTTGCTTCTATCATCTCGAAGCGCCGGTCGAGCGCGTAACCGGATTCGACACGCCTTACCCCCACAGCCTTGAATGGGCCTATTTCCCCGGACCGGTGCGACTCGCCCGCGCGTTCGACAAGATCATGAAGGATTGAACTGATGGCCAAATTCACATTCAACCTGCCCGACATTGGCGAAGGCATTGCCGAGGCAGAGATCGTGGCGTGGCACGTCAAGGTTGGTGACCAGATTTCGGAAGACCAACCGCTGGCCGACATGATGACCGACAAGGCAACCGTCGAAATGGAAAGCCCTGTTGCAGGAATTGTGACGCGGGTTGCGGGCGAAGCGGGCGATGTCATCGCCATCGGATCGATGCTGGTCGAGATCGAAACCGCGACTTACGTCGATGACGTCAGTCATGTTTCCGAGGTAAAAGCTGAAGAACCGGCAGCGGTCGCTACGGTAGCGGAAGAAGTGCCACAGGCCCCTGAACCGGTGGCTGCACCTGTACAGCCTGTGGCGGAAAAGCCCGCAGAAGCTTTGGTTTCTGCGCAACGTGACGTTGTAACAGCTTCCCCTGCTGTCCGCGCCCGTGCGAAGGACTTGGGCGTGGATTTGACTGACGTCAAGACGGCAGGCGGACATGTCCGCCATGCCGATCTTGATGCCTATTTGAGCTATGGGTCAGGGCAGGGCTATCGCCCCCCGCACAGTTCCACGAAACGGGACGATAAGGTTATCAAGGTGATCGGCATGCGCCGCCGGATCGCCGACAATATGGCGGCATCCAAGCGCCATATCCCGCACTTTACCTATGTCGACGAGATTGACGTAACGGCGATCGAGGCCATGCGCGCGGACCTGAACGACAACCGCGGGACGAAGCCGAAGCTTACCCTTTTGCCGATGCTGATTGTCGCCATTTGCAAGACAATCCCGCAATTTCCGATGCTTAACGCCCGCTTTGACGACGAAGCCGGTGTTGTTACGCGGCATGGTTCGGTGCATCTGGGTATGGCAACGCAAACGCAGGCGGGCCTGATGGTGCCGGTCATTCGCGATGCCCAGGACATGAATATCTGGCAATTGGCGAGCGAAATCAGTCGCTTGGCAGATGCAGCGCGCAACGGCACGGCGAAAAGCGAGGAGCTATCCGGCTCCACTTTGACGATTACGTCGCTCGGCCCGCTGGGGGGTATCGCGACGACGCCCGTCATCAACCGTCCGGAAGTGGCCATTATCGGGCCAAACAAGATCGTTGAGCGGCCTATGTTCGTGGGTGACACTATCGAGGCCCGCAAGCTGATGAACCTGTCGATCAGCTGCGATCACCGGGTCGTCGACGGTTGGGATGCGGCGAGCTATGTGCAGGCGCTCAAGAAACTGATTGAAACGCCGGTGCTATTGTTCGCGGATTAAAAGTTAAGTCCCGCAAGACTATTTTGGTCAAACTTTAGCTTGAATGTTACAAATGGACCTGAACGGGTATAGCGGCTTTCTTCGAAGTCACGGTCTTCGAAGCCAACAATGTTATAGCCGATCGAAATGTTGCTATTGCTTATCGGGGCTACCGTAAGGACAGGGCCGACCGAATAGGCAATATTCTTGCCGCCGGTGCCAATGCGCACGGTCGCGGTGGCGCCGAAATCGGCAAGCGCACTGATGTCGAACTTTACGTCGGCACCAACCACATTGCTCCATCCTTCGACATCATCGGGTCCAAAGCGATCCGTGGTGTAACGTGTCCCCCAAAAGAAAGCATATTCACCGCGTTCAACAAATTGGCCGTCTTGCCCGTCAATCGGGGTATAATTGATCGAAAGGCTGTTGATGACGCGGCGTGATTTGGCATCGCCATCAATGTTCAGCGGAGTGCCGCCAATGGGTCCGGCCTCGCCTGCCACCGCGTTACGCACGGCGTCATAACGGAACTCGGTCTTGTTCAGGATCGCCCACTGGCTGTTGGCCGGACGATGTGCCCAGCTGATTTCAGCTTGGGCTGTCGTGGTCGCTGCGCCGCCAATTTCTTTGGCGCGGAACCAATTGAACGCTCCTCCGACGGCCCGTCCTTCCCCAATTTGGCGCAATATTGCCGTCGTCAATCCATAGCGGTTGGTGGTCTCGCCGTCGCGATATTCGGCGCGGCCCGTCCAGCTCCAACGATCACCACGATAAGTCGCACCACCAGTCACGGCGGTAAAGTCTTCGGTCAGGCTGTTTTCGCTTCCCAGAAAGCCTCCCGAAGCGACTGGCTGCAACGGATTTACAACATCGGCACGGCTAAACCCGCCCAGTGTCTTGTTTCCGTCCAGCGTCAGATCGGCCGACCATTTTTCGCTGATGCGGAAGGACTGCGCGAGTCCATAAGCGGCGAATGTACGTGGGCCGAATTCGGTTATTTGCTGCTGATTTGCGCTGGCAAGAATGCGTCCGCCTGCCCAGGGTGCAACATCAAAGCCGAAACGCGCCGTGCGTGCATTGATGTTTTCACCCTTGGCGATTTCATATCCGGCGACCAGCGCGACATCCGACTGTATCGCATAACGGGCGGATATGTTGTGCCGCGCAGGAAAGTCGATGCTTTCATCCTGGTCATTTAGGGCAAATTCGGTTTGGCCGGACAGTTCAAGTTTTCCATCCAACAGCCGTTGTGACGCACCCAGTTTCACCAATGTGGACTGGTTTTGGGTGCCGTCCGAAAGCTGGTCGTTGGCATGGGTCAAGCCCGCGCGCAGTGTCGTATCGCCATCGCGATATTCAAGTTCACCAATTGCAGCCCGGCGGCGCGCGTCATTACCAAAAAACTCTTCTTGATAGGCGAGTAGCGAAGCCGACAGTTTCTCTGTCAGGCGGACACGGCCGTCGATCCCGAATTTGCGCGTACCAATTTCGGATCGGTTAATCTGCCCAACACCAAATCCGGCCTGTTGCTCGCGGACATATGCGACAATGTCGAACATTTCGTCGTGATGTTCTGCCTCGATCATCCAGGCAATTGCGCCACCTGCTGCAGGCGCATTGGATTTTGCTTTACCGGAGGAACCTGCAAATTCAGCACGAATTTCGGTTCCAGCACCGGGACGATACACCAGGTCCGCGCCAACAAGGTCGGTTTTGGCGGTGTCATTTTCGTCATGTATGCCGGTGGCGGCAATTTGCAGCTTTTCATCGGCACTTTTCCAGCGGACGCGACCTCCTGTGTTGACGAAGCGTTTGCCAATGCCGTCGACTTCATATTCCGCAATGATGAATTGCGGATCAAGTCCGCTGCCGCGCGAGAGGATTGGTTGCCGGAAACGCAACGTGCCTGCGAGATAATCGATGTCATAATCAATGTGCCGAAATAGCGTCTTGCGCTCTATGATACGATCAGAGCGCAGGCGATCCCGTGTTTCCAGCGATATAAGTTCGCTGTTGGCGATGATGTCGCGAGCGGCGAGAGCGTAAGGACCGGAAAGACCGTTGCCCTGAATTTCTTCACGACGAAAACGGGTCGGCGTATCTGATCCAAAGGCGGTGGCTTGAACTGCATCGTTCCGAAACTCGGCTTTGACGCCGTTGAATGAACGTTGATAGCGGGCGAGTTCCGGTTCATCGATGCCGGTTTGATAATCTCCGAACAGCGCATAAAATTGCGGACGTTCCAGTTTTAGATATAGTCGGCGAACTGATGCTGCGTCATAACGCTGATCTGTGCGGTCTGCATATATGGTGTAATATCGGCGCGGATCGATAATACCGGCAAAACGGGTTTCGTCTTCTTTTTTGTCCGTGTCATAAGCCATTGTCATCAACCACTTGCCGCTGACACGGCCCTTGGCATATAGTGCAATCCGGCCATCCACATGAAGCGGGTCTTCATCGGTGACGTGTTGTTCCAAGCCTTCTTCAAGCTTGTTGAATCCAATAGTTCCAGCAGCGAAGCCGACGACTGTCCACGGACGATTGCCAGGGTCTAGCCAGGTTTCGACCCGCTGTTCGCGGCGTACTTCACCATCTATGAAATTGAAACCGATGGCGAGCGATCCCGACGCTGTCGTTGGTTCGAGTTCGATATAGGCAATTCCATCGTCGCCATGGACGCGCCAAACGGGTGCCGCGCGCTCCAGACCGGAAAGCTGCCGTGCTTGCTCGGCATCAACTTCAACCGCCGGACGATAGGGTTCGGAAACAGTGAAGTCACCAACCGAGCCATGTTGAATGGGTTTGCCGGTCCGATCGGTCAGCCGAATGGCGATGCGTGGGCGAGTGACCCCGTCGGCCAGCAAAACCGATTGCTCTTTCAGGAACTGCGCTTTCATCGGGGCAAGGGCGAAGTACACGTCGCGTTTGATCGTTTCGACGACATTTCCAGATGCGTCCTTGATAACAGCGGTCAGCATATTGGTGCCGTCATCAATTCCGACACCGCGCCACAAAGCGACTTGAACTTGTCCATCGGCGCTCTTTTTTGAACCATCGTAATTAAGGGGATCAACTTTTTTGCCGTTTGCCAGCAACTCGACGGTTTGACCCGCGCGGTATTTTACGGCGACACGGATCGATTTGACGCGCGGATTTTGGTCCGTTGCCGGGTACAGGAATCCGGTTCCAGCTTCTTGTCCGGCCAGCCAATCACGGTCGGCGCCCGCTGCTTCGGGGTCGCTCAAAACCGAAGGGAGAGGCAATGCTTTAATGCGGTTGTCGTCACGCGCTTTGGTTTCAACGGCCCGGAAATCGGCGCGCTTCAGGCTACCACCGCGTCCCTCAACGAACCGGGAAATTGCACTCCCGGCGCTGCGTGTGTTTTGTGCGCAATCGACAGGGGCCTGATTAAGCGGAAAGCTGCTGGGGTCGACCTGCACCACATGAATACCGGGAATAAGCCCTTCAAAATGGTATCGGCCGTCTGCATCGGTGACAGTGTACGTCCCATCTTGCAGCATAACGCGCACACCGGCGATGCCACTGGCTTGGCGGGGATCAATATCGCAGCCCCCTTCAGTAACGCGACCTACAAGAGTAAAGCGCTCGCTGATACCATCGCGGACAATGCGGACGGCAGCATCCACTCGCTCGCTTGCCGCCCCGCGATTATCGTTGGCAAACGCAAGGTTCACGGCATTACCGGGTTGGGCATCCTGTCGAATTTCGGCCAGATAGGTCAACAATCCAGCGCCACCTGCGGTCAGCGGAGGCAATGAAACGGCAAAGCTTTTGCCATCCGCTGTCACTGTTGGTGTTACGCTTTTTCCCTGATACCGAACACTATTCAACCGAAGCCGCATGGCGGGGGGCAATAGGTCGGTTATAGTGACGGGGCCGGTATTACGTAACGTGTCGCTATTACGCACTTCTATACGAAACTGCACGACGTCGCCCGGTGTTGCGGTAGCGGTCGAGGTGACTTTGCGGAGCGTGAGCGCGCCGCCTGGTTGATCGAGTGGAATGTCGATACGAACCGGGGCAGGGTCGGACAATGTGATGGTGCCGCCAAAGGAACCGGGCACTATTTCAAATTGTCCGCCATCGGGCCGTACCAGAGCGGCCAGCTCTGCAGGCGATGCAGCGGACGGTGCGGTAAAGGGAGCCGGCGGCGTCACGATCAGCCGGTAGCTCCCCTGGCGCAAAAACGGAAACCGGTAAAATCCTGTTGAAAAATCATAGACTTGACCGCCGCTGTCGGTAACGGTGGTGCCCGTCACGATTGTGCTGGGGAAAGCGGAAACTCCATCATCGCCGAACGCTTGTGCCGGGGCACCAGTTGCAGCATCCACAATCGTAATAGTTGTGCCGTCGACGGGTGCACCATTGCCGCTGTCGAACGTTAAGCCGAACGGATCGATCAAAATTTCGACATCGGCTTCGCCGAGGCGATTACCTGTTGATATATCGTCGAATTCTACTTTGATCATGTCGCCCGGATTGACGGAAAGGACGCAATCACCCTGCGTAGGTACGGGCGGGATCGCTCTGGTATTTATGAAACCGAGGAAACGGCCGCTATTGGTCGCCGATTCGGTTAGCGTTATGTGTTCCTGATCGCCGGCAACGGTCACAACGACAACTTCGAATGTATCTACCGCAGTACTGCTCAGGTTTTTTGCTGCCGCGTCCATTTGAATGACGAGCGGTTCGCCAGCCCGTATCGCGGTCGCTGGCACAAGACTGGCAGGCGTGGTGCTCAAGCCGGCATAGACACCTTCAAATCTGACGAAAGACGGGCCGCTGTTGCCAACGCAGATTGTGGACGGCAAATTAGCAGTGACAGCGCCTGTCGCATTCGAGAATCGGAACAAGGATAGTGATGCAACAGGGGCAGGAGGCGGTTCGACGGTGAATTGAACCGTATTTGATGTTCGAGATAGCTTTTGGGCCCCTACATCCCATTCTACTGTCGCGGTGTTGGTTATAATTTGCGGCGTCGTTTGCGCGAGCGCAGGTAAGCAGGCGACAGGAAGCATAAGTCCTGCCGCCAGCGCACCAGCACATCGATTAAAGATTTTGATAAAGGGTCCCATTTTTGAAAAGGGCGACGCGGACATAGTCGCACGCCGCCCCCTTTGTTTTCTTAGTTAATAGTCGCGCGGAAAATAAGCGCGCTGGAGTTGCCGCCAGCGATATTACTTAACGTGCCCGCTACCGTATTGGCCGGAGTGCCGAAGCTGCCAGCGTCAGCATCAGCTGTATCCGTAACTGTCGTTCCGGCAGCACATACCTGGCTTGCACCGGGGCTTGTGACAGTGCCATCAACGCGGATCGAACCCGGTACGAACGTCGTGTTGGTCGGTACAAGGTCGGAAATCGTGATGTTCGTTGCCGTTGCACCACCCGACGCGTTGGCGACCGAGATACAATATTCGACGACTGCACCCGGGATTGCCTTGAAGTTGCTCGCGCTTACGCCATCACTTAATATCGAGCTGGTCTTGAACACACTCAATACCGCTGCTTGGACAGTGTAATCGTCTTCCGCAATTTCGCTACCGTCACGCCCGGTGTCCGCGAAGATGGTTTCCACAGTGAGCGCACCGTTGACCGTCGCGTCGGTTGCCGCTGTGATCGCCGTGCCGTTGCTGTTCAACGCAGCAGCAGTTAGTGAAACACCTGCAACTTGACCGTTTGTGGCGGACAACGGAATGTCACCAACCACCAATATGGTCGTATTTGCATCGGCACCCAGATCATTGATCGTCAAAGTCGCCGTAGCCGCTGCATCGCAGCTATTGTCCGCGTTCGCATCGAGGCAAACCAGCAAATTGGTGACGTTGAATGCATCTGTACCACCATGCGCGGCCGTTCCGCCCACCAGTTGTGATGGTGTGATCGTGAAATCGAGCGTGTCGTTCGACGTGTTGGACAATATGAAAGTCGTGACCTGGCCATTCGCACCGGGATTTACCTGTGTGGTGCCGGTTGGCGTTTTTTCCGAAAGTGTAAAAATCACTTTACGGTCAACGACAAAATTGTCGGATGCCGACGCTTGCGTTTGTGCAACGCCGCCAACCTGAAAATTGACGCTTACATTGTTCGTGATGCCCGTGCCTTGCGCCGTACCCGCTGCAAATGCCGGTGCAGAGCACAGCATAACCAAAGATAGCGACGATGAGGCAACGAGCAGCTTAAGCTTACTGGACATAGCTTTTACTCCTGTTGCATTTTATTGATTGCGCCCACTCCGCCGCAATCGAGACGGTTTCGGATGTCATTTTACGACTCCCCGAAATATCAATTTGCCTTCCGCCCCAGCGGTCAGCGGTTGATTCAGATTCCATTTTATATGTGTGACATCGCTGCGTTGCGCCGCTCGGGTGGCGCCATCACTATTCGCAACGCGTAAATTGCCAAGGAATCCCCAGTTTTTTCCTCCGTCTATCGATACGACTTCCAACCCATCCGAAGTGCCATCAAAGGTCACAGCGGCCGGCAAGGGGTTGGTCACAACGAAATTGTTCGCTGTGGTTGCGCTGATATTCTTATACTTGACGACAAACACAAGATTGTCGCCCGGCGTCACCATCTTTGGCTTTTCTAGAACGACCGTTTTCGTCCCGTCGCCGCGCGCTACAATGCGTTCGACAAAAACATCACTGCTCAGCTGCAATGGTGTCGCGGCCAATGACATGGATGCGCTGGCCAAAATTGCGATAGCCGTAAAAGCCTGAATGATATATTTCATGGGATCAGCACCTTGAAAGTCACAGTTCTGGTTTGGCCTGCAGGCACATTGCCTGCGGCGACACTAATCCGAGTGCCGTTGAAATTGCCGGCGTCAGCATCGGCAGTATCGGTCAGGGCAATTGCCTCCAACGTCATGGACGCGGCTTGATATTGCGAACCGGCGGGAATGGGATCTGTAATCACCAAATTGTTGAGCACGCCTGACCCAGAAACGGTTGCGATCAGAGTATAAGTAACAACTGACCCAGGCACAGGTCGAGCGCCGCCGAACGGATCCAATATGGTTGCCGTTTTGTTGAGAGTTACGGATGTCGCTTGCACCGCCAGAAAGCCGTTGCCAGAACTTTGCGCCCCGGTCGAACCCACAACGGCATTGCCGCCACCTTGGCCCGCATTGGCAAAGCTGGTTCCCGGCGCACCTGTGCCGGTTACGGCAGCGGCCGCCAAGCTGACATTCGCGCGATTGGTGTCCACGACGCCAGCAGGCGTAGACGTGATAACAAATACCGTGATATTCTGGTCAGGCGCGATGACGGGATCATTCGCACCCGCCGTATAAATAACATCAACACCGGCATCGAAGACGCCATTGTTATTGGTGTCCAAAATGATCTGCTGCAACGTGGGATCAAAATCATCCCCGCCATTTGCAACATTGGCGGTTAACCTGAAGGCTTCGTTGCCATTTCCTGTATTGGAAACCCTGAAGCTTTGAACATTTGCCGTTTGGCCCGGTGACGTAATGATATCGCCGGGATCAATTGATGACACCGTGACGTCAAGAAGCTCGTCTACTTTAATGGTCACGGTATTGGATTGAATCGTAACGGGGCCGCCTGCGGTATCAAATGTAGCAGAGGCAACGTTTTGGATATCGGTGCCAGCTAACGTGCCCGCGGCAAGCGCAGCACCTGGCATTGAAAATAACGCAACCGTAATGGAAGCCAAAAGTGCCTTGCGGTAGCCACTCTGACGGATATTAGGGTGCGAACGAATATGATGTCTGGTCTTCATCCCGTACCTTATGCCGCAATAACGTCAAGAAACCGTTAATCCCAAGCACACCAATTAACCACCTTAACTATCTGATAAAAAAGATAAATACTTCACTGCAAACGGTAACAATTTGTAAAATATTAAAAAATATAACTTAAGATATAGCACGGGACGTCGTGACGTCAAACATCTAGTGTAAAGACCGTGACGCCAGCGACATTTGGTGGAAAAACTGCCCGATCGTTCAAAGCGTTTGCGTCGGAATTTTGACGCAGTTGCCCCGGCTATTGTTACAATTTTGAGAATAGCGACAAAGTGCGTTGACAGAATCTGTCCTCGCTTCTAGTGCGCCTCCACCGCAAGTTAGCGGGTGTAGCTCAGTTGGTTAGAGCGCCGGCCTGTCACGCCGGAGGTCGCGGGTTCGAGCCCCGTCACTCGCGCCACTCCTTGTAATTATTATATTACAGGTGGCGCTTTGAACGACCCTGTTTCAATCCAGATCAGCAAAGGCCGCAAGGGCGCGATCCATATCGTTCCTGCGATCAGATAGATGATGGCCTGCGCGAGAATATGCATTTGTCCGATATAGTCGGATGCACTCACAATCAGAACCGACCAAAGCAGAATGATCCCCAGAATGGCCAACATTCCAGCGGGTTTGCGCCATGATGGCGGAGTAAGGGGCTTGTTCATAGAGTAATCCAGGATTTTTCGGTGAGCACAGCGTCGAGCGGCACGTCCCAAGGGTCGTCGGGTAATGCGGTGCTATGTTGTATGGACCAGGCAAGGCCGACCGTAAAACTGTTTTCCAATAGGCTTAGGGCCCGGTCATAGTGCCCCGCGCCTTGCCCCAGTCGAATCAGCCGATCGTCAAACGACACCAGCGGCACCAATATAACATCGGGCTGGACCTGCTCGGCATTGGTATCCGGCTGCATCAGGCCGAACGGTCCGCCGATTAGGGGCTCGTCCGGCGACCAGCGCAAAAAACGCATTGGCGCGGCTTTGGACGTAACATGGGGCAGGGCAATCTGACATCCGGACATATGTGTTTGAGCCAACAATCGGGAAGGATCAGCTTCGGAGCCAATGGCGATATAGCCAGCCAATATCGTATCCGGCCCCAAATGTGCCTTCAAAAGGCCGGGCATATGAGAAAAGGCAAGTGATCTGTCGTTGTCGCTGAGGCGTTGGACAAAACCGTCCCGTATCTGTCGGAATTTGGCTCGCAGAGCATTTTTATCCAAAGCCATGTCCACAACATCAATGTCCCATCTAGGGGTTAGCGGAACCACAATGGGTCGTTTCCCGGAATATCCTCTGACGCCAAAACGTCAGGTGGGCGCCGTTTAGTCTGGACCACGGTCCAAACAGGGACAGCTCCCTTAGATAAATAATCGCCTCAGGGATGTTCTCATCAGTTCGTGCCGTGCAGTCCCGCCAAATTCTATATAGGACTTCGGTTTCTATTCCTCAAGCCTGTCGGCTAAAGTTTCAAGCCGGACGGCGAGTTTTTCAAGAGCGGCTAAAGCTTGATCGAAAGCAGGGTCATCGGCGGGTGGTGATTGAAGGGCGTTGCTTGCCGCATTGCCCTTGCTGTCATGCAATTTGTCCGCAAGCAGCAAGGCCGAAAAAAGGAGCAGCCGACTCTCATTTAATCCACCCGAAGAGCCACCTGCCTCGCGCGCCATTTCGTCGACCATATTGCCGAGTGTCTGTAGCCTTGGCTCTTCTCCGTCTTTGCACGTAACAATATACTCGCGACCTGCGATCAAAAGCCGGACATCAGCCATTAGCGCACGCCCCCAGCCAAGATTTGATCTATTTCGCCCAAAGCCAAAAGCGTTTCTGCCTTCAATCGTTCGTGCTTTTGAACCAACTCAGGATTAGGGGTCTCATTTGCCCGAGAGTTGGAAAGTTGTTCCAACCGCGAAAGAGCACGCTCAATCCTGCCGATAGTTATAATTAGTTGTTGCTGTGGCATGGTTTACTCTCGTTATTTCGAGCAATTTAGCAAATTAAATATATTTGGCAAATGCGCTTCCAAATGACACAGATTTGCGCTCCCTGCCGTGTCAGGCTACCCTTTGGCTTGACGCCTTCGACTTCGCTCCGCAAAGGGTGCCCACCGACGACTCGGAACCGACCGGCCAGCTAGATTCAAACCCGTATTCTTTGGGCAACCTGACAAAGAACGGGGTTGGTCGAATGGGTTCAGGTCGAAAAAGGGGAATGAGATAGATGACTGTCAACCAACGGCAGATGGCCAATGCAATTCGGGCGCTGGCTATGGATGCCATTCAGGCTGCCAATAGCGGGCATCCCGGTATGCCGATGGGCATGGCAGATGTTGCAACAGTTCTTTATTCCGACTTTCTGACATTCGATCCCGCCGACCCGAAATGGCCAGACCGCGACCGCTTTGTGCTGTCGGCAGGACATGGTTCGATGCTGGCCTACGCCACTTTGCACCTGACCGGTTATGCGCGGCCGACCATGGATAACATCCGCAATTTCCGCCAATTGCACAGCCCTTGCGCTGGCCACCCCGAAAATTTCGAGCTGGAAGGTGTGGAGGCCACGACCGGGCCCTTGGGGCAAGGTCTGGCGATGGCGGTGGGCATGGCCATTGCTGAGCGGCATTTGAATGCGGTTTTCGGTGACGAACTGGTGGATCATAAAACCTGGGTTGTTGCTGGTGACGGCTGCCTGATGGAAGGCATCAATCATGAGGCGATTGGTTTGGCCGGACATCTTGGCCTCGGTCGCTTGAATGTGTTGTGGGACGATAACCGGATCACCATTGACGGTGCGGTCGATCTGTCGTCGAGCGAAGATATCGCGGCCCGCTATGCCGCCACGGGATGGCATGTCGTGAAATGCGACGGACATGATTTTGACGATATCAAACGAGCGATGGCCGAAGCCGTCGCAGACCCGCGGCCGTCGCTGATCGCCTGCCACACGATCATTGGCTATGGCGCCCCCAATAAGCAAGGCAGTTCCAAGGTCCATGGATCTCCGTTGGGTGACGAGGAAATCGCCGCGACACGCCAGCAACTGGGCTGGGACAGCGCCCCGTTCGAAGTGCCTGACGACATTTTGTCGGCTTGGCGCGCATTGGGTGCCAAGGGTGCGTCGGTTAAGAGTGAATGGCAGGATCGTCTTTCAAATAGCTTGAAAAAAACAGAATTTACGCGCCGGATGACGGGCGACTTCGATTCAACAGCGGCGATGTCGGCCTATAAGGCGCAACTCGCGTTGGACCTGCCCAAGGCGGCAACGCGCAAGTCCTCGGAAATGGCCTTGGGTCCTTTGACCGAGGCATTTCCCGAACTTCTCGGCGGCTCGGCCGACTTGACAGGTTCCAATAATACCAAAACATCTTTCACCAAGCCTCTGAATAAAGACGATTATTCGGGCCGCTATATCTATTATGGCATCCGTGAATTCGGCATGGCGGCGGCGATGAACGGCATGGCCTTGCACGGCGGCGTCGTACCTTTTGGCGGCACGTTCATGATCTTCTCAGACTATGCCCGCCCCGCAATCCGCCTGTCGGCATTGCAAGGACTTCGAGTGGTTTACGTGCTCACCCATGACAGCATCGGGCAGGGCGAAGACGGCCCCACGCACCAACCGGTCGAACAGCTTCAGAGCCTGAGGATGATCCCGAACCTCGAGGTTTTCCGCCCCTGCGACGCCATCGAAGTGGCTGAATGCTGGCAGCTTGCGCTGGAACGCAAGGATGGGCCGTCTGTATTGGCGCTCTCGCGTCAGGATCTGGCGATGGTGCGCACGTCGGTCGACAGCAATTTGTCGGCCAAGGGCGCCTACCGCATCCAGACCGCCGGGACAGCGCGTAAGGTCATTTTGATTGCCACCGGATCGGAAGTGGCTCTGGCTACCGAAGTTGCGGCGCAACTGGAAGCCAAGGGTGTAGGCGCGGACGTCGTGTCCATGCCCAGCATGACGCGTTTTCTGGCGCAAGATGCCGCCTACCGCAACGATGTGCTGCCGGACGATGGCACGCTGCGTGTTTCGATCGAAGCCGGTACGACCTTTGGTTGGAGCGATATTACCGGTTCCAACGGTCTCCACATCGGCCTTGATCGCTTTGGCGCATCGGCCCCGGGCAAGGTTCTGATGGACCATTTTGGTTTCTCTGCCGACAAAATTACCCCTCAAATCATCGCCAAATTAGGCTGATAGGAGCATATATGACTGTCAAAGTAGCTATTAACGGATTTGGCCGCATCGGCCGTTTGGTTGCCCGTGCGATACTTGAGCGCGACGACCATGACCTGGAACTGGTCGCCATCAACGATCTGGCGCCGGCAAAGGCGAATGCCCTGCTTTTCAAGCGCGACAGCGTGCACGGCCCGTTCCCCGGCACTGTTGAGGCCGACGGCAATGACATCATCGTCAACGGCAAGCGCATCCATGTAACTGCCGAGCGCGACCCTGCAAATCTGCCGCACGCCGCCAATGGCGTCGATATTGCGCTGGAATGCACCGGATTCTTCACAGATCGTGCCAGTGCGGAAAAGCATCTGGCCGCGGGTGCCAAGCGCGTGCTGATTTCCGCACCGGGCAAGAATGTCGACAAAACCGTCGTTTTCGGGGTCAATCATGATGTCCTGACTGCCGCCGACATGATCGTTTCCAACGCAAGCTGCACCACCAACTGCCTTGCGCCACTCGCGAAAGTTCTGAACGACGCCATTGGTATTGAGCGTGGCCTGATGACCACAATCCACAGCTATACCAACGACCAGAAAATTCTTGACCAGATCCATGACGATATGCGCCGTGCCCGTTCTGCGGCTATGTCGATGATCCCCACCACCACCGGCGCTGCCCGTGCGGTGGGTGAGGTAATGCCTGAACTGAAGGGCAAGCTGGACGGTTCGGCAATTCGCGTGCCCACGCCCAATGTCAGCATCGTCGACCTGACCTTCACGCCAAAGCGTGAGACAACTAAGGAAGAAGTCAACCAATTGCTTAAGTCGGCCTCCGAAGGCGCGTTGAAGGGCGTTTTGGCTTATTCGGACGAGCCGCTGGTTTCGATCGATTACAACCATTGCCCGGCCAGCTCGACGATTGATAGCCTGGAAACATCGGTCATCGACGGCAAGTTGGTTCGCGTTTTGAGCTGGTATGACAATGAATGGGGCTTCTCCAACCGTATGGTGGACACAGCCGGCGTCATTGGCAAATTGCTGTAAGGGCTGAAACCATGGCATTTCGCACTTTGGACGATCTTGGGGATATCAAGGGCAAGCGCGCGCTGGTGCGTGTTGACTTGAACGTCCCCATGGCCGACGGCCGTGTCACCGATGACATGCGCCTGCGCGCCTTGTTGCCAACCGTATTGGAATTGAGCAACAAGGGCGCCAAGGTGCTGCTGCTGGCGCATTTTGGTCGTCCCAAGGGCGCAAAGCATAGCGAAATGTCGGTTTCGATGGTGCTCGATGCACTGCAGGAAGTTGTCGGGCGCGAAATCATGTTTGTGCCCGAAATCGCGGGTGATGTGGTGCGGCAATCGGTTGGTATTTTGGCCGATGGCGATATCGCGCTGCTAGAGAACACACGTTTTTGGCCAGGCGAGGAAAAGAACGATCCCGAACTCGCCAAGGCTGTTGCGGAAAATGGCGATTTCTATGTGAATGACGCGTTCTCTGCAGCCCACCGGGCGCATATGTCGACCGAAGGGCTAGCCCATATATTGCCCGCTTATGCCGGTCGCTCGATGGAGGCCGAACTCAAGGCGCTGGAAGCGGCGTTGGGGAATCCCGAACATCCCGTGGCCGCAGTTGTTGGCGGGGCGAAGGTTTCTACCAAGCTCGACGTACTCAACAATCTGGTGAAGCAAGTCGATCACCTGATCATCGGTGGCGGCATGGCCAACACTTTTTTGGCGGCGCGCGGTATCGATGTGGGCAAGTCGCTGTGCGAACATGACCTCGCGGACACGGCAAACGCCATTTTTGAAACTGCGGATGCATCGGGATGCACCGTCCATCTGCCTTATGACGTCGTGACGTCAGTCGAATTCCGCAGTAATCCGCCAATCCGTATCGTGAATGTGAATGAAGTTGCAGCCGATGAGATGATTTTGGATGTCGGTCCTGCCGCGGTTGAAGCGCTCGCCGATGTGTTGAAAACCTGTAGGACGCTGGTATGGAATGGCCCCTTGGGCGCGTTCGAGATTGAACCTTTTGATAAGGCAACCATAGCCTTGGCAAAGACTGCCGCCGCGCTGACCAAAGAAGGTTCGCTTATTTCGGTTGCCGGTGGCGGTGATACCGTCGCAGCCTTGGCGCATGCTGGAGCATCAGACGATTTCACTTTCATTTCCACCGCTGGTGGCGCGTTTCTCGAATGGATGGAAGGCAAACCCTTACCGGGTGTCGATGCGCTTCAAACGGATTAACCCCACGGGGCGCATTGCCCCGTTTTTTTTATTGTGCTCTTGCATACGTATGCAAACTGGAAAGATTAGGAATTGAGAATGCACGATCCCAAAATGTTCGACAAGATCGCCAATGGCGCCGGCTTTATCGCCGCGCTTGACCAGAGTGGTGGTTCGACCCCCAAGGCGTTGCGTGGCTATGGTATCAAAGAAGATGCCTACAGCAATGACGAGGAAATGTTCGGTCTGATCCACGACATGCGGACCCGCATCATCACATCGCCTAGCTTTGCCAATGGCAAGGTGATTGGCGCGATCCTGTTCGAACGTACCATGGACGGCACAGCAGAAGGCAAGCCGGTTCCGGAAGCCTTGTGGGAACGCGGCGTTGTTCCTTTCCTGAAAGTCGACAAGGGCCTGGAAGACGAAGCCGACGGCGTGCAGATGATGAAGCCGATGCCCGAACTCGACAGTTTGTTGGCTCGTGCAAGGAAAAAGGGCGTGTTCGGTACCAAGAAGCGTTCGGTTATCAATAGCGCGTCGCCCACGGGAATCGCGGCTATCGTGAAGCAGCAGTTTGAAGTTGCGGAACAGATTTTGGATCATGGCCTGATGCCGATCATCGAACCTGAAGTGAACATCAAAAGTGCGGACCGTGCGCAAAGCGACGCGATCCTGCGCGATGAAATCCTGAAGGCTCTCGACAATGTGTCGGGTGACCACAAAGTTATGCTGAAGCTGTCGATCCCGGCCGAAGCCGGACTGTTTGATCCGTTGGTACAGCATCCGCGCGTATTGCGTGTCGTTGCGCTGTCCGGCGGATTTGCCCGCCCTGAAGCATGCGTGGAATTGGCGAAGAACCAGGGCATCATAGCAAGCTTCTCGCGCGCGTTGCTGGAAGACCTGCGTCACCAGATGACCGACGCCGAATTCGACGCTTCGCTTGGCGGTGCGATTGACGAGATTGCTGCCGCTTCGGCGACCTGAGGTTGGAGAGGGGCTGGCGGTAGTGCGTAAGACATTTGCCGCCAGCCTAAACCCTCGCTAAAGGCGCGGCATGACCGACATTGGATGCCAGCTTTATCTCATTTCCCCGCTCGACGTTGGCGGGGCGTTTCCTGAAAAACTCGAACAGGCGTTGTCCGCCGGTCCCGTTGCGGCGTTCCAGTTTCGCGTTAAGGGCGTCGATCAGCATGATGCCGTCGCTCTTGCCGAACCATTGCGAGAAATTTGCGCACGGCATGACGTCGCATTCATTGTGAACGATAGCGTATCGCTTGCCAAAAGGCTTCATGCGGATGGTGTGCATCTGGGACAAGGTGATGGCGATGTGCGAGAGGCGCGTCAACAATTGGGCCGCGATGCCCAGATCGGTGTAACCTGCCACAACAGCCGCCATCTGGCGATGGAGGCGGCTGAGGCCGGGGCCGATTATGTCGCATTTGGCGCATTCTTCCCGACAAGCACGAAAGAGGTCGAACATATTGCCGATCTCGATACCGTACAAAAATGGACGCTGGTGACGGAGATTCCGTGCGTCGCCATCGGCGGAATTACACCGGACAATGCAACGCCGCTTGTTGAGGCTGGTGCCGATTTTCTGGCGGTGTCCGGCGCGGTCTGGAATCATCCCCAAGGTCCGGCCGAAGCGGTAAAAGCGTTTAACGCCCTGCTTGCCTAATTCCGCTACGCCCGTTAAAGGCCGCGTCCAACGGCACGCAGTGCGTGTCTGCTCTTTCCATTTGTTAGCGAGTTCGTCCCATGAAAATCAACGCGGTTGAAATCAAGCCGGGTAACATCCTTGAATATGAAAACGGCCTGTGGCGTGTGGTAAAGACTGCACATACCCAGCCGGGCAAGGGCGGAGCCTATATGCAGGTCGAACTGAAAAACCTGCGCGATGGTCGCAAGAACAACATTCGCTTCCGTTCCGCCGAAAGCGTGGA
>NZ_JBJXFW010000049.1:0-102691 GCF_046154385.1 Sphingorhabdus sp. | reverse complement strand
ACAAACATAATATAACTTGAGACATATATTGCTCGTGGCAAAACTATATCCATAATGGATGTAAATTACGCAAATGCGCGGCGATCAGCGCGGAATATCATAGTTTAAACGGCGAAAAAATGTCGGCGCGACCGATTAACGTCGGTCATTCCGGCGACTTCCTGCAAATTTACAACGTCTTGATAATCGCTGAAAAGTCCATGCCGCCTGCGCCGCCGTCGGCATAGGCTTCGTAAAGTGCGGCGGCTTTTTCGCCCATGGGGACTTCGGCATCGACCGATTGTGCCGCCGCCATCGCCAGTTTCAGGTCTTTCAGCATCAACGCCGTGGCAAAGCCGCCTTGATAGCCATTATCCGCGGGGCTTTGCGGGCCCACGCCGGGGACGGGGCAATAGCTGGTCATCGACCAGTTCTGGCCCGATGCCTTCGACGAAATGTCGTAAAAAGTTTGCAGGTCAAGACCCAACTTCTCCGCGAGTTTGAACGTCTCGCATGTCGCGATCATCGACGCGCCCAGCAGCATATTGTTGCAGATTTTGGCCGCCTGCCCCGCGCCGCTGGTTCCGGCGTGGATAACCGCCTTGCCCATCGCCGCCAGGATCGGTTCAGCCCGAGCAAACGCTTCGTCGGTGCCGCCGACCATGAAGGTCAACGTGCCGCCATTGGCTGCGGCGATTCCGCCCGATACCGGGGCGTCGACCATGGCATAGCCTGCGGCCACGGCTGCGGCCGTCACCTTGCGTGCGGTGTCCACATCAATGGTCGAACAATCGAGAAACACCGCACCTTGCGGCGCATGGCCGATAACATCCGTGCTATATACGGAATCGACAATCGCCCCATTGGGCAGCATCGACACCACCGCGTCCACACCGGCAACCGCGCCTTGCACCGTGTCATAAACAGCGCATTTATTCTCCATCGCCCGGGCAAGCGCCTCGGGCGACAGGTCGAACGCGTTGACCTGATGCCCTGCTTTCACAAGGTTCGCAGCCATCCCGCCGCCCATATTGCCCAATCCGATAAACGCGATTTTCATGGAGCTTACCCCATTGTCGGAATGATGAAGGCGTTGGTGCCGTCTGGCGAACCATCAGGCCAGCGGGCAGTGATTTTCTTGACCTTGGTCCAGAATTTGATGCCTTCCATGCCATATTGGTCAGTGTCGCCAAAGCCCGAGCGTTTCCAGCCGCCGAAGCTGTGATAGGCCACGGGCACGGGGATCGGCACGTTGATGCCCACCATGCCGACATTCACCCGCGCCGCAAATTCGCGCGCGGCGTGGCCGTTGCGTGTGAAGATTGCGACACCATTGCCATATTGGTGCTTGCTGGGCAGCGCGAGTGCCGTTTCAAAATCGGGTGCGCGGACAATTTGCAGAACCGGGCCGAAGATTTCTTCCTTATAGCTTTCCATGTCCGTGGTGACATGGTCGAGCAACGTGGGTCCGACAAAATAGCCTTCTTCATGCCCCTGAAGCGTGAAGCCACGGCCATCGATGACCAGTTCGGAACCTTCATCAATGGCGGTCTGGATCCAGCCTTCGACTTTGGCCTTGTGCTGTGCGGTCACCACCGGGCCATAATGCGCGTCGGCATCGGTCGAGATTCCTACGCGCAGCGCAGCAATCGCCGGGATCAGCTTGGCCTTCAATCGTTCTGCGGTGTCGTCGCCCACAGGTACGACAACAGGTAACGCCATGCAGCGTTCACCGGCTGAACCAAAGGCAGCACCGGTCAGATCGTTGACCACCTGGTCGAGATCGGCGTCGGGCATCACGATGCCGTGGTTCTTCGCGCCGCCCATGGCCTGCACGCGCTTGCCGGCGGCCACGCCGCGATTGTAGACATAATGCGCGATGTCCGAAGAGCCGACAAAGCTGACCGCGCTGATCGCCGGATGGTCGAGGATCGCGTCGACCATTTCCTTGTCGCCATGCACGACCTGGAAAATCCCGGCAGGCATGCCTGCTTCCAAAAAGAGTTCCGCCAGCCGGTTAGGCACGCTGGGGTCACGTTCCGAAGGCTTCAGAATGAAGGCATTGCCGACACTGGTCGCCACCGCGCCCATCCACAGCGGGATCATCGCGGGAAAGTTGAACGGTGTAATCCCGGCGCCAATGCCCAAAGGCTGCCGCATCGAATAAACGTCAATGCCGGGGCCAGCGCCCTGGCTATATTCGCCCTTCATGACATGGGGAAGGCCGCAGCAGAATTCAACAACTTCAAGCCCGCGCTGGATATCGCCCTTGCTGTCGGCAATCACCTTGCCATGTTCGGCGGAGAGCATATGCGCCAGTTCGTCCATATGCTTTTCGATCAGCGATTTGAAATCGAACATCACGCGGGCACGGCGCTGCGGGTTCATGGCGGCCCATGCCGGTTGCGCGGCCTGTGCAGCGGCCACAGCGGCGTCCAGAACATTGCGGTCACCCAATACAACCCGGGCCTGAACTCCGCCATTATTGGGGTCCATGATGTCGGCAAAGCGCGACCCGGGCGAACCAGCGCCACCACTGATGAAATGATCTATTTGCCGCATCTCGACTCTCCTGACAGAATATATTCTCCGCCTTTGGGCCAAACTCATAGTACAGGCAAGAATAGGCTAGCTGAAATATTTCAGCCCGATTGGTAGATTTTAGGTGAAATGCAACCGCCGGTATTTGCCACGGAAATAGAGCAAAGGATCGCGCCTTGGTTCAAAACTGGCCTTTTCAACCTTGCCGACCAGCAGAAAATGGTCGCCTGCTTCATGCAGGTCATTCCGCGTGCATTCGAAAATGCCAAGCGAGCTGGGCAATATCGGTGCACCATATTCGCCCACTTCCCAGCGCGTACCGGCAAAGCGGTCCTCGCCTTTACCCGCGAACAGGTTCGACACGGGCTGTTGCCCTATCTGCAGCACATTGACCGCAAAGCTATCGGCCGATCGCAACGTTTCGGCGCTACCCGCATTGTTCGCGATGCACACCAGCAACAAAGGCGGGTCGAGCGATACGCTGGTGAAGCTGTTGGCGGTCAAGCCTATCGGTTTCCCATCTGCGTCATGCGCGGTAATGATCGTGATGCCGGTGGCAAAACACCCCATTGCGTCGCGCAACGTGCGGGCATCGGAACCTGACCGATATTCCGGAATGAAGCGCGGCTGTTTGCGTTCCAGAAAATCAATCAGCAAGCCGTTAAACGCCTCGGTCCGTTCGGCATTGACCAGCAATCCGCCGCCATCGACATCTATCGCCTCGACATTGGGAAACGCCTCGGCGTAGCCCGATGGTCCGACATTAGCGGTTCCTGCGCCAAGTGCGCCCCGGATGACCAGCACCGGAATATTGATGTGCGGCGCCGCGCCCAACACATGCGCGCCATTTCCGTCCACGCTGAAAATATCCAGCAACCGGGCATCATAGTCGGACTGCGTCAGCCCCTGCCCGATTGCGGCCGACATCGCTTCGGCCGATTCCCGAACCGAATGCGCGTCGCTTTCGGCCGGCGGATCAACCAGAATAAGTCCAGACGCCAATGTAGCTGCATCCTCTGCCAATGCCGCAGTTGCGATCCAGCCGCTATGCATGGCGGCAACGACAACCGGCCGGGTCCGCATCTGGCCCAACACCGCACGCAAATCTTCGACATAGGCGTTAAAATCATAACGGGCGTCGTTCGGCCAGTCGCTGCCGCCATGCCCGCGCAAATCGACATTGATGACATGCCGCCCGGCCTGTTCCAGCCCAACTGCGACATCTTCCCAGATTTTGCGGGTCTGGCCGAAACCATGCAGCAATATGATCGAAGGGTCGTCGGCCGTGCCGATATCATCCGATTCGAGCCGGATGCCTGCAAACCCCTTGAATTCGCGGACGTACCTAATCGTCATATGCGTAAAATCCCATTTCTGTCCAGCGGTGTCATATTGCGTATAGCATCATGTCCCGTCAACGGATAATATAAACACACGGCGCTAGGCCCGTTCGATCGAAATCACCGCCATCGTAATGCGCGAAATGCAGACCAGCTTGCCTGCTTCATCTTCAATCCGAATGGACCAGATCTGCGTTGTCCGCCCCATCGATTCCGCCCGCGCCACCGCATAAACATAGCCGTCCTTAACCGGACGAATATGATTGGCGTTTATCTCCATGCCGACCACGGCAAATTTGCTCTGGTCAATGGTCATCGCCGCGCCGACCGAGCCAATGGTTTCGGCCAGAACAACCGACGCGCCGCCATGCAACCGGCCATAGGGCTGCTTCGTGCGTTCATTGACCGGCATGCGCGTCTTTATCCAGTCATCGCCAAAGTCGATAAATTCGATGCCAACATTGCCCGGCATACAGTTGTCGCCGTTGGCAGTGAGCGCATTCAGATCAAGCGTGTCGTGAAACCAGATTTTTGTCATGCGCTGCAATTACCCCGCAGGCACGCTATTGCAACCCCGTCTTTTCACAGGCCCAGCGCAGCAACCACATCGGCCCAGCTGACCAACTTGAAATTCTGGGTCTGCGGCAGATTGTCGCCATCTTGCGCCACAAAGAGGCCAGCCGGAAAATCCGGTCCAAAATTGCCCAGCATCAATTCAATGCCATCGGTTTCCTGCACGCCGTCGACGATGCCGTTGGTTATGCGGAAGCGCCCGACATAGCTGGCTTGCGGTAATTTATAGACCGCATAGGCATTGTCACCCTGACTGGAAACAATGACATAGCCGCCATCGGTTCCCGAAGGGGCGAGCGCCACGCCTTCGGCATCCATGACAATTTCCTGGCCATCCGCTTTCGCAAGGGCCGTCGCCGTTACCGGGCCATCGGGCGATGCATCAAATTTCCACAGGCCGACATCTTCTTCGGCGACATATAAAATACCGGTGCGGTCATCGGCCACGCATCCTTCGGATTGCGTGCCCAATTTCATGCTGCGGACAACTTTGCCTGTGGGAACCGGGCCGGTCAGGTCCATCGCCACTTGATCGATGCGGCCATCTTTCATCACGACAAAGCCGAACAACGCCTTGTCCGACGCACGTTGCCACAGGCACATGCCATAAGCCTCGCCCGGTCCGACCGCGATGCTGCCCAGTGGCACCAGCCGTTTTGCAACCGTATCCAGCCTGAACATTGCCATCTTTGCATTGGCGATATCCTGCCGGTCGCTTGCCGCGACCAATACGCCGCTCGCCCCGCCCAAGTCCCGCAAATCGGCGTTGTTCAGCCGGGGGGATGGCGCGGAGTGAAGCTTTGCCCCGTTCAGGTCATAGACATGGATCGCCGCCTGCTTGTCGGTCGCAACGATCAGGCTTTCCGCAGGATTGGCCGCATTGTGCCAGATCGCAGGGTCATCGGCGGCATCGTCCATCGACGCAACCGGCTGGGTTTCAACCTTGGCCGAAACGGTCGCCGTTGCCAGAGGACTCATCACCGGCGGCGGCGTGGCGCAACCGGCGATGAGCAATGGCAATGCCCAGATGACCTGACGCATCAGAATGCGTACCGTGCCATAATCTGGAACACAGGCCCTGCTTCTTCGCTTTCCAGTTCGAATTCATCGAAATCCCGGGCCAGCTGTTCATCAATCGTGTTGAATTTGTTGAACACCTCGTCCTTTGATCCATTAAGCAGGTTTGACCCCACCGCACGGATCGTCAATTTGTTGCCAAAACGCTTTTCGATGAAGACTTCCAGATCGGCCCCATAAGTCGTGGTGATTTCTTCGCCCACAATCCGGTCAAACGCGCCGCCCTGTTTGCGATAGGTCGCGCCGAATGCGACGCCAGCCGATGGAATGTCCTGAATGAAGCCCGCATTGTAAACATATTTGGATTGGCCGTTAAAGCGGCGGGCTCCACCGAAATCGGTAATGTCGCTGTCAAGGAACGACACGTTACCGAACACGCCTGTGTCGGGAAGGCCCAGAAAGCCGAGGTCGGTCGACAGGTCAAATTCAATACCATAGACTTCACCATCGCCGGTGTTTCGTGGCTGCAATACAAAAGTGCCCGGCCCTTCCGAACCTTCAACACCGGTATTTGCAACTTCGATCAGGTCTTTGATCTTGCGATAAAACAGGTTGACACCGATCACACCGGTCCGGCCAAGACGCTGTTCATAGCCAAGGTCACCGCCCCATGAAGTTTCGGGACGAAGCGCTGGATTGCCCAACAAGTCATTGTCACCCAATTCCGCCTCAAGCAACGCAGGTGACAGGAAATCAAGGCGCGGGCGACGATTGGTACGTGCCGCCGAAGCCGTGATCCGTCCACCGCTGCCGACCTCGATCTTTACAGAAGCCGAAGGCAACAGGAACGAATAGTCATTTTCCTGAACCGCCGAAGCGGCAGGAACCGTCAGGTCATTGACCGCAAAGTCGGTGGTTTCATACCGCACACCGGCGACCCAGCTTATGCCGCCCGATTTTCCTTCGACTTCCGCGAAAAGGTCGCGCCGGTCTTCTTCGATTGTATTCAGGCTGCCGGGCGTGAATACGGGGGCGCCAAAGGGACGTGCAAATTCTTCGGGGTTACGGCCAAACTGGTCGTAAGCGCGATCAGCTGCTGTCAGGTTAAACCGGTCACGGATGGACAATATGCTGGTGTCGCGATCCTTGTTCTGGGCAAATCCACCGATTGCCAGTTCGATATCCGAACCCAGTTTGAACACATGTTCCAACCCGACCGACAGTTCCTTGTCGACAATATCAACATCCGTCAAATCACCGGTAAAGCGCGGCGTTGACCGGTCAAAGTCAATTTCAAATTCGGTTTCATCCTGCTTGTCAGAAAAGCGTGAATAGCCGACCTTGAGCTTGGTAACACCCGCCGACCATTCCTGCTCCAGCTTTCCGGCAAGGCTGTAGCTTTCCTGTTTGATGCTGTTGAAATTCGCATTGTCGGTCAGCAGGTTTCCGGCAACCGGCGTGGTCCGCACAGGGCCGGTGATCGCGGTGGGATCATCATATTCAAACGACCGCTCATCTTCGATCCGGTCTGTCCGGACATAATAGCCGCTCAGTTCAAAATCCGTGGTTTCACCGTCTATGTCGTAGGTCGCATTGAACGCATAATCGGTCCCATCGCGGGTATCGGTCTGGTCTTCGCGATTGTCGAAATCATCGGTTTCAAAATTCGGATTGTTTTCAGGTGAATCCCCAAAGCGGAAGCTTGTCTTCAGCTTTGGATTATACCGTCCCTGAATATTGCCGCCGATGAGAATACGACCTGGCCCAAGGGCACCGCCGTAAACCAGTCCAAGGCTAGGTTTCACTTCGGCGTCGTCGAAACGCAAAACACCCATGCGGACATAGCCGCCTTCAAGCTGATATCCATCGCGCAGCACGATGTTCAGCGTGCCGGCAACCGCATCGCCGGTGCGGCGCGCCGAAGACGAACGGATGATTTCAACCTGCTTGATCAACTCGGCCGGAATGCGGTCGAGGAAAAAGCTGCGGTCGGCGTTCGAACCGGGAACTTTTTCGCCGTTGATCAATATCTGCGTGTAGCCCGGTTCCAGCCCGCGCAACCGTGCGCCGTCGCTTTCAATCACGTCGGACAGGAACGTAACAGAAGGCACGCGCTTCAGCGCGTCGCCAGCTGTCAAAGGTTCAAAGCGTTGAAAATAGTCGGCATCATAGACCAGCACGGGCTCCGCGGCTTCGCTGCGGTTACGATAGGTGATTTGACCTTGAACCACGATTTCATTCGCAGTCGAAATTTCGTCTTCACGCGCCTGGTCTTCGTCGGCAGGGGCCGCTTGCGCCAAAACGCCCGTTGGCAAAATTGCCAGCAAAGCAGCGCCGCTGAGCATGGATAGCTTGAAGATATTTGTTGATATTTTTGAGCGCTTTTGCATTGGATAGCCCCTATTATGACCAAGAAGATTGAGGGCGCATTAGGCAGGGTGTGTGACATGCTTGCGTTCTATCCATGACATTTTGGTGCCAATAATATTACAATTTGGGTGCATAAATGCCGTAAAAAGGTAATGTTTCCGTGGCACCGCGCAGGAAAGCATATGAAAGGACAAATTTTGTGAACCCCGCCCCAGGTTTAAGCACAATCGAGCAACAGAAAAACCTGGCCGCGAGCCGCTATTTCAATCGCGAGCTTTCCTGGCTGAAGTTTAACGAGCGGGTCCTCGAAGAAGCCGCAAATGCGGCGCATCCACTTTTGGAACGTCTTCGTTTCTTGTCCATTTCGGGCACGAATCTGGATGAATTTTTCATGGTCCGGGTCGCCGGATTGCGGGGGCAGCAGCAACGGCGGATCGAGGAATTGTCCATCGATGGCCGCACCCCGTCGGAACAGCTTTCCGAAACCGTTGCCGCGGCCGATGCGTTGATGGCCCAGCAACAAAAATTGTGGAAGAAACTGATCAAGGAATTGGCCGCCGAAGGCATAAAGGTTGTTGAACCAGCCGCGATCGGCAAAACCCATCAGACCGAAGTCGAACGCTATTTTCGGGAGCAAATTCTCCCCGTGCTGACACCGCAGGCGCTGGACCCCGCCCATCCCTTTCCTTTCATCCCCAATCAGGGCATCAGCCTGATTTTCGATATGCGCCGCAAGGATGACGGCGAAGTCGTGCGGCAATTGGTGATGATACCGTCGTCGCTGCGCCGCTTCGTCCGCCTGCCCGGTGCGGGCACCCGCTTCATTACAATCGAAGACCTTATCCGGCATTTTGTCGGGCAAATGTTCCCCGATTACTTATTGATCGCATCGGGCGCGTTCCGGGTGATCCGCGACAGCGATATTGAAGTGGAAGAAGAG
Source organism: Sphingorhabdus sp. (assembly GCF_046154385.1). Lineage (GTDB taxonomy): Bacteria > Pseudomonadota > Alphaproteobacteria > Sphingomonadales > Sphingomonadaceae > Sphingorhabdus_B. The sequence continues at coordinate 93,931 of NZ_JBJXFW010000049.1, read as the reverse complement.
GCCGAAGATCTGGTCCGCTATTTCCGCAGCGCAATCAAAAGACGTCGGCGCGGCAAAATCATCCGGTTGAAACTGGAAAAAGGCTTGCCGCTGGAACTGTCGACATTGATCCGCACCGAATTGGGTGCCGGTTCCTCTCTGGTCGCAGAAACCGTGGGGTTTCTGGGCATCGGGGACTTGGCTCAACTGGTTGATGAAGACCGCCCATCGTTAAAATTCCCGCCCTATTCACCGCGCTTTCCTGAACGCATATTGGAACATGACGGCGATTGTTTTGCCGCCATCCGGCAAAAAGATATTGTCATCCACCACCCTTATGAAAGCTTTGACGTGGTGTTGGCTTTCCTGCAGCAGGCGGCGCTCGATCCTGATGTGGTCGCCATCAAGCAGACCTTGTACCGCGCAGGCAAACAATCAGCCGTTATTCGCGCGCTGTGCGAAGCCGCCGAAGCTGGAAAATCGGTGACGGCTATCGTCGAGCTCAAAGCACGCTTTGATGAAGAGCAGAATCTGCATTGGGCCTCGCAGCTGGAAAATAGCGGGGTTCAGGTCGTCTATGGTTTTGTCGACATGAAGACCCACGCCAAAATCTCGCTTGTCGTCCGCCGCGAAGCCGATGGTTTTCGCACCTATTGCCATCTTGGCACCGGCAATTATCACCCCATCACCGCCAAGATTTATACCGACATCAGCTTCTTCACCGCCGATCCTCGCGTCGGACATGATGCCGGGCAAATTTTCAATTACATCACCGGCTATATCCCGCCCAGCAACCTGAAACTGCTGACCATGAGCCCGCTTGGCTTGCGCGAAAAGGTGATGGCATTGATCGATCAGGAAATCGCCAATGTGCAGGCTGGTAAGCCCGGCGCGGTTTGGGCAAAGCTGAATTCGTTGGTCGACAAGGCAGTTATCGATAAGCTGTATGAAGCGAGCGAAGCCGGGGTTGAAATCGATCTGGTCGTGCGCGGCATTTGCTGTCTGCGTCCCGGCGTCAAGGGCATGTCGTCGCGCATCCGCGTGAAATCCGTTGTCGGGCGCTTTTTGGAACATAGCCGCATCTGGGCGATGGGGAATGGTGCCGATCTTCCCAACCCTAATGCCAAAGTGTTCATTTCGTCCGCCGACTGGATGTCGCGCAATTTTGACCGGCGCGTCGAATATATGCTGCCGATTGAAAACCCGACCGTCCATGACCAGATTCTCGATCAGGTTATGGTTGCAAACCTGCTCGACAATCAGCAAAGCTGGATGTTGCGGTCCGATGGCCGTTATGAAAGGGTCAAGGCAGGCGATATGCCGTTCAATCTGCACCATTATTTCATGACCAACGCCTCGCTTTCCGGGCGCGGCGGCGCATTGGCCGATGACAAAAAGATACCGACACTGAACCTTGTCCGGCGGAGATGAAATCGGTCCGTCAGGCCGTAATCGATATCGGCTCAAATACTATTCGTCTTGTGGTCTACGCCGGCTTGCCGCGCGCACCGATGCCGATTTACAATGAAAAAAGTCGTGTAGCCTTGGGCGCATGCCTTGCCGGAAACGGCGTTATCAGTCCCGCAACGATGAAAAAGGCGCTGGCCGCCTTGGCACGGTTTGAAACGCTTGCGCGGTCGATGAAAGTCGACACATTGCGTGTAGTAGCGACCGCTGCGACGCGCGAGGCAAAGAACGGGGCGCAACTGGTCGAACGGGCGGCGGCACTGGGCATTCGCGTAGACGTGCTCGATGGTGAGACCGAGGCAACGGCGGCTGGTCTTGGCGTCATCAGCGATAACCCGCATGCCAATGGCTATGTCGGCGACCTTGGCGGGGGCAGCCTCGAACTGATCCGCGTGGCCGATGGCCGACTGGGGGACCGGATATCATTACCGCTTGGTACGTTGCGCCATGCGGTGCTGAAAGGTAAAACCACCAAACAGATCACCCAGATGTTACGCGACGATATTGCAGCATTAAAGGGTGTTGACGGCTTTCCCATCGAAACCGGCTTGCCATTTTATATGATCGGCGGATCATGGCGGTCGTTTGCGCGACTGCATATGCATGACATCGGCTATCCGCTCACGATCCTGTCCAATTATCAAATGCCTCCCGATGCGGCGACACGGTTGATGCCGCTGGTCAATGATGCCGCTGCATTGGCACAAACAAAGGTTCTGGCATCGGCGCGGATCGCAGCATTGCCGGGCGCGACCGCTCTTTTGGCGGGTGTCGTCCGCTTGCTTGATCCGAAAGAACTTGTGACCAGTATCTATGGACTGCGCGAAGGACTTTTGTTCGACCAGCTGTCTGACGCCGAGCGCCGCGAAGACCCTTTAATTGCCGCGACCCGCTTTGAAGGCGAGCGCCTTGCCCGTTTCCCGTTCCACGGCGATGCACTCGCCGATTGGATTGCGCCGGTTTTCGCAGGACAAAGCGACGGTGACTCCCGATTATGCCGCGCTGCGTGCCTGTTGTCCGACAGCGTTTGGAACGTAAATCCGGAATATCGTGCCGACCATGCTTTGGACCTTGCCCTGGACGGAAGCTGGCCGGGTGTGGTGGCAGGTGACCGGGCAATCATCGCCGCGGCGTTGTGGACAGTTCACGCCGGCAAGCGGACTTTGCCCGAAATGCTCTCGAATTTGGCCAAGCCCGGTGCATTGGCTCAGGCTGTTGTCTGGGGCCTCGCGATCCGCCTGGCCCAACGGCTTGACGGCGGCACAGGCGGTGCACTGGCTGACAGCCGGATCGAGGGGGATGACAATATCCTGCGTTTACGGCTGAACGGTCAGGCCGTTCGGTTACAATCCAATTCGGTTCAACGGCGATTGCAGGCGCTGGCAGAAGCCCTGGGCTATGGTCGGTCGGAAATTGTTACGGATTGAAATTTCACGGACGGGCTGGCCTTTTTTCGTCAAAAGGAAAAAGAAAAAGAAGGAATAAGGCACACAGTTGCCCGGAATGAGATTCCACTCTTCTTCCTTATTTCCTTTTTCCTTCTGACGAAAATATTCCCTCAGATCCATCACCCCATCGGGTACAGAATTTCTTTCGTAACCTTATGCACCGCCGACATCACTTCCTTGCTCAGCTTCAGGTCAATCGCGGCAAAAATCTCGTCCAATTGGTCTTCGCGGCTGACGCCGACGATGGTCGATGCCACAAAGTCATTCTGTTTTGACCAAGCGGTTGCCAGCGTGATCGGCGACATGCCGGCCTCTTTCGCAATGGCGACAATCCGCGCCGTCGATTCCAGCGCCCTTGGCCCTGCAAACCGTTGTGCCATTTCAAACTGGCGTTCCCCCTGCATTTCCAGATATCGGGAAAAACGCGCGCCTTCTGGCCGCTGGTTGTCGAGATATTTGCCCGACAGCACGCCGCCACCCAAGGGGGAATAGGGCAGCAACGACACGCCTTCCTGACGGCAGACCTGCTTCAGTTCATCTTCGAAACGGCGGTTGTTGATCGAATAATTATTCTGGATCGTATGGTAACGCGCCGTGCCCAGCCGTTCCGACGTCGCAAGCGACTTCATCAGGCCATAGCTGGTTTCATTCGAGCAGCCCAGCACGCGCACTTTTCCGGCGCGCACCAGTTCATCCAGCGTTTCCATGGTCTCGTCATAGGCGGTGTCATGGTCGGGCCAATGGGTTTGGTAGAGGTCGATATAGTCGGTCTGCAACCGGCGCAGGCTGTCTTCGACCGCGACGGTAATATTATGCCGGTCCAGCGCCGTCATGCCGCCGCGCTTGGGGGACTTGAACCACACATGGCTGGGGCCGGACACCTTTGTCGCCATGATGATCGCATCGCGGTTCTTGCCCTTCATCCAGCGCCCGACAATTTCCTCGGTCCGGCCGACCCATTTGATGTCGGGTGGAACAGGATAACCCTCTGCCGTGTCGAAGAAGTTGATCCCGGCATCGAGGCATTTGTCCAAGATGCGATGCGCCTCCGCCTCTTCGGTTTGCGATCCGAAGGTCATTGTTCCCATGCAAATGTCGGAAACAACAACGGCGCTTTTTCCAAGACGGCGATGTTCCATATTACTCTCCTAAAATGTCCCTGCAGCCCCGACGACCAGAAAGGCCAGGGCCGCCAACAGCCCCGCCATCCGGTTGGACCGGAAATGGCCAAGCGCATTGCTGCCATCACGTTTGAGCGAGAAAAGCTGAAGCATCAAGTGAATAGCAACGGGCACCAGCGCGACGAGCGCCTGCTTTTCGGGGCGGATGCTCCAGATCGCCATGCCCCAGCCTGCAATCGCCAACGCATAGAAGACCGCCACGCCGCTGCGGATATAACCGCCCAACCGCAAGGCGCTCGACTTGATGCCGACCAGCGCGTCATCTTCGCGATCCTGCATGGCATAGATGGTGTCGTAGCCAATGACCCAGAAAATGGTGCCCGCATAGAGCCACAGCATCGTCGCATCGATCTGGCCTGTAATCGCGACCCATCCGACCGGCGCGCCCCAACTGAACACCAGTCCGAGCCAGAGTTGCGGCCACCAGGTGATACGTTTCATGAAGGGATAGGCCGCAACGAGCCCAAGGCTGGCCAGGGAAACCAGTTGCGCCTCCCACCGCAGTTGCATGAGCACGGCGAGACCGACGAGGCACAGGGTCAGCAGCCACGCCCACGCCGCCTTCACACTGACCGCGCCGCTTGGCAAAGGCCGCAGCGCGGTGCGCGCGACCTGCGCGTCGAGGTCGCGGTCGACGATGTCGTTATACACGCACCCGGCGCCGCGCATCGCAATGGCGCCGAGCAGCATCCACAGCGCCAGATCCCATTGCGCAATCAGTCCGCCCGACAGCGCCAGTCCATAAACGCAAGGCCAATAGAGCAGCCACCAGCCAATCGGCCGGTCAAAACGGGCGAGCAGGGCAAAGGCGCGGAGCCTTGGAGGCAACAGGCCCATGAAGCCGCTATATTCACTGTCCGGAACCGTTTGAATCGCCATGATGACGCTCTGCACAAAAATCCGCCCGTCGTCACGCCGAACTTGTTCCAAAAGCAGGATGACGCGCGGTCTATTTGGGGTTAGGGAACCGTCATGCCCGCAACCCCCGCCTGGCCTCCAAAATCCACGCCCCGTCTGTTTGTCGAACAGGCGCTGGCCGAGGGGCAGGATGTTGCCGTATCCGGTGGCGCGGCGCATTATCTGATCGGGGTCATGCGGCTGAAAGTGGACGCGCCCGTTGTCCTGTTCGATGATCAAACCGGCGAATATCTCGCCCATGTGGCGAGCGCGGGGAAGCGCGACCTGACCCTGCACGTGGCGCACCTTTTGCGCCCGCGCGAGGCGGTGCCGGATATCTGGTTGTGTCAGGCGCTGGTCAAAAAGGACCGTTTTGACTGGATCGCGGAGAAAGCCTGCGAATTGGGCGCGGCGCGCTTTGTCCCCTTGCTGACGGCGCGATGCGTCGTGGACAAGGTCAAGGAAGACAGGCTGCGCGCGCATATGATCGAGGCTGCCGAACAGTGCGAGCGGACGGCCTTGCCGGAGATTGCGCCGCTGGCAAAACTCGATGCCCTGCTGCGCGACTGGCCGGCGGAACGCGCGCTCTATTTCTGTGACGAACGCGGGGGCGTACCGTTCGGATCGGCTATCAAGACCGGACCAGCCGCGCTGCTGATCGGGCCGGAGGGCGGCTTTACCGATGCGGAGAATAGCGCCATTCGCGCGCATCCGGCGGCGGTGGCCGTGTCCCTTGGCCCGCGGATATTGCGCGCCGATACGGCGGCGGTGGCGGCGCTATCGGTCTGGATGGCGGCGCAGGGCGACTGGGGTTAGGATCCAAGCCTAATTCAAGCGCCCGACAAAAGAGATCGAAAAACTTGAAGGTCCGGATGCATTTGCATTTTGCATGGTTCCTGTTGGCGCGAACCGGAACGCGAGAATAGCAGGATTTAATCCGCTGACCAGCGAAGCGGTGAACGGCGCGCTGCCCGTATTAGAATAGGTGACCATCGTTGCCTGATTAAACGTGTTCAATCCGCTGGCGCGCGGGCCATTGGTGAATGTAAACGGCGTCGATGCATCCAGCGTGAAGTTCGCCGGGAAAGCATCGACGATGACGATGCTGTTTGCGTCCACCGCGAGATTTCCGGTATTCTGGACCGTGATTGTATAACGCACCATAGCACCCGGAATAGATTTGGGGTTGGACCCGCTGACACCATCTGACAGCACCGTCGAGGTTTTCGATACGATCAACGTTGCGTTGCCAGCGAGCCGCGTATTGGTCAGCGTGCAACTGATAACGTCGCCCAAAACAGGCGTAATGCTTGCCGGCACGGATGTCGGAAAACTTGTGGTAACGCCGTTTGTGGCGTTGGTGCAGGCTAGGTTCGCGCTATATTGTGACAGGCTGCCCGGTCCCGACATGATTTCATCAAGCGTATAGGATGTACCGGCCGCTACTTGCACCAAAGCGGTATTGCCACCCGTAACTGTCGTGCCGGTTCCCGCAGTGGTTGCCGACGCAACCACCATTGTTCCTTGATTTATCCGCACCGTAAACTGGTCACTGCTAAACCTGCGGCCACCGGTACCGAGCGCCTTGGTCAAACGAATATGTGGATAGGCCGCGTTGTTGAATACACAAATCACGGCATCGCCGAACTGCAAGGCACCGAAATTGTAACTTGTGGCCAGCACGTTATTGGGCAACGGCGTTGTCGAGCTTGTCGTGGTATTTGTGCAGCTAAGACGGCTTTCATATTTGGCGAGCGCACTGACACTGCCCGGCGCCATCGTCTCCGACAACGTCAACGGAATGCCGGATGCCAAAGACAAGGGCGTCGCCGCAAACGGGCCATTGCCGGTGCCGTTTGTCGTTCCCGATGCGAGCGCCGTTCCGGTGGCTGTCGCGCGAATATTGAAGTTGAATTGGTCAGCGGGGTCTATCCGTGCCCCCGTTATAGATTTTCGCAAGCGTATCGACGCAAAGCGAACCGCGAACATCGCGCCCTGCAAACCGCCCGCCGTCATATTTGTGGTGACCGTCGTCGGACTGTTCGATCCAACAATATATCCGCCAACGGTTCCCGCCACACCCGTTTCTGTAAATGTCGATGTACCGGTACCCGTGATTGTCGGATATGTGTTTCCACTGATTGGATTAACCTGATCCAATATCTGCCAACCTGATCCATTGGTTACAAATTGCAGATTTTCCCCATTATTTGAGGATTCGGCATCGGCGGCCACAAAAGAATAGGCTGTGACTGCAGGTGCACCGGGCGGGGGCGTTATGGTTATTCCGGAAAAGGTGATCGATTTGGTTCCGGCCGATGCGGTGTAGAGCACTGGCCGCCCGGGAATGCCCAGAAACGCGGTATTGCCAACCGCTGCGCCCGTCCATGACGGGGCCGCGATGGCGTTGAACGCAGCTGCAGCGGACGGCGTTACCCGCATATTGAACGACAAGGTTGAACCGTCGCTCAGGTTGAACGAGAAATTCTGCCCTGCGCCCGAACGCGCCGTTGCGTCATTATAGGCCGAAAAATCCAACCAACAGTAAGTTTCCCACCCTTGCGGTGCGGTCCCCTGCGATGTTGCCGACGCGCACGACTGGGCTTGGGCCGACGTCGATCCCAACCCGATGAACAGGGCGAATATCATCGCCAATAAAAGCCGAAGCCGTTTGATTGATAGTCTATGCAATGGCGGTCCTGGTCGTAACGCGTCCAAGCATGTTTACCGCGATGAGGTTAACGTTCGGTAATAGTGTTAACCCTCACGCAAAATTTATAGAATTTTACAAATTAGAAGCGCGCAATTCTGCTGCTATTTATTATTAATTAAGCCCTTTCAATTACCCGTTTTGCGATAACTTTCGGACCAAAACGAAATTGAAAATTGAGTCGCTTCCTTGTGCCAAAGCAACTTTGTTGCGGATCGTCGCCACGTTGGTGATGATGATCTTTATGACGTGTTCGTTGCCAACATCGGCTTTTGCCCAGACGGTAAATCAGTACAGCAACACCACATCGGGCAACATCGTCGATTCCACCAATTGCGCGACAACCGTAACGCGAACATTCAACGTCGGGACCAGCTTTACGCTGTCCGATGTCAATTTTGGCGTGTTGCTGAGCCACACCTATCGGTCCGATCTTCGCATTACGTTGACGTCACCGGCGGGAACGACGGTCCAAATAATGACCAATGTGGGCGGGGCGGCGAACAACCTTAACGTCCTGTATGACGATGAAGCGGCCGCCGCGATCAGCAGCCATAGCGTTGATGATACCGCAGGATCAGCCCCGCCTTACCAACGCACATTTCGTCCGACGTCGGTGTTGAGCTCGTTTGACGGGCAAAATGCGCTCGGTACTTGGACGATGGTGATATGCGATTCGGTCGGCGCGGATGTCGGTACTTTTTCGCGTGCGGATCTTTATTTAACCCAGGCGCCCGCCAGCTATGCCGATTTGTCGCTCACTAAAACGGTCAGCAACGCAACACCGGCCAGCGGCAATGCCATTTCGTACACATTATCCGTTACCAATTCGGCCAGTTCAACTTCGTCCGCCTCTGGTGTAACAGTCCGCGATATTTTGCCGATGGGCGTGGCTTTTGTCAGCGCAACGGGATTTGGCAGTTACGACAGTGCAACCGGGATATGGACCGTTGGCAGCATTCCGGTCGGCACGACCCGAACGCTGACGATCAATGTGACAATCACCGCCGGTCTTGGCACCACGATCCAGAATGATGCGGAGATCAACGCGTCTTCGATCATCGATCTTGATTCCACACCGGGCAATAATTCCACGAATGAAGATGACGACGCCGCCGTCAGCTTTACCACGACCGGAACCCGAACCGCCGGAACACCGCCCATATTATTCTGTCCAAACGGCACTACATTGCTGGACTGGAACGCACAAAGTTGGACCAGCGGGAGCGCGACCGGAACCGCCAATGTGGCCAATATCGGAACGATCGGGTTTAACGTCACAACGCAGGGCGTTTTTTCGGTTCCGCTGCAATTGAATGCCACGATCACCGGCGGCACCACGGGCCAGAATTCATTATACCAGAATGTGCAATATTCGACCAAAACGCAAACCACCACTACTGTCGTTACGTTGCCTACTGCTGTCCCCGGCACCCAGTTTACGATCTTTGACGTCGATTATGCGGCGAATGATTTTGCCGACAAAATGACAATTATCGGGAGCTTCAACGGATCAACGGTCACACCTACCTTGACCAATGGCATCACCAACTATGTGTTTGGAAATGTCGCCATAGGGGACGTTACCGCCAGCGACACGACCAACCAGGGCACGGTCATTGCAACATTTGCATCGCCCGTCGATACCATCACGATAATCTATGGCAACCACACAACCGCGCCAGCCGACCCCGATGGTCAGGCAATTGCCATCAATGATTTCACATTTTGCAACCCGCAAACCACGTTGAACGTAACAAAGTTGAGCAGTGTCTTAAGCGACGGTGTCAGCGGCAGCAATCCCAAAGCCTTGCCCGGCGCCATCGTGCGCTATTGCATCCTGTTGTCAAACTCCGGCAGCGCAACCAGCAGCAATGTTGTTGCAACCGACAGCATTCCGGCAAATGTTACGTTCGTTCCCGGCAGCATGCTGACGGGATCAACTTGTGCGGGTGCAACAAATGCGGAAGATGATGATAATGCGGGCGCGGATGAAAATGATCCGTTCGGAATGGACTTTGCCGGTTCTACCGTAACCGGTCGGGCGGCATCGCTTGGGCCTGCGGCAAGTTTTGCGATGGTGTTCAACGCCACCGTTAATTGAGGCAGGCAAAATGCGTGCCTTTACGCGACAGGTTGCGCCTTTCCTTCGCCAAAAGACCATCAAAAAAAGTCGTGGAAATAGGTGTCATTAGTCTGCTAGACTATATCTATGGTTATATTCCGGGTTCGATTACGTCAAATGCAACGCGCGGCTTTCGGCGTGCTGTGCGCTGCGATATTATATTGCGGCTTTGCGGTCAGCCCCGGCTTCGCGCAAACCGTTATTACTTACGAAAACACAGTAAATGCCCCCATTACCGATGCAGGTACAAGCTGTAATCTGGCATTGACGCGCACTTTTTTCGTTCCCGAAGTTTATACCATTGCCGACATAAATGTCGGCGTTTTGCTGTCGCATACGCGCCGCAATAATCTTGTAATTTCACTGACGTCGCCCGCTGGCACGACCGTTACATTGTTCCGCAACACCGGTGGAACGCGCAGCAATTTGAACGTGTTGCTTGATAGCGCCTTTACGACATCGATAAACACCCACACGACGGCCAATGATACCGCCAATAACGCCCTTGTGGTGCCGCCCTATCAGCGCAATTTCTTTCCCTTACAAAATCTCAGCGCATTCAACGGACAGAATGCGAACGGCACATGGACCCTGACAATTTGTGACAACGTCACAGGGAATTCAGGAACTTTTTTCCATGCAAACCTGTTCATCACGCCCCTGCGGGCAACCTTGAGCGTATCGAAAGCCAGCTCGGTACTGTTTGACGGATTGAGCGGCATCAATCCCAAATCCTTGCCGGGCGCACGCGTGCGTTATTGCATTACCATAACCAACGATGGTCCGGGACTAGTCACAGCGATCGTGGGAACGGACGCCATTCCGGCGAATACCGTCTACGTCCCCAATTCCCTGCGTTCCGGCGTAACCTGTACCAGCACACTGACCCCTGAAGATGACGACGCATCGGGCGCCGATGAAACCGACCCGCACGGAGCATCGTTTTTGGGGTCCTCAATAATTGTATCTGCAACATCCATGCCCAACGCCGACAGTTTTGCCGTTGCATTTTTGGTCACGCTAAACTGACCGTATGAAATTGCTGGCATTCGTGCCGCGACATTTCTAAACCCGCGCCATGAGCACTAAAACAGTTTCGAATCGCAACGAACCTATCATCGAGAACCGCGATCAACTGGTTGCGGCGATCGCAAAGGGTGAAAAGCCCAAGGACCGTTGGCGGATAGGCACCGAGCACGAGAAATTCGTATATTGCCGCAAAAATTTCAGTGCGCCTTCTTATGACGAACCCGGCGGCATTCGCGATCTGTTGATGGCGCTGACTGAATTCGGCTGGACTCCCGTCATGGAGGGCGAAAATGTTATCGCGCTGAGCGGCCCTGACGGCGCCGTCAGCCTGGAACCCGCGGGTCAATTGGAATTGTCGGGCGCTCCGCTTGAAAATCTGCACCAGACGTGCGCCGAAACCGGACGACATCTCAAACAGGTCAAGGCCATTGGCGAAAAAACCGGCAAGGGCTTTTTGGGCATGGGATTGTGGCCCGACAAAACCCGCGCAGAATTGCCGATTATGCCCAAGGGCCGTTATGAAATCATGCTGCGCCATATGCCGCGTGTGGGGGACATGGGCCTCGACATGATGTTGCGGACTTGCACCATACAGGTCAATCTCGACTTTTCGAGCGAAGCCGACATGGCGCACAAATTCCGTACCTCTTTGGCGCTCCAGCCGCTGGCCACCGCCTTGTTCGCCAACTCCCCATTTCTGGAAGGTAAGCCCAACGGGTTCCTATCCTATCGCAGCCATATCTGGTCAGACACTGACCCGCATCGCACCGGGATGCTGCCCTTCGTTTTCGACGACAGCTTTGGCTATGAACGTTATGTCGACTATATGCTGAATGTACCGATGTATTTCGTGTACCGCGACGGCAAATATATCGATGCATCAGGCCTCGATTTCAAAGATTTCCTGAAAGGCGAACTGGCTGTTCTACCGGGTGAAAAGCCGACGGTTTCCGATTGGGAAGACCATATGTCGACGGCTTTTCCCGAGGTCCGGTTGAAAAGCTTCCTGGAAATGCGCGGTGCCGACGGCGGCCCGTGGAACCGTATCTGTGCGCTGCCCGCCTTCTGGGTCGGCCTGCTGTACGATCAAGGTGCGCTCGACGCCGCCTGGGATGAGGTCAAACATTGGACGATGGACGAACGCGAAGCCCTGCGCTCTGCTGTTCCCGCGCAGGGTCTGAACGCCGCGCTTCCCGGTGGCGGCAAACTGCTCGATTTGGCCGGGCGCATTCTCGACATTTCTTCTGCCGGCCTTGCCGCACGCAATTGCCTGAACAGCAGCGGTGACAATGAAACCGGATATCTCGACCCGCTGCGCGAAATTGTACAATCGGGCAAGACCATGTCGGAACAGTTGCTGGACCGCTATCACGGCGAGTGGGGCGGCGATATCCGCCGGATTTATGATGAAATGAGCTTTTAGGGTTAGGACCTAAGACCGAAACTCTAAAACACCGTCACCCTGAACTTGTTTCAGGGTCTTAGTTCGCGACGTTGAAAAATAAGACCCTGAAACAAGTTCAGGGTGACGGATGGGAAAGAGAAGGCGATTCCCGAGCTCCCCCATCCTGTCACAACGTTTCGGTGCAAAACTGCCACAGGCGACACAAAAACGTCACAGAATTGCAAAGCGGTGTTGACCCGTTTGCCGGGAAGAATGATGGCGGCGATAACGGGACCAGAAGTGCCCCGATTCTCTATCGACCTACTGACAATCAGGGAGTTTCCATGCGTACTTTCCGTTCAACACTAGCATCGGGCGTTGCCATCGCAATAGCATCGACCAGTTTCCTTATCGCGCCTGCTTATGGTCAGGAAGAAGCCGCAGAAGAAGCCGGACTTGGCGAAATCGTCGTCACGGCGCAGCGCCGCGAAGAAAATTTGCAGGATGTTCCCTTGTCGGTCACGGCAGTCAGCGGTGACAAGCTGGACGCCATATCGGCGGGCGGCGTGGACATCCGCGGAATCTCGGGTCGTGTGCCCAGCCTTCTGGTGGAATCGTCGTTCGGACGCACCTTCCCGCGTTTCTACATTCGCGGCCTTGGCAACACCGACTTTGATTTCAACGCATCGCAGCCGGTCAGCCTGGTCTATGACGATGTCGTCCTTGAAAACCCGATCCTCAAAGGCTTTCCGATTTTCGATCTGGAGCGCGTCGAAGTTTTACGTGGTCCGCAAGGCACCCTATTTGGTCGCAACACCCCTGCCGGTATTGTGAAATTTGATAGCGTGAAGCCAAGCGACATCGCTGGCGGCTATGGCAAAATCTCATATGGCCGGTTCAACGCGATCAACGCGCAAGGCGCTGTTGGCGGCCCGCTGGGTGAAAAAGTCAGCGTGCGCCTGTCGGGCATGTATCAGCGTCAGGATGATTATGTCGACAATGTCCTGCCATCGGGCACCACCAAGGACGCATTCGAAGGTTATAAAGAATATGCCGCTCGTCTGCAGTTCCTGATCAAGCCGAGCGATGATCTCGACATTCTGTTGACTGGTCAGTTCCGGTCATTGGACGGCACCGCGCGCCTGTTTCGCGCCAATGTTTTCACCAAAGGCCAGCGTGGGCTGAACAGCAATTTTAACCGCTACAGCGTTTCCACCGATGGACAGAATGAACAATCCGTCAAAACCCAGAACGCGTCAGCACGGATTACCTATGATGCAGGTCCGGTTTCCTTGATTTCGGTCACCAGCATTTGGGATGGCACGAGCAGTTCGGTTGGCGACGTCGATGGCGGCTTTGGGGCGGCTTTTCTGCCACCTGCATTGACCGGCCCGGGTCTAATCCCCTTCACTGCCGAAACGCGTGACAGCGTTCCCAAGCTTCAACAGTTCACCCAGGAATTCCGTATCGCCAGCAACGGTGACGGTCCATTGAGCTATCAGGCAGGCGTGTTCTACTTCGATGAAACGCTGGAAATCGTATCGGACAATTTTTCAACTTTGGGCGATTTTGTCGGTGGCGTTGGCCTGTTTACCCCTGCGGGCGGCGTCAACATCATTGCCAGCCAGCGTCAGGAGAGCAAGGCCTGGGGCGTGTTCGGATCGGCAACATTTGCTGTAACCGATGCGCTGAAACTGACCGGCGGCATTCGGTACAATGACGACAAGCGCGATTTCACCGCATCACGTGATTTCGATTCGTTCCCGTTTGATAGCTTCCTCGCCCCACCGCTCCTCGGCACGGTCACGCGCAAGACCAAGGATGACAACATCACTTGGGATGTCAGTGCAAATTATGCAGCGACAGACGATATCAATCTTTATGCACGGGTTGCCCGTGGCTATCGCGCGCCATCGATCCAGGGACGCTTGCTGTTCCCGCCTTCGACAGCGACACCACTTGAAGATGGCGTAACCGTCGGCGATTCCGAAACGATCACATCCTACGAAGCCGGGATCAAATCCGATCTGCTGGACGGCCGTGCACGGTTCAACCTCAACGGCTTTTATTATGAGCTGAAAGACGCGCAATTAACCGCTGTTGGCGGCGGCGTGAATGCCAATCGCCTGCTCAACGCGGACAAGGTACGCGGCTATGGCTTTGAGGCGGAGGTCGAGTTCAAGCCTATATCTGCGCTGCTGCTGACCGCTGGCATTAGCTACAACAACACCAGCATCCGCGATGCAGGCCTGACGACAGCTGCTTGCGGCGCACAGTTGGGCGGGGTTGATCCTTCGATCTGCACGATCCTTGACCCGATCGTAACGCCAGCCGGCGCAGGGCCAGCCATCGTCAACATCAACGGCAACAGCCTGCCGCAAAGCCCCGAGTGGATTGCAAACTGGACAGCCCGTTACAGCATCCCTGTCGGCAGCGGCGAAGTCTATGCCTATACCGACTGGGCATATCGGTCGAAGATCAACTTCTTCCTGTATGAATCGGTTGAATTCCAGGACAAGAGCATGCTCGAAGGCGGCCTTCGCGTCGGCTATAAAACCGACAAATATGACTTTGCCGCGTTTGTCCGCAACATCACCAAGGATACATCTGCGGTGGGCGGCATCGACTTCAACAACCTGACCGGCTTCGTCAACGAACCGCGCATCTGGGGCGTTGAAGCCGCGTTCAAGTTCTGATCGGAGGTTGGGGACAGTCCCTGAAGGGACAGTCCCCGCAGGACGGCTATGGGGACAGTCCCTTCAGGGACTGTCCCCAACACATGGGCCGCAAGCGCTACATTGATACTTGCCCCGCCACGCCAACAGCGTTAAAGGCGCATCTCTTCGCGGAAACGTGAAGTGCAGGAGTTTAGCTCAGTTGGTAGAGCATCGGTCTCCAAAACCGAGGGTCGTGGGTTCGAGTCCCCCAACTCCTGCCATTTTCTTTTATCAATAATGGCCCGGGCTCAATGCCCCTTCGCACCCGCGACCTTGTGGTGCACCCAGACAATGATCGCACCCAACGCCAAGCCGAAAACGCCGCAGAGCGCCGCGTCGACGAACCATGCCAGCGCGCCTTCGTGCAGGCCGACATATTCGGCGGGGTGGATGTGGAAACCGTGGATGATGATCTGGCCGCCGACCCACAGCATGGCCGCGGTGCCGATAGTCGACAGCGCCGTCAGAAGCTTCGGCATGCCGCGGACCATAGCGCGGCCGATGGCCTGTGTCCCTCCGTTTTCCCGCTGCGCCATGTGCAGGCCGATATCGTCCATCTTCACGATCAGACCGACCACGCCGTAAACTGCAATCGTAATCGCCACGGCCACCAGAGCCAATGTCGCACCTTCAAGCCAGATCGACGTCTCTGCCAGTTGCTTAACTTCGTTGAGTGCAATGGCCATGATTTCGGCAGACAGTATAAAATCGGTACGCACCGCACCCTTGACCATATTTTCTTCATGCTCGGCGCTGGTCAACTCAGCCACTTCTTCAGCGAGCGTCTCTTCTTCATGCGGTCGTAGTTTTTCGATGACTTTCTCTGCCCCCTCAAAACAGAGATACGCGCCGCCCAGCATTAGCAGCGGGGTAATCGCCCATGGCAAAAAGAGGCTGAGGAGGAGCGCAACAGGAAGAATTACAACGATTTTATTAAACAGCGACCCCTTCGCAATGCGCCAGATGATGGGCAATTCGCGGTCGGGGGTGAAGCCGGTCACATATTGCGGCGTCACAGCGGTATCGTCGATCACCACGCCCGCGGCCTTGCTGCTTGCCTTGCCAGCCGCCGCGGCGACATCATCGATAGAGGCGGCGGCGACTTTGGTGATGGTTGCAATATCGTCGAGTAAGGCGGCAAGACCGGATGGCATGGATGAGGGTTTCCTGTGATTGGCTCTAATGCCGGGGATAGCCAAACTCGCCAAGAGTTCAAGGCCGTTCGACGGGATACCTCCTGCCTAATGCTACTTGCCTCCGCGCGAATCTCTGGCTAAAGGCCTAGTCTTTCCGAAATCGGAACCTATATCGCTCTCGACCCCGCCGGTCGGAGCGCTGGCGGCTACCCTCGGAAGTGAAACAGGAAGAAGTGATATGGCAAAGACAAGCCCCGGTGAGTTCATCCGTCAGGTACGGACCGAAATCGGCAAGGTAGTATGGCCCACGAGGGCTGAAACCGTGCAGACCGCTATCATGGTGCTGATCATGACGATCATACTTGCCTTCTTCTTCCTGGGCGTCGACGCGGTTTTTGCCGCGATTGTGAAGGGGCTGCTGTCGCTGGCCCAAGGCTAAGCGCGGCAAGAGAAAAGAATAGAAGATATGGCACGCTGGTACATCATTCACGCTTATTCGGGTTTTGAAAACAAGGTCCGTGACCAGATTCTCGCCGAAGCAGAGCGCATTGGCCTCTCGCAATTGGTGGAAGCCGTCGAGGTTCCGACCGAACAGGTCACCGAAGTGCGCCGTGGCAAGAAGATCAAGGCGGAACGCAAGTTCTTCCCCGGCTATGTGCTCGCCAAGCTGAACATGAACGACGATGTTTATCACCTTGTGAAGAACACGCCGAAGGTCACCGGTTTCCTGGGCGCGGGCAACAAGCCGCAGCCGATCAGCGAAGCCGAAGCCGCACGCATCCTGAACACAAAGCAGGAGCTAGAAGCTGCGCCCAAGAAGCGCGTTTCGGTCGACTATGAAATCGGCGATCAGGTCAAGGTTTTGGGCGGCCCGTTCGCAAGCTTCAACGGTCTGGTCGAAGAACTCGACTTCGACAAGAACCGCGTCAAGGTATCGGTATCGATCTTTGGCCGTGCGACACCGGTCGAACTGGACTTCGAAGAAGTCGAATTGATGAAGTAAAAGGCGTGGTCCCCGCAAAGGCGGGGGTCTTTGGAGTGTGTCGCAATTTATTACGAAACACGCTATTTTCGCGAACAGGTTCTGCGTAAGCGGCCTTACTTGACTTCAGAGCTATGTATTCACGTCCTGAAAAATCCTCTGCGTAGGGACCATCAAGCCGATGGCCGAATTCGTCATTGGGGTAAAGTTATGTTGCCAAATGACCATAAAGAGCGCATTTTAAGGGTCGTGACCTTGGATGACGGGGTTACGCTGCACAACGCCTTTATCGACCGCAATTACCGCGAGAACGAAAAATGAAGCTGCATTATTATCCGGAAACCGATAGCTTATATATTGAGCTAAAGCCGGGAACCGGCGTTGAAGTCCGTGAAATCGCTGACGGCTTGAATGCTGATATTGGCGCGGACGGGGCAGTAGTCGGGTTGGATATTGACCATGCCTCGACAACACTTGACCTTTCGACACTCGAAATCGACGGACTTCCTGAAGCGAAGCGTAAAGCTGCGTAAATCCCTCCAATCTTACTTCTTATTGCTTTATGCGCTTATTTCCCCTAAGCGCGCCGCTTCCCGGTCAAGAATCAGGGAAAAACCGTGCGGGAGGCTTTCTTCGGAATCGCCGTTTGACCGCTTAATTTGATCCGCCAATGCGCGCGCGCAAAGGCGGAGAAAGAATGAAAGGAGGCCACTCATGGCCAAGAAGATTGACGGCTATATCGGCCTGCAGGTTCCTGCAGGTTCTGCCACCCCCTCCCCGCCGATTGGCCCTGCATTGGGTCAGCGCGGCGTGAACATCATGGAATTCTGCAAGCAGTTCAATGCCGCCACCGGCGACATGGAAAAGGGCACGCCGATTCCAACCAAGATCACCGTTTTCACGGACAAGAGCTTCACCTTCGTGATGAAGTCGCCGCCAGCAACCTATCTGATCAAGAAGGTTCTCGGCCTGAAGTCCGGTTCGAAAGAACCCGGCAAGGTTTCGGCAGGAAAGATCACCCGCAAGCAGCTTGAAGAAGTCGCCACCCTGAAAATGGCAGACCTCAACGCGAACGATATGGACGCGGCTGTAAAAATCATCGCAGGCTCGGCTACCGCCATGGGCCTCGAAATCGTGGAGGGCTGAACCAATGGCCAAGCTGACCAAGAAAGCAAAGTCGCTTGCACATCTCGATGCTGACAAGCTGTATGGCGTTGACGAAGCGCTGAAGACCATCAAGGAACTGGCAACTGCCAAGTTTGACGAAACCATCGAAGTTGCGTTGAACCTGGGCGTTGATCCGCGTCATGCCGACCAGATGGTCCGTGGCATGGTTTCGCTTCCTGCCGGTACCGGTAAGGAAATGAAGGTTGCCGTGTTCGCACGCGCCGACAAGGCCGCCGCTGCGACCGCTGCTGGTGCCGACAAGGTAGGTGCCGAAGACCTGATGGAAGACATGCTGGCCGGTAACCTCGATTATGACCGCGTCATCGCGACACCGGACATGATGGGTATCGTTGGCCGTCTCGGTAAGACATTGGGTCCCAAGGGCCTGATGCCAAACCCGAAGCTGGGCACGGTTACCATGGACGTTGCCGAAGCCGTCAAGGCTGCCAAGGCTGGCCAGGTTGAGTTCCGCGTTGAAAAGCAGGGCATCATCCACAGCGGCATTGGCAAGAAGAGCTTCTCCGACGCCGATCTGCGCAAGAATTTCGACGCGCTGGTCGATGCGGTTATCAAGAGCAAGCCAAGCGGTTCCAAGGGCAAGTACCTCCGCAAGGTTGCCATCAGCTCGTCAATGGGCCCTGGCCTGAAGGTCAATCTGGCCGACGTAGCTGGCGCATAAGCCTGCACATTTAGATTAGTATAAGGGGCCGGAGGGAAACCTCCGGCCCTTTTTCATTGTCCGCTGTTCGCGGTGCTCCGCTTTGCGGCAAAACGCGGCCAAAGCAGACTGAGCGCCAGACCGCCCATGACCAGCGCGGCAGCCAATAGCTTCCAGCTCTGCAAGGGCTCACTGAGAAATAACGCCGACGCGCCCATGCCAAACACAGGCACCAGCAGCGCCATCGGCGCCACCGTCGCCGCGGGATGCCGCGCGAGCAGCCAACCCCAAACGCCATAGCCGAACATCGTATTGCCCACCGCTTGCCACACCACGGCGGCCCAAGTCGTCACAGTCGCCTCCTGTGCACCGGCGATCAAAGCGGGTGCGCCTTCGAACAGCAGGGCGAGGAGGAGCAAGGGAGGGGCGGCAAAGATACTGGCCCAGACCACATAAGCGAGCATGTCGACCTTGCCTGCGGCCCGCGACACCATATTGCCGCTCGACCAGCAAAAGGCGGCGGTGACGACAAGGCCCAGTCCCAAGGGCGTGGCGCTGCCGTCCGAATGGGTCAGGATAACGGCGAGCCCGCTGGTCGCTAGCGCAAGCGCCGCCCATTGAAACCCGCGCACCCGCTCGCCGGTCAGGCGCATCGACAGGGCGATGGTGAAAAACACCTGGATCTGGACAACCAGTGAGGCGAGGCCCGGCGTAATGTCGCTTTTCATCGCCAGAAAGAGCAGCCCGAACTGCCCCGCGCCGATCAGCACGCCATAAGCGGCGAGATTGCCCAGAGGCATCGACGGGCGCTTTAGAAAGAATGCGGCGGGCAGAAAGGCGCAGGCAAAGCGCAATGTCGCGAGCCACAGGGGCGGCAGATGCGCCAGTGCCAATTTGATAACGACGAAATTCGTGCCCCATACCGCCATCACCGCCAGGGCGAGCAGCAGATGCAGGCGTGGCAGGGCGGAATTGTGCGGCATCCCAGCGCCCTAGCCGCTCCGACCCGATTTGCGAACAGTTTAATCCAGCGGGACAATCTCGACGGGAAGGTCTTCGGCCTTGGCCCCACAATATTGTTCGGGCCAATGCGCAAAAGGACGCACCGACCCTTGGGTCCGCCACCGCTCGACACGGGCCAGATCCGCGTCAGTAACCACCCACGCCCCCTGCCCTTCGGTGCCGATCGCAACCACACCATCGTCGGGGCTGTCGCCATCAGGGGGAACGAACATCCCGGCTGCACCGTAATTTTCATCGAGCGCAGGTGACCAGGGTGCCATGCCGACGGTCGGTGCCTGCACCACGAAAATCTGGTTCTCCAGTGCCCGTGCCTGCGCCCCGATCCGGACGCGGTAATAGCCCTGCAGACTGTCGGTGCAGGATGGACAGAGGACGACCTTCGCGCCGGCTATGGCTTGCGTGCGCGCTATCATCGGGAATTCAACATCATAGCAGGTCGAAATGCCCAGCATCCCCAGAGGCGTCCGGAAAACACGCAGGCGGGTACCGCCCTTTATGTCCCAGGATTCCCGTTCAAAGCGCGTCATCATGATCTTGTCCTGATGCCCGCTTTGCCCGTCGGGTAGGTATAGCGTTGCCCGGTTGACGATCCGCCCGTCGCCCACCTCATGCGGCCGCGTCCCGCCAAGCACCGTGACGCCAAAGCGCAGTGCGAGATTGGCATAATGCGCGTCGATCTGCGGACCTAAGGCCACCACCGCGCGTAAGGACGCATGCAGGTCGCTCGCCGTTGCGCTGTCGATTGCGGCCAGTTCCATCGCGGCATATTCCGGAAATACCAAAAGCTGCGCACCCTGCCTTGCCGCATCGGCCACCCATTGCGCCACTTTGGCCTGCCAAGCGGCAAAGCTGTCGGGCTGCCCGATGGTATATTGGGCGGCGGCGATGCGGACCGGGTCGGTCACAGGTCGCGCATCCAAAATTGCATCTGGTGCGCGCTTTCAGACGTTTCACCCACATCCTGCCATTCGAGCGTTCCGGTCAAACCCGGCACCGGCGCATAGCCGCGGGCGCGCCAGAATGGATGCAGATCGCGGGGGCTAGCGGGCCGCATCGGATGATCGTCAGGGCGGAACACGGCACAAAAGGCCGTCTGGACCGCCCCTGCCGCGCGGGCAGCAGCTTCGCGGGCGTCGAAAAAGCGATGGCCGATGCCTTGCCCCTGATAGGCGGGCAGCAAGACCGACTCCCCGAAATAGAAGATACGCGCGATATCCAGCCGATGGCGCCGCAAGGGTTCCTGAAACTCGGGCTTTTGTCCCGCCATCGGGGATGCCGTCGCCGCACCGACAATCGCGTCGCCATCCTGTGCCACGACCAACGCCGAGCCGGGCTCGCGGATAAATTCGGCGAGATATTCCGCCTCATAGTCCGCGGTCCCGTCATAGAGATAGGGCCAGCCCCGAAAGATACGGATACGCAGATCGGACAGCGCCGGAATGGCAGCGCGGCGCTCCCCCAGATCCGTCAACGTGCGGACGTCTACGGTCATGAAACCTGGGCGATCCAGTCGGCGAGGTTATAATAGACCGAAACGCGCGCAATCTTTCCGTCACGGATTTCGAAGAAGCCGCCAGCAGGCAAGGTGTAGCTTTGACCGTGCGCCGCCGGGAAACCTTCGTCCGCAACCTTGTAAATGCCATGCACCATGAACTCGGCGGCTGCGCGTGCGCCGTCCGGGCTGGTCATGATAACGATGTCCTTCAGCTGCTCGCTATAGGCATGGTCCATCCGGCCCAGAAAAGCGCGGAATGCGTCCTTGCCGCTTTCGCGATCGCCCTGATTGATGTCGTGGGCAACATCATCGGTAAGGCAGGCCAAAATGCCTTCAATGTCCATGGCATTGAATGCGGCATAATAATGTTCGATCAGGGCCATAGAGGTTTCACGGACATCTGGCATATCTGTTCCTATCTTGCCTTGGCTGTTTGAAGCGACGGGATTAGGTCAGCGCGACAAAGATTGTCCAGTAAGATAAATTGTCCAAAGCCGCACAAGATTTCGGGATTTGCACGGCCTTGAACAGCGTGGAGTTCCGCAACGGCCTTGACTCTGCCCCCGATCCTGCTAGTGGCGGCGACGTTCGGTGAGGCGACGGCCTTTCCGGACAACCGTCCGAGACAGTTGGTGATGGGAATTTGCCCATCTTAATGTCCAGCCTAGACGGGGATAGAGATTTCAGGTTTGGCCCTTGTGCCTGCCTTCGCCAAACACTCCCGACGTTCATTGTCGCGAGTTCGGCATGAAACTTCCCCACGGACTAAGTTACGAGCCCCGCATCTGCGTGGTTCGAATTTCGTGTTGGGTTTGTTCGGTTCGCCGGAAAGACCCGAAAAAGGAGTAATGCATGAACCGTTCTGAAAAGACCGAAACAGTTGCATCGCTGAACGCCACTTTTAACGAAGCGGCGGTTGTTGTCGTGACCCGGAACCTCGGGTTGACGGTTGCACAATCGACCGACCTTCGTTTGAAGATGCGCGATGCGGGCGCAAGCTACAAGGTTGCCAAGAACCGTCTTGCCAAAATCGCCCTTGAGGGAACGCAATATGGTGCGGTAGCAGAATTGCTCACCGGACCTACGGCGCTCGCCACATCGTCGGACCCGGTCGCCGCTGCAAAGATTGCGGTCGAGTTCGCCAAGACCAATGACAAACTTGAAATTGTCGGCGGTGCGATGGGTGACACGTTCCTCGATGTAAACGGTGTAAAGGCGCTGGCTTCGTTGCCATCGCTCGACGAACTGCGCGCTAAACTTATCGGGCTTGTACAAGCACCGGCAACGAAGATCGCCCAGCTCACGACCGCACCGGCTGCGAAATTGGCACGGGTATTTGGTGCCTATGCTGACCAGAAGGCAGCTTAATATTTTAAATTAAACCGGCTGCGTCCTGATGGGCGGGCCCTACAGATATACCAGAAAATCGGAGTGTTATTAAAATGGCTGATATTGAAAAGCTCGTTGAGCAGCTCTCGTCTTTGACCGTTCTTGAAGCGGCTGACCTTGCAAAGGCTTTGGAAGAAAAATGGGGCGTTAGCGCCGCTGCTGCTGTTGCTGTAGCCGGCCCTGCCGCTGCTGCTGCACCTGCTGCTGAAGAGCAGACTGAATTTGACGTAATCCTGACCGGCGACGGCGGCAACAAGATTGCTGTCATCAAGGAAGTTCGTGCCATCACTGCTCTTGGTCTGACTGAAGCAAAGGCTCTTGTTGAGTCCGCGCCAAAGGCGATCAAGGAAGGCGTAAACAAGGCCGAAGCCGAAGAAATCAAGGCGAAGATCCTTGCAGCAGGCGGCACCGTCGAGCTGAAGTAATTCGGTTTTCCTTCACAGGACAAAAAAGGGGCGGCCTAGCGATAGGCCGCCCTTTTTGTTGTACCGTGTGGTCCGAATGACTCTCACCCAAATAGGATGGCCGCCGCGATAACCAGGGCCGCTATCATCAACAGGCGTGGGGGTATCGAAATTTTGAACGCGAGTTGCATCATCCTTCTCCTTCTTCAAATCCCAGCAAATCGCCGGGTTGGCATTCCAGAACCTTGCAGATCGCTTCCAATGTGGAAAAACGGATCGCTTTGGCCTTGCCGGTTTTCAAGATCGACAGGTTGGCAAGCGTAATGTCGACACGCTCGGCAAGCTCGGTCAGCGTCATGCGCTTGGCATAAAGCAGGTCGTCCAGTTTTACAGTGACCGGCATCAGACGGTTCCTTCCAGCTCTTCGCGCATTTCAGCGCCGCGTTCGAATATGCCGGCAAGGATGAACACCAGAAGGATGGACAAAATTCCGTTCAGCGAAATATCAAGACCCGTATCCGATTCCCCGAAAAGATCAGCTGCCTCGCTAGCGGCAAGTGCCAAAGGCACACCGACAATTTGCAAGCCGACCATCAGCCATCCGATCGCTTTCAACCGGACCGCATTGGCACGCACAAAGGGATCGCCCAATTCGACACTGGCGACAATCGCCAAAAGCTTTCGCATGATCGTCCACAACATACCCAGGACCATGATACCCAATGCGAAAATCGAGAGCAGGTGCGGCAACAGCGTCGCCGGGTCGAGCTTGGGATAGGATTTGGCGAGTTCTGCCATCGCCTCTGTCCAATGAAAGGGCAAGACAACGCTCATCACCGCGAGAAGAATACCCACAGCGGCAACCAGGCCCATGATAAGATACACCAGCCATCTGGTTATCCGCAAAATACGGTTGTCGGCAATTTTAGTCATATCGATCTCCAATATTGAAATTATTGTTTATCAATATGAGATGATTCGAATATCGTCAAGAACATTATTGTTTTTCGATAAATCGGTGCTGTGCTGCGCTTTTCCTTTGAAACTTTTTGGGGGACAAGGCACTCAACCATCATGACTGACAATGCCGACCTTGCCGCGCTGATTCGCACGATCCCCGATTATCCCAAACCGGGGATATTGTTTCGGGATGTTTCGACATTATTGCTCGACGGCCCCGGATTTCGCGCCACAATCGACCGGATGGCGGCGATGGTCGCCCCGGACACGACATTGATCGCCGGAATAGAAGCGCGCGGTTTTGTAGTCGCGGCTGGCCTGTCTTATGCGCTGGGACTGGGCAAATTGATGTTGCGCAAACCCGGCAAGTTGCCCGGTGAGAAGATCGGCACAGACTATGCCCTCGAATATGGCACCGACCGGATAGAAATGCATGTCGGCCATGTGCGCGAAGGGCAAAAAGTGCTGCTGGTCGATGATCTGATTGCGACCGGAGGAACCGCATTGGCCGGGGTCGATCTGATCACGAGGGGCGGAGGTATTGTCGAACAGGCATTGTTTATTGTGGACCTGCCTGACCTCGGCGGCGCCGAAAAACTCCGCGCGCAGGGTATCAGGGTTGATTGCCTGATCGATTTTGAAGGCGATTGATGACCCATCGCTTTTAGGCCGCGCTTTCGTAAAAGTTCCGCCAGCCCGTCTTTGCCAACCTCAACTCATCATTGTCATTCCCGTAACCTTCCATTGTCATTCCCGCGCAGGCGGGAATCCATGGCGTGACTTTTCGGAAATAGGATTCGCACAAAGGCACGAAGGCACAAAGAAGTTGCTTCGTGTCTTAGTGTCTTTGTGCGAGCCAAAATCGTCTCATGTGTGGAAACATCAGACCATAGATCCCCGCCTGCGCGGGGATGACAATATCGGGTGGCGTTTGAACATTCCAAAACCCGGTCCCACACTTTGTCATTCCCGCGCACGCGGGAATCCATGGCGTGACTTTTCGGAAATAGGGTTCGCACAAAGGCGCGAAGGCACAAAGAAGGTGCTTCGTGTCTTAGTGTCTTAGTGTCTTTGTGCGAGCCAAAATCATCTCATGTGTGGAAATATCAGACCATGGATCCCCGCCTTCGCGGGGATGACAATATCGGGTTGCGTTTGAACATTCCAAAACCCGGTCACACACTTTGTCATTCCCGCGCAGGCGGGAATCCATGGCGTGACTTTTCGGAAATAGGATTCGCACAAAGGCACAAAGGCACAAAGAAGTTGCTTCGCGTCTTAGTGTCTTTGTGCGAGCCAAAATCGTCTCATGTGTGGAAATTCGGCCCTTGGCACCTTCTTGCCTTTTTCCTGCTGACGTAAAATTGTAAAATGAAAGTGTTACTTTGTTACGACTCGTAAAGTGGATCCCATACCCCCTAGCCCCTCTCCCGATTCATTTGCGAGTTTCGTTTTTCGGATTGCCATACCCCGACACCCCAAGCAGGCAATCCGCCTTTGGCCCTCCGCCCCGCAACCGGGGTAGAGGGCATTTTTTGTGATCGTTATTTTTGCGGCGGTGTGCCGCAGGTTTTGATTTCGGCAGGCGCTGGTTGTGGCCCTGATAGGCTGAACCGGGCGATGTAGCCGCCGAGTTTCAATTCTTCGCTAAAGCCGGTCAAGCGATATCCGACCGCCGCAAATTCGCAGAACAGCAATTTGGGAGGAATACCATGTTGGTCTGTGGCGCGGTCACGATCAACCACAATAACCTCGCCACCCTTTGCCAAAGCAGGTCGCAATCGCCACAAAAAGGCATAAGGTTCATCGACTTCATGATACATATGGATCATGAAAATGCGATCAAAGCTGTTTTCCGGCAGGCGGGGGTCGTCAACCGCGCCTTCCTTGATCGCCACATTGTCCAATTGCTCCCGTGTGACCCGTTCGCCCAGCCGATCGAGCGCCCCACGGTTTATATCTTGTGCCAGCACGCGCCCTTTCGGGCCGACGCGCTCTGCAAGGCGTATCGTATAATATCCCTCGCCCGCGCCGATATCCGCGACAGTTGTTCCAAGCTTTATCCCGGCCCAGTCCATCACAAACTGCGCCTCACCCGCTTCGTCGCGTGCGGCCTCATTGGAAAATTGGGTATCTCCAGCTTCGGAAACCGGACGATAGGGACTGGGAAATTCACCGGCGGCGCCGGACCGGCCATTCTCCGGCACGGTTTGCTGGCAAGACGCGAGGCCCAATCCACCCAAAATGACGAGAGAAGACAATAAGGCTAAGTGGCGCGCACTCATGCCGGTACCGGTTGCGTTGCCTTTGCGTCGAATTCTGCAAACGCGGGGCCCACCCAGTCCGGCAAAGGCATGGGCCGGTGCGTTTCCAGATCAACATAGACGCTGACCAGATCTACCGTGGCGCGCAAATCTTCTGATCCATCATCGCGCGCGCCATGAATTTCGACCGTTTGCGTCATGCTTGTCCGGCCCGTGGAGATTGTCCGGGCCATAACGTCGATCATTTCATCGGGCAAAATCGGCGCGAACCATGTCACCGTGGCCTTCTTCACATGAAACTCCAAAGGATCGCCGCCGGCTTGTTCGCGCAGTTTCGTCTCGCGCCAATATTCGGTTATCGCAATATCGGCATAGTCCAGATAGCGGGCGTTAAACACGACGCCTTGGGCATCGGTTTCCGACCAACGCACCCTGAAACGATGGTTAAAGGCATATTCGGCGCGTGCCATATCAAATCGCCTTCGACTGACCGGGTGTGTTGACACCCATCGATTGCAGATATCGTTTCACATTGCGGGCTGCCTGACGCAGGCGATGTTCATTTTCCACCATCGCAATGCGGACATAGCCTTCGCCATCTTCGCCATAGCCGACACCGGGTGCCACCGCGACCTTGGCATGGGTCAACATCTGCTTTGAAAATTCGAGACTTCCCAGATGGGCAAGCGCGGGTGGTAAAGGTGCCCATGCAAACATCGAAGCGCGTGGCGGCGGAATGTCCCAGCCAGCGCGGCCAAAGGATTCGACCAAGATGTCGCGGCGTTTATGATATAATTCCCTGTTCTGCTCGACAATGTCCTGCGGTCCGTTGAGCGCAGCGCAGGCAGCGGCCTGTATCGGAGTGAAGGCCCCATAATCCAGATAGCTTTTGACCCGCGTCATCGCGGCGATCAACTGCCGGTTGCCCACGGCAAAACCAACCCGCCATCCGGCCATGGAATAGGTTTTGGACAAAGAGGTAAATTCCACCGAAACATCCTTGCCACCTTTCACCTGCAAAATGGAAGGTGTGGGGTTGCCGTCAAAATAGAGTTCGGAATAGGCAAGGTCGGACAGGATCCAGACCTTATTCTCTTTCGCCCAAGCAACCAGCCGCTCGTAAAAGGCCAGATCGACGGTCTCGGCCGTCGGGTTGGACGGATAGTTCACGACAAGAATAGACGGGCGCGGCACGGTGAAGGCCATGGCCCGTTCCAGGGACCGGAAGTAATTCTCATCCGGCGTTGTTGGCACCGACCGGATTGTTGCGCCCGCGATGATAAAGCCGAATGTGTGAATAGGGTAACTGGGGTTCGGGGCGAGCACGACGTCACCCGGCGCGGTGATGGCCGTCGCAAGGCTCGCCAGACCTTCTTTTGAACCCATGGTGACGACGACTTCATGTTCGGGATCGACATCGACACCGAAGCGGCGGCCATAATAATTGGCTTGCGCCTTGCGCAAGCCCGGGATGCCTTTGGACGCGGAATAGCCGTGGACGTTCGGCTTTTGCGCCACTTCACACAGTTTCTCGATCACATGGGGCGGCGGCGGCAGATCGGGATTGCCCATGCCAAGGTCGATAATGTCCTCACCCGCCGCACGGGCCGCCGCGCGCATCGCATTGACTTCGGCGATGACATAAGGCGGCAAACGCTTAATGCGGTAGAATTCTTCGGACATTGGCTCCCGTTTCCGGTTTGAGGTTTCAAGTCCGACCTTCATGGTCGAACTTTCCGCCCATTTCCAGAAAAACTATACCGATTAACGCGGACGATTGCCCTTCGCCTTGTGCTTGACCCCATGTTTCGAAGGTGCAGGGCCGTCTTTGCGGAATGGGCGCGCGCCGTCGCGCGGGGGCGGGCCGCCGCGTGGGCCATCGCCGCGCGGACGATCGCCACGCGGTTTATCGCCGCGGGGATTCACGCCGAGCTGTGGCCTCTGGGGCCGTCCACCGTCCCGGCCCATCCGTTTGTTTTCACGCGCGGCTTCGCGGGGTGGGCCGCTGGCTTGGACGATCTCGACATCATTGTCTTCATCATGCCCCGGTTGCGCAATTGCCTTGGCAAATTTCGCAACGGCGGCGGCCGCGATCCCGACATGGGTTTCATTGGCGGCGATGCGGATTGCGCCAATATCGTTCTTGGTCACACCGCCACGGCGGCACAGCAGAGGCAGAATCCATTTGGGATCGGCATTGTTGCGCCGGCCGATGTTAAGCGTGAACCAGACCGAGTCATCAAAACCGGCGCGATGGTTGTCGCGCGGTTGTTCGCGGCTGCCGTCATCGAGCATATCGGCGGCTTGCGGCATACGGGCGCGATGGACGCGGACCAAAGCGGCGGCAATATCTTCCGCCGACATGGTTTCGAGCAAACGGGCACCCAGCGTGCGGTCTTCGTCCTCGACCTCGACCGGGGTCAGAAGCGTTTCCAGCAGACGGTCATGATCCTTTGCGCGGATATCGGCGGCGGTAGGAACCTTGATCCAATCCGCCTCGATCTTCGCGCCGCGCAGCATCGATTCGACCCGCTTGCGGCGTTGATAGGGCACGATAAGAACCGCCGTACCTTTGCGTCCGGCGCGGCCTGTGCGTCCCGAACGGTGCTGCAAACCTTCGGCATCGCGGGGCAGTTCGACATGGACCACCAACGACAGGTTAGGCAAATCGATACCGCGCGCGGCAACATCGGTCGCAACGCACACCCTCGCCCTGCGATCACGCAGCGCCTGCAGCGCCTGGTTGCGCTCGCTTTGGCTGTGCTCACCCGACAAGGCGACCACGTTGAAACCGCGCTCGGTCAGATTGGCATGCAAATGCCGAACATTTTCGCGCGTCGCGCAAAACAGGATCGCCGTTTCCGCTTCGTGCAAACGGAGCAGGTTCACCACAGCATTCTCGATGTCCGGCGGAGCGACCGTGACCACCTGATAACTGATATCACCATGTCCGCGATCTTCGCCCACGGTCGAAATCCGAAGCGCGTCGCTCTGGTACCGCTTTGCCAAAGACACGATGGGCTTGGGCATAGTTGCCGAAAACAGCAATGTACGCCGGTCTTCCGGCGTCGCGTTCAATATCTCTTCAAGCTCTTCACGAAAGCCCATGTCGAGCATTTCGTCGGCTTCATCCAGAACCGCGACCTTAAGTGCCGACAGGTCAAGCGCGCCGCGCTCCAGATGGTCGCGCAACCGTCCCGGCGTCCCCACCACGATCTGTGCGCCTTGGCTCAGGTTGCGCCGTTCTTTCGAGGCATCCATGCCGCCAACACAGGTCGCAATCCGAACCCCCGCTTTTCCATAAAGCCACATCAGTTCACGGCTGACCTGCAGCGCAAGCTCGCGCGTGGGTGCAATAATAAGTGCGGCAGGCTCACGCGCCAGGCTGACGATACCGCCGTCCAATATTTGCGGCGCCATCGCCAGACCAAAAGCGACGGTCTTGCCAGAGCCGGTTTGCGCCGAAACAACAAGGTCACGACCTTCGGCTTCGGTTGCGATTACGGCCGATTGAACAGGGGTCAGCGTAGTATAACCACGCGCGGTAAGCGCTTCGTCGAGAAGCGGCGGGATGTTTTCAAATGTCATATAATCTGCCCATTGCGCTCTTTTTGCTGCAATGTCCATGCTGCGCCGCACAATAAAAGGAGGCATCGACAAATGCGTTGCAATAGTTATGCAAGTGACATGGTCGATTCATCACATATCCCGCCCTTCATGGACCCCGAGCAATTCACCAAAATGATAGACGGAACCGGCATGGTGTCCACCGATCCGTTGACCGCCTATCAAAAGGCGCTGGACGCCTGGGGCGAGGTGCTCGCACCTTTGGCAAAGGCCGGGCGCGATAAAATAGATCCAAAAGACCACCGTTTTTCGGGGCCCCAATGGGAGCATCCGGTATTCGACCTTGTCCGTCAGGGTTATCAAGTGATGTCCGATTATATGATGGGTGCTGCCGAACAGCTTGACAACATTCCTCAGGCCGAAAAAGCAAAAATCGGTTTTGCGATCCGTACCGTGGTTGAAGCGATGAGCCCCGCCAATTCGCCTTTTACCAACCCTGTTGCGCTCGAAAAAGCGGTTGAGACAAAAGGCGCCAGCCTGATGTCCGGCATGCAGCATTTGATGCACGATATGCAGCGCGGCCAATTGACCCACACCGACCCGAATGCGTTCCGCCTCGGCGAAAATATTGCGGCAACGCCCGGCAAGGTCGTGCACCAGACGCCATTATACCAGTTGCTGCAATATGAACCGGCCACCCCAAAGGTTCTGGAAACCCCGCTCATCATATTCCCGCCGTGGATCAACCGTTTCTACATCCTTGACCTGACGGCGGAGAAAAGCTTTATCAAATGGTGTGTTGACCAAGGCATAACGGTATTCGTCGTTTCCTGGAAATCCGCCGACAGTTCGATGACGGATGTCGTTTGGGACGATTACATTGCGGCGCAAATTGACGCCATCGACACGGTCCGTGCGGGCCTGAGCGTCGACGATGTCCATGCCATCGGCTATTGCGTCGCCGGCACCACTTTGGCAGCAACGCTGGCCATTCTGTCGGCGAACGGTGAAGCAGCGAAGGTCAAAAGCGCGACCTTCTTCACGGCGCAGGTCGATTTCAGCCAAAGTGGCGAATTGCTCAATTTCATTGACGAACATCAGCTCAAAATGATCGAAGCTTTGGCCGCGCCGCAGGGCTATCTTGACGGGCGTTTTCTCGCTCTCACCTTTAACATGCTGCGCGGCAAGGATCTGATCTGGTCGACGGTTGTCAAAAATTATTTGCTGGGTGAGGAATATCCGGCTTTCGACCTGCTGCACTGGAATGGCGATGTCACCAACCTGCCCGCAAAATGGCACCGTGAGTATTTGTGCGACCTGTACCGCGACAATAAGCTGGTGGTTCCAGGCGCGCTATCGGCATTGGATACGCCGATAGATCTGACCAAAGTCAATACGCCAACCTATATCCAGGCTGGCCGCGAAGACCATATTGCGCCTGTGGAAAGCGTCTGGAAATTGAAGGATCATTTTTCCGGACCAATCCGGTTTATATTGGCTGGCAGCGGGCATATCGCAGGCGTAGTCAATCCGCCGGTCCTGCAAAAATACCAATATTGGGCCAACGAAAAAGATACCGCGACGCTGGCAGAATTTATTGAAGGCGCGACGGAGACCAAAGGAAGCTGGTGGCCCGATTGGCTAACGTGGCTGAAACAGGGCAGCGACAAAACGGTCGCCGTGAAAGGCGCGCGCGTGCCCGGCAAAGGTACGCTAAAGGCGCTGGAATCCGCGCCGGGCAGTTATGTGAAGGCGCGTTGAGGACGGCTGAAGCGTTGGGGACAGTCCCCTGGGGGGGACAGTCCCCATATAATGCAACCCCGGGGCCTGTCCCCTTGGGGACTGTCCCCACTTAGCTCACTCCGCCTTGGGTGCCGCCGCGCTGG
This sequence comes from Sphingorhabdus sp., assembly GCF_046154385.1. GTDB lineage: Bacteria > Pseudomonadota > Alphaproteobacteria > Sphingomonadales > Sphingomonadaceae > Sphingorhabdus_B. Next base: position 62,063 of record NZ_JBJXFW010000049.1, on the reverse strand, counting down.
CGTTTACCGGAAGGCCGCCCAGTTCTCCGACCATTTTCTTGTATGCGTCGAGATAGGCGAGCACGATCACCTGACCGATATCGCTGTTCTGATAGCTGCCGCCGCCTGCACCGGCGAGGCCGCCGCCCCACCATGCGCCGCCGCCTGCACCCCAGCTGACGTCGGATTTGCGATAATAGCCTTCGGACAATGCCTCAATTTCGGTGGTGCGGACATTGACAACCGAGAGCGATACGCTGGCTTCCTTTTTGGAAACCTTTAGCCCGCCGACCAGGCCGCCGATAAACCGGCCGCCCAATGCCCCTGCCAAACCGCCCGCGATGCCGCTGCCGCCCGAATTGCTGTTACGGCTGATGATGTCACGCACGATCACATAATCAGCTGCCTTGACCTGCCGTTTACCGATATTCGACCCACGCTGCAATTCGCCGGAATCGCCCAGGGCGCGCTCGACCGCACGGGCAGCAAGGCCGCCGCCGCGATCAACAAGTGAAAAGCAGCCCGATTTTTGAACAAAGAATTTGATGACCGCTTCCGGGTTGGACAGCCCCAGTTCGTTCCACCATTGCGTTTCCGGTTCGGTTATAGCGACGGTGCCCAACTTGCGGGTGCAGACCGGAATTTCGGTCATATTCTTGTCCTGCGCCTTTTTGGCCGAAGACTTGTCTTCTTTTGCGAGTGCAGGAACCGCTGTTGTCAGCATGGCACCCGCCAATAAAGTGGAAATAATAAGTCGCATCGCTTTCCCTCCGGTACGGGCAATCCTGTGTTGTGCCCAAAAACAGAAAATGTGGTGCGACCCCTTTGCGGTACCTATATCCCTGCCCGTTTTTGAATGCAAAGCGCAATCCGAAAAGCGAACAAAAAACGATGTTTTCCGCAAACGACAAGTTGACGTTTACGTAAACGTTCGGTAACAACGCTCACACGCTTCAGAGGAGAGTCGCCATGCAATTGGAATTCAGTCCCGAAGAAATCGCCTTCCAGCAGGAAGTACGTAGCTTCATCGCCGAAAATTACCCCGAAAACCTGCGCTCCGTGCAGGATGAAGGCCATGATCTTTCGAAAGAAGATTTCCTGTCCTGGCACCGCATACTTGCGAAAAAAGGCTGGATCGCCCCTGCATGGCCGGTCGAATATGGCGGCACCGGCTGGACCGCGACGCAGCGTTTCATCTGGTCCGAAGAACTGGCGGCTGCCGATTGTGTCGGCACCATGCCCTTTGGCCTGTCGATGGTTGGCCCTGTTATCTACACCTTCGGCACGCCCGAGCAAAAGGCACGCTTCCTTCCCGGCATCCTGTCGGGCGATGACTGGTGGTGTCAGGGTTATTCCGAACCCGGCTCCGGTTCCGACCTTGCTTCGCTGCGCACAAAAGCTGTGCGTGATGGCGACCACTATGTCGTCAATGGCCAGAAAACCTGGACCACCATGGCGCAGCATGCCGACTGGGGCTTCTTCCTTGTTCGCACCGATCCCGATGCGAAGCAGCAGGAAGGCATCAGCTTCCTGTTAATCGACATGAAATCGCCGGGCGTCACCGTCCGCCCGATCATCACGCTGGGCGGCGAACATGAAGTCAATGAAGTCTGGCTCGAAGACGTCCGCGTTCCCGTCGATCAGCGTATTTATGAAGAGAATAAGGGTTGGACCTGCGCCAAATTCCTGCTCGCCCATGAACGCACCGGCATTGCGGCTGTTGCCCGTTCAAAGCGCGGCGTTGAAAAGATCAAGCAGATCGCCCGAACCGAAATGGACGGCGACAAGCCATTGCTGGCCAATGCCTTTTTCAAGCGCAAGATTTCGGAGCTTGAAATCGACCTGACCGCGCTGGAATTCACCGAATTGCGCAGCCTCGCTGGTGAAGCCGCGGGCAAAGGCCCTGGTCCTGAATCAAGCTTGCTGAAGATCAAGGGTTCGGAAATCCAGCAGCGTATCACCGAACTCGCGCTGGAAGCAGTTGGCCATTATGGCGCGCCCTATTTCCGCGGATTTGGCGAAGGCGACAATGAACACCCCATCGGCCCCGATTACGCACACCGCGCGGCGCCGACCTATTTCAACACGCGCAAGACGACGATTTACGGCGGATCGAACGAGATCCAGCGGAACATCATCGCCAAGATGGTGTTGGGGATTTAAGTAAACATCTAAATCAAAAAACTTTGTCACCCCCGACCTGATCGGGGGTCCATGGCCTGAGGTCTCGGGGCAAGCACACCGGTCAGATCATGGATTCCCGCATTCGCGGGAATGACAAAATAAGCTGTAAGAGAGGCGAGGTAATGGATTTCAGCTACACCGAAACGCAGGATATGATCCGCGAGACACTCAGCCGGTTTCTGGCCGACACCTATGATTTCGACAGCCGCGGCAAGATGATTGCCAGCGCCACGGGACGCGATGCCGGAATCTGGAAGGCGCTCGCGCAGGATCTGGGCATGTTGGGCGCTTCCTTTAGCGAAGATCATGGCGGTCTGGGTGGCGGACATCTCGAAAACGCACTGATCATGGAAGAATTGGGCAAGGTCATTGCGATCGAACCCTATTTGCAGACGGTCGTTCTGGGCGGCGGTGCGCTGAAAGCGGTCGGTGGCGCTATTGCCGATGCGGTTATTCCCGAAATCATTGGCGGCAACGTCGTGATTGCCTTTGCCTATGCCGAACCGCAGGGCCGCTATAATCTCGCCAATTTGCGGACCACCGCCAAGAAGGATGGCGCAGGCTATGCTCTGAACGGCCATAAGGGCGTGGTTTATGCTGCACCTTGGGCGAGCCACCTGCTGGTGACCGCCCGCACCGGCGGATCGGGCAGCGAAGCCGCTGGCGTTTCGCTGTTCCTGATCGACGCCAATCTGCCCGGAATTGTGCGCCGCGATTATCCGACGGTGGACGGTTTCCAGGCATCCGAAGTCTATTTCGAAAATGTCGCCATCCCCGGCGACGCTCTGCTCGGTGGCGAAGGTGCTGGCCTTCCGCTGATCGAACAGATTGTCGACGAAGCAACGGTATCGGTCTGCGCCGAAGCCTGCGGCGTCACATTCAAGCTGCATCAGGGCACGCTGGAATATGCGCGCCAGCGGAACCAGTTTGGCCAACCCATCTCGCGCTTCCAGGTGCTGCAGCACCGCATGGTCGATATGTTCATGGAAGTTGAACAGAGCAAATCCATGACGACCATGGCGACATTGAAGCTCGAATTGCCTGCCGCAGAACGCATGGCGGCGGTATCCGCCTGCAAGGCAAAGGTATCGCGGGCCGCCAATTTTGTTGGCCAGAACGCCATCCAGACGCATGGCGGTATCGGCATAACGCAGGAACTGGCGATCGGCCATTATTTCAAACGCGCCACAATGATCGAAGGCCAGTTCGGTTCCGCCGATTACCATTTCGACCGGTTTGAAAAGCTGACTTTGGCGGCATAATTTTATTCCGAGCTGTTAGGGACAGTCCCTGGAGGGACAGTCCCCGGATAGCGCAACAACGGGGACTGTCCCTCCAGGGACTGTCCCCTTATCTTTGACCCCCATTTCCCATTATTGTGCAGTGCAACATTTTTTGTTGACATAGCGCACGCGACTCATTATTGTGCAGTGCAACACAACAGAAATGGTGCCCATTATGGCCAGCAAGGCAACTACCCCCGTGACTTCCAAACCTGCGAAACCCGCGGCTCCAAAAGCTACGCCTGCCAAAGTTGCTCCTGTTGCTGCTAAGGTTCAAGCTGAAAAGCCTGCACCGGTTGCGGCAGCCAAGCCCGAGACTTTGGTTACAAAGATCGTTTCTGTTGAAACAACCCCGATTGCTCAAGGAGTAACAAAAATGACCGATACCGTTAAAGCTACCACTGAAAAAGCGACTGAATTCTTCGCAGACATCCGTGAAAAGGCAACCGAAGCTGCTGAAAAAGGCAAGAAGATGGCTGCTGATGCCGTTGAATTCAACAAGGCCAATGTTGAAGCCATGATCGAAGCCGGCAAGATTGTTGCCAAGGGCGCTCAGGACATGGGCAAAACCAACATGGATTATGCCAAGAAGAACTTCGAAGAAGTACAGGTTGCCGTCAAGGAATTGACCGCAGTCAAGTCGCCAACCGATTTCGTCAAGTTGCAAGGTGAATTGGCTCGCAAGGGCTTTGACACTGCAGTTGCCCAGGGTTCGAAGAACACCGAAGCAATGGTCAAGTTGGTAAGCGACATGTTCCAGCCAATTTCGAACCGCATCGCGGCAACGACCGAGTTTTTCAAGAAGGCTGCGTAAGCACCGCTTGAATATTGTGCCGGTGCGCTAACGTGCACCTGCCGCCCTCTCTCCTCCTCCCAAAGGCGGCAGGAAGCCAAAGGCGAACCGGCGCAATGAAATAGAAAAGCCGCTCTTTCCTCCACGGAAAGGGCGGCTTTTTCGCGCCCGACCAACACCCCTTTTTTCGTTCCGAAGCTTCAGCCGAGTCAACAAACGCAGTTCGACCCAAAAAACATGCTGCCCACAAATCACACAATTGCCTATTTTTTAAGCAGAGAAACCCGCCGAATTACCCTGCAAATCCCGCAAATTCGCGTATTTCAACTGGCACGATACTTGATAAAGAAATGTCATAATCCGAGAGCGCGGATTTCCGAAATCGCCGCGCCATACAGGGGAAAACCATGAAAAAGATCGAAGCGATCATCAAGCCATTCAAACTCGACGAAGTGAAAGAAGCTTTGCACGAGGTCGGCGTGTCGGGAATTACGGTCACCGAAGCCAAGGGCTTTGGCCGCCAGAAAGGCCACACGGAACTCTATCGTGGTGCCGAATATGTTGTCGACTTTTTACCCAAGGTGAAATTGGAAGTTGTGGTTGAAGATGGATTGGCTGACCGCGTGGTCGAAGCCATCGCCGCCGCCGCCCAGACAGGCCGCATTGGCGACGGCAAGATTTTCGTCATCCCTGTCGAAACCGCACTTCGCATCCGTACCGGCGAGCGCGACAACGATGCCGTCTAAAAAGTCAAAGCCATCCAAGAAAGACAAGTCAAAGAAGGAAATCATCATGGGCACGAGCGCCAAAGATATTATCAAGCGTATCAAGGATGAAGAGATCGAGTGGGTTGATGTCCGCTTTACCGATCCAAAGGGCAAATGGCAGCATCTGACCATGTGCTCGGGTGTTATCGGCGAAGACGAGCTCGAAGATGGTTTGATGTTTGATGGCTCTTCGATCGAAGGCTGGAAGGCGATCAATGAATCTGACATGATCCTAAAGCCTGATCTCGATGCGGTTTATGTCGACCCATTTTCAGCGACACCGATGCTCGTTATCTTCTGCGACATCGTCGAGCCGTCGACTGGCGAGCTTTACAGCCGCGACCCGCGTTCAACCGCGAAGCGCGCCGAAGCCTATCTGAAGACCACAGGCATTGGCGACACCGTCTATGTCGGTCCTGAAGCCGAATTCTTCATGTTCGACGATGTGCGCTTCGAAAACAGCTACAACACGTCTTATTACAAGATCGACGATATCGAACTTCCGACCAACAGCGGCACCAAATATGACAGTGGTAACATGGGTCATCGGCCGCGCGCCAAGGGTGGTTACTTCCCTGTCGCTCCTGTTGACAGCTGCATGGATATCCGTGGCGAGATGGTTTCGACCATGCTCGAAATGGGCCTGCCGTGTGACAAGCACCACCATGAAGTGGCAGCCGCGCAGCATGAGCTTGGCCTGACCTTCGGCACACTGACGCAAACCGCCGACCGGATGCAGATTTACAAATATGTCGTGCATCAGGTAGCCCATGCCTATGGCAAGACCGCGACGTTCATGCCGAAGCCGATCAAGGAAGACAATGGTTCGGGTATGCACACCCACCTGTCGATCTGGAACGGCAAGACGCCATTGTTTGCAGGTGACGGTTATGCCGGTCTATCGGAAATGTGCCTCTATTTCATCGGTGGCATTATCAAGCATGCAAAGTCGGTAAATGCTTTCACCAACCCGACGACCAACAGCTACAAGCGTTTGGTCCCGGGTTATGAAGCACCCGTTCTGCTCGCTTATTCGGCGCGCAACCGTTCGGCATCATGCCGCATTCCTTATGGCGCAGGCGCAAAGGCCAAGCGCGTTGAAGTGCGCTTCCCCGACGCGATGGCCAACCCCTATCTCGCTTATGCGGCTTTGTTCATGGCTGGCCTCGACGGCATCCAGAACAAGATCCACCCAGGCGAAGCCATGGACAAGAACCTGTATGACCTGCCACCAGCAGAGCTTGCGGAAGTTCCGACCGTTTGCGGATCATTGCGTGAAGCGTTGGAATGCCTCGCGGCTGACCATGACTATCTGCTCAAGGGTGATGTGTTCACAAAGGATCAGATTGACTCCTATATCGACCTCAAGATGGAAGACGTTGCCCGTTGGGAAATGACGCCTTCGCCGGTCGAGTTCGACATGTATTACAGCTACTGATCGAACGCATCCGATCATAGCTGAAGGCCCGGTGGTTGGGGGACCGCCGGGCCTTTTTTGCGCTTTCGCTTACGACTGCTTGCAAAGTAGGATTTGATTTGGAACAGCGCATTTCGGCCTGATAATGTCACTTGTTCTTTGAACCTGTAGATATCTTACTCTGCGGACCCTCTGTAACAGCCCGGCATTCTGATCCGACCCTGCATCGGTCACGCACCCCCTTTGCGCTGCAAATCGGATATTGGGGTTGGTTCACCGACATTAATTTGCCTATGCCCACCAACGAAAAAGGCGGCACCTTTCGGTACCGCCCTTCTGTGTCGATTATGCTTTAGAACGGAGGGCTACCGGCCCTCGCGCGCTGCCTTGCCAAAGACGCGATATTGTTCGTTGCCGACAAAACCGAATTTGGTAATTCCGCTCCGCTTCACCGCAACCAAGGCTTTATCCACCGTGTCATAAGGTGCCGTCGGCGCGGGCTGGAACTGAAGCTCGGGCTCCGGATTCATCGAAGTCGTCCGGACCAGAAACTGTTCCATCTGCTGCAATGTTACCGGCGTGCCATTCCACTGAATCGTGCTGTCCGGAAGAATGATGATCTTGTTGATCACCGGATCGATCGGAATTTCCGGTGGAAGCGCATTAGGATCGTTGACCGGAAGGTCAATGTTTACGGCGTGCGAAACCGGGGGGATGGTGATCATAAGCATGATGAGAAGAACGAGCATGACGTCGATCAACGGCGTCGTGTTCATTTCCATCATCGGCTCGCCATCATCTTTACCGCCACTCATTGCCATGATGATTGCTCCTTAATATTATTACTGCACATTCGCATTTTCGAACGGCGATGAAATGAAGCCAACACGCGCAAAACCCGCCATCTGCATGGTGTAAATTGCACCACCGATGCACCGATAAGGTGTGTTGATATCACCACGAATATGCGCCTCGGGCAGCATGTCCGGTTCGATCAAGCCAGCGTCGGCGGCAGCTTTACCACCCAGCTTTTCGAATTCGTTTTTCAAATGCTCTGCAGCACGATCTACCAACTCGGTCGAATCTACCGGTGTGACGTTCCAGTAAATGCGGCATTCGCCATTCGGGTTAGCACCCTCATAAGCGGGGTCACCTGGATCGCGCCCACCCGCGTCGGTGGTCGTCACCGACAGCAACACGTTTTCACGTTTTGCTTTTGTAGGTTCGAACTTCACGACCGGAATATCCATCTTCACCGTCTGAATGGCGACCGGAATTGCGATAAGGAACACGATGAGGAGCACCAGCATAACGTCCACAAGTGGCGTCGTGTTGATGTCAGACATTGGCGTTTCATTGCCGCCGCCTCCTGAACTGATTGCCATTGGCCAATCCTCTCTAACTAAATTGGGTCAAAATCGAGAGCCGGTAAAACCGGCAAACGGGCTGCGCCGTAGCACAGCCCTCACCCAATCTTACTTCTTGACTGCGCCAGCAGCAGGCTTGCCAGCTTGCATCGGTGCAGCAGGAGCGGCTGGTTTCAAAGCACCGCCCGAAGAGATGTAACCAAGCACATCGTTCGAGAATGTCGAAAGGCTACGGGCGATCGATTTATTACGAGCTTGCAGCCAGTTGTAAGCGAGAACGGCAGGCACAGCAACAAACAGACCAATTGCGGTCATGATCAAGGCTTCACCAACAGGACCAGCGATCTTGCCGATGTCGGCCTGACCAGCGATACCGATTTTAATCAGCGCCGAATAAATACCGATAACCGTGCCGAGCAGACCCACAAACGGTGCCGTCGCGCCAACGGTTGCCAAGAATGGCAAGCCACCTGCAAGCTTGTTGTTGATCGCTTCTTCCGAACGGGCCATCGCGCCGTGCAGCCAGTCATGTGCTTCGACCGGGTCAGTCAAAAGGCTATGCTGCTTTTGGGCCGAAATACCGTCGTCGACGACTTGACGGAATGCGCTGTCCTTTTCAAGTTTGGCAGCGCCTTCTTCCAAAGTAGCAGCACGCCAGAATTGCGCACGCACTTGCTTGGCCTGATTTAGCACTTTTTGTTGCTCGAACAATTTTGTGAACATGATGTAGAAGGAGAATACGGACATGATAACCATGACCGAGAAAATTGCGATGGAGATCGGTCCACCTTCTTTAAGGGCGGGGATGAGGCCAAACTGGGCAGCGGCCTCTGCGTTTGCGGCACCGGCCGCGGTCAAAAACAAAATCGACATTTTAACTACCTCTCAGAAAATTTTAGTTGCTAGCAAAATACCCGGCGCGAAGGCTCCCCCTTGCCGAGCTTTGAAAATTACTTTGGAATTTGCCACCGGACACGGTTCGAATAGCTACCTTGAACCGGTTGGCCATTCTGCACGGCAGGCTCAAACCGAGCCCGTCTCTTGACGTTCGTGCATGTTGCCGCGTCAAGATCCGCATGACCGCTTGATTGCGTAATCTGGCAATCAATCACACGGCCATTTGTATCAATGGTAACGCGGAACCCCGTTGTACCTTCCCGCTCCTGCTGCAGTGCGCGTGATGGGTAGTCATTCGTGTTGGCCCAGTTGCTCGGATTGCCCTTAGCCTTTGCTGCCGCGGTAGGCCCTGCGGGCGGAGGCGGAGGCGGTGCCGACGGTGCAGGCGGAGCTGCAGTCGGAACGATCGGGGCGGCAGGCGGCGGTGTATCGACGGTCCGCACAGTTGGCGGAGGCGTAACGGTAACCACCATTGGTGGCGGCGACACCACGGGAGGCTCGATCTGCTTCTCCGGCTCTGGTGGCGGCTCTTCTTCTTCTGGTGGCTCTTCTTCTTTCACATCAACCACGGTCATTTTCTCCTTGATCGACAGGACCGCATCATAAGCGAGGCCAGTCACCAAGGCATAACCGAGGAACGCGTGAAGAAGGACAACAATGATGACCGAAACCAAACGGTTCGTGCTCATCCCATCTTGATCAGCATATGCCATGCGGAAACAACTCTCCTACCTTCAAAACAAAAAAGCATATGGCCGCACTATTTGAAGATGCGCCCGATATACCCCCGCGAAATCGAAAACATTATTTTTTTAACTTCGATTCCTCCAAGCTTTAGCCAAGCCTATCAGGGCTAGCAACACGGATTCTGCGATTCATACGCAATTCATGAACAGCGCTTTCTTATGGCACAGAACAGATATAGACCAAAGCTGCGACAATTGCGGGTGTCCGAAAAGGAATTTGAATGAAAGTCACTGTGCTGAAAACGGCATTTGCCGCCATTTTGCTAGGTTTTAGCGGCGTTATCAATGCCCAGACCAATGTGGGCGTTCCCTCATCGCTTGCGGTACAAGCCGATTCCGCCAGCTATGCTGATGTCGCCGATTTGGTGGTCATTTCTCCCTTAATCCTCGATGCTAACATTAAAAATTTACGAAAGATTCCTCCCGAACAGGCGGTTGGCGTTCCTGAAAATCTACAACGGATGCTGATCGAGGCTGACATTCTGGCCCTGATTCGCGGACAGGAAGGCGTAAATCCACGGGTGCGATTTCTTCTCGATGTTCCTAAAGATGCAAAGGGGAAGATACCGAAGTTGAAAAAACAACGGCTGTTTTTATTGGGCAGCCCGGTTGCCGGCCGTCCCGGTGAAATACGGCTATCGCGACCGAACGCCCTTATTCAATGGAGCCCTGCGAACGATATTCTGGTCCGAACCATCACAAAGGAGGCGGTCCAATTGGATGCTCCGGCGAAGATAGCAGGTATCACGAGCGCATTTTACAGCGCCGGAACCGTAATAGGTGAAGGCGAAACGCAGATTTTCCTGAAAACGGTGAAAGATCAGCCACTGTCGCTTTCCGTACTTAGCCGGCCGGGCGAAATGAAACTTTGGGCGGTTTCGACGGCCGAGGTGATCGACGAATCGGCAACAGCGCCGGCCAAATTTACGTTGCTTTGGTATCGTCTGGCCTGCGAATTGCCCCGGTCAATTGCGCCCGACATGGTGGAAACGGCAGATAGCGGCGATATGGCAAGGGTGCAGGCAGACTATAATTATATTCTCGACAGCATTGGTCCGTGCGGCCGCAAACGCTAAGAACCGAACCTAGGGCGCCGTTTGAATCGGGGTGGCTTCGGCAAGGACCACCGTAAACCAGTTTTGCGGGTCCGAATATTCAGCAATGGATGTCCAGCAACCCGATCGAAGAAGCATCCGCAGGCTGCGTAGGTCATATTTATGGCTGTTTTCGGTGTGAATAGCGTCGCCCTGGCACATCGAATATTCAAATCCAGCTACCATAAAACGCACATCCCGACCGCAGCGCAAGTGCATTTCGATCCGGGCCTCCTGATCATTCCACCTTATTTCATGCAAAAATGCGTCGACGGGAATATCACCATCAAGCTCCCTATTGATGCGATGCAGCAGGTTGAGGTTGAACGCAGCCGTAACTCCGGCGGCATCATCATATGCCGGTATTAGTATATCTTCTGATTTTATCCGGTCAAAACCAATGACCAGCTTTGCGCCTTCTCCCAAAATGCCGCGCATGTGTCGAAGCAGATCCACGCCACTGCGGGGAACGAAATTACCAATTGTCGAACCCGGGAAAAATCCGACGAGATCCATAGCTTCGATGTTTTCGGGCAAAGCCATGGGCTGCGTAAAGTCAGCTTCGACCGGCAGAATATTCAAGTCCGGAAAGCGCGATTGCAGCGTTGACGCCGAACTCCTTAGATAATCCCCTGAAATATCGATAGGAACATAAATTGCAGGATTTATGGCCTCTAACAATAAAGGGGTTTTTGTCGCACTGCCCGCACCAAATTCTATAACGGCAGAACCCTGCGAGATATGCGCTGCAAATTCATCCCGGCAATTTTCGAGCAATGACGTTTCCGTGCGCGTCGGATAATATTCCGGCAGCCGCGTAATTTCGTCAAAAAGCTCTGATCCTCGCTCGTCATAGAACCAGCGAGCCGGAATAGCACGGCGTGGACCGCGCAAGCCCGAGAGGACATCGGCCAAAAACTGCGGGTCGGCATCCAAAAGCAACGCGGTTTCAGGCATCTTTAGCCAACCTGAGTCCGGTGAATTGCCAACGCTGGTTGGGGTAAAAGAAGTTTCGGTAACTTGCCCGAACATGACCTCTGGGCGTAGCACAACTGCCACCGCGCAGGACAAACTGTCCGCTCATGAACTTTCCGTTATATTCGCCGACAGCACCTTCGGCGGCGCAAAAACCGGGATATGGACGATACGCGCTGCCTGTCCACTGCCACACATTGCCAAAAAATGCGCGGTCATCCGTTGCCTTTGGGCGCACCGGACCTGCCATATCAAGCTGATGCCCGCCGTCCGCAGCATCCGTTGATGCTAACACTTCCCATTCGGCTTCGGTCGGAAGACGTGCACCGGCCCAGCTCGCATAAGCATCTGCTTCATACAGGCTGATATGTGTAACAGGCGCGTTCGGGTCGACGCCGCGCAAACCATCCAACCCGAAGGATAACCACTGTCCGTCATTATCCTGCTGCCAATATAAAGGCGCGGCAATGCCTGCTTGCTGGACCCATGACCACCCATCCGATAGCCAATGGTGAGGCTCGCCATATCCATTATCGTTCATAAACTGCATCCATTCTCCATTGGTCACAGTTCGTGACGAAAGCACGAAAGGTTGCAAAAAAATCTCGTGACGTGGACCTTCACAATCGAAAGCAAAGCCGCAACCGTCATGGCCCATCGCCAACAGTCCGGTCGGCCCGGCAATCCAGGACGCCATTTCGGATGATGCAACAGACACAGGCCGCAAGATAGCTTCGGGCCAATAGGCGGGGCATGTCGGGTTTTGGGCAAACAGATGTAGAATATCTGTCAGCAGCAGTTCCTGATGCTGCTGTTCATGCTGAATACCGAGTTCAATTAAGGTCAATGCGGTTTCGGGAAGCGCGTGCCAATGCGCTTCAATCGCGGTTTCCACATGATTTCGATAATCCCGTATCTGACCAAGCGTGGGGCGCGTTATCAATCCACGTGCGGTTCTGGAATGACGCGCACCTTCCGCTTCATAATAGCTATTGAAAAGAAAAGCGAAATCATCGTCAAATGGCTTGTATCCTGCGACATGGTCCCGAAGAATGAAGCTTTCCAGAAACCACGTGACGTGCGCCAAGTGCCATTTAGCCGGAGAGGCGTCTGGCATGGACTGAACCGTTGCATCGGCGTCCGAAAGCGGAGCGACCAGATCCAGTGTTAATTTGCGCGTTGCAAAAAACCGGTCCTTTAAACGTCCCGTCACCGCGATCCGCCCGGCACCCATAGAATATCGCCACCCCGTGTTAGGTTTACAAGGCGGCACAGGACAAACAGATAGTCGGAAAGGCGGTTCAAATACTGAATGGCGAGCGGGTTGATGCTGACCGATTGGGCCGCAGCGACCAGCGCACGTTCGGCGCGGCGCGAAATCGTTCGCGCCATATGCATTTGGGCGGCGGCGTGGCTCCCGCCCGGTAGAATAAAACTCGTCAGGGGTGAAAGCTGAGCATTGGCGGCGTCGATCGCCGATTCAAGCCAGTCAACCTGATCTGATACAATCCTCAGTTCCATCGGGGACGGTTCAAAAGTCTGCCCCGGCGTGGCAACATCTGCGCCCAGATCAAAAAGGTCGTTCTGGATCCGGCGCAGACCCGCAACCAGATCCGTTGCGCCGTCATCGGCCGCCAACACATAAATGGCCAAACCCAAGGCGCTGTTGGCTTCATCGATTTCCCCAATGGCGTGAAGCCGGGGATCAGATTTGGCAACGCGTGAGCCATCGACAAGACCAGTGGTGCCGTCGTCGCCTGTTCGCGTGTATATTTTGTTCAACTTTACCATGAAGAGAGCCGCACTCGCTTATTGCGAGCCAGCCACGAGCAGCAGAACAACCACCAGCATCACAGTAATGGCCTGCCATTTGACGCGCGAAAACATCATCTTGTTTTGCAGGGCGAGTGATTGCGGGATGCCGTCTTTGTCCAGTTCCGTCGGCCGCATATTTGCAAACGCATGTAACCCGCGGATTAACGCAAATGCTACAGCACCTGCACCACCGATAATAAGGAGCACCAATACTATAGTCATTGTTCGAAAACCTTATTTTGTTGACTCGGCTGAAGCTTATTTAGGTATCGGACAGCGAAATGCCAAGGGGCAGAACCCCCTGCCGCAAATTATTGATAAGATGTCGCCCGTCGCCTCCTGCAAGCCTTTGAATTGATAGAGCCGGGGCTGATTTGCTTTTCGAAAGTTTCTGGCCTTCACCGTCGAGAATGAGCGGGTGATGCCAGTAAACCGGCTCTGGAAAATCCAACAGAGCCTGCAACAGGCGGTGAATGCCTGTGTACGCAAATAGGTCGCGTCCGCGCACGACATGGGTGATGCCATCCAACGCATCATCAACGGTAGCCGCCAGATGATAGGACGCCGGCGCGTCTTTCCGCCACAAAATGACATCGCCAAATTGCACCGGGTCGGCAAACTGATCCCCCGCCACCAGATCATTCCATCGCAATGGACCGACCAGCGCAACCGCCTTGCCCATATCCATTCGCCAGCAAAATCCGCTATTCGCTTCGATAGAAAGGTTGCGACATGTTCCGGGATATTGCGGTCCATCCGGCCCGTGCAACACCGGCGCATTTTTCAAAGCGGCCGAAATATCTCCGCGGGTACAGGTACATTTATACAAAAGGTCAAGGGCAGCGAGCTTTTCCAAGGCCGATTTATAACGCCCGATATGGGCGGATTGATATTGCACCGGCGCATCCGGATTCAATTCAAGCCAGGCCAAATCAGCCAATATACCGCTGATATGGTCCGGTCGACTGCGCGTTCCGTCGATATCCTCGATCCGCACAATAAAATCGCCGTCATTGCTATGGGCGAAATCATGCGCGCACAGCGCCGAAAAAGCGTGACCCAGATGCAATGCTCCATTGGGGCTCGGCGCGAACCGCGTTCGTGTCTTTACCCGATGCTTTTTTCCTGATCGCGGTAGAAATACCATATTATGTGCTTTTGCCCTCTTGACGTCACAATATGTGCAAATAGGTTGTCAAATGTCAAAATGCTGTAACGCTCTTAGGCTTAAAGCATGTATGACAACAGGGGGAGAAGGTCTGACTTATGTTGCATACCGGAACGTTCGAAGCGGCAGGAAGGGCAAGGCATCCGGAAAATTGCCCATCGCTGGTGCTCAATGCAGATTATACCCCGCTCAGCTATTATCCGCTGAGCCTCTGGCCGTGGCAGACCGCCATTAAGGCGGTGTTTCTGGATAAGGTCGATGTCGTTTCAAGCTATGACCGCCACGTCCACAGCCCGAGCCTCGACATCAAGATTCCTTCGGTCATTGCCCTGCGTCAATATGTCAAACCGTCGGAATATCCTGCTTTCACCAGGTTCAACCTGTTCCTGCGGGACAAGTTTGAATGCCAATATTGCGGTTCGGGCGATAACCTAACTTTTGATCATGTCGTCCCGCGCCGGTTGGGCGGTATTACAAGTTGGGAAAATGTCACGACCGCCTGCCTTTCGTGCAATCTGAAAAAGGGTGGCCGCACGCCGAAACAAGCGCATATGCAACTCAATATGGCTGCGATCCGTCCGACGAGCTGGCAATTGCAAGATCGTGGCCGCGCATTCCCGCCAAATCATCTGCATGAAACATGGCACGACTGGCTCTATTGGGATATCGAGCTGGAGGGGTGAATTAGACGCGGACAGTGTTCAGAGGCTGCGCCGTGGTAAGGGGACAGTCCCCAAGGTTGCGCTTTACGGGGACTGTCCCCTTGGGGACTGCCCTAGGTTGCGCTTTACGGGGACTGTCCCCTTGGGGACTGTCCTCAACGCCGCATACTACAGAACCCGCCTACCTACTCCGTCACGGTCAACGCGGGCACCGCCCGTGCGGCATCTTCGGGTGTAATCCCCGGCGGCGGCGCGGCGGCTATGCGTTCTTCGCCCCGCATCACGCGGCCTGCGCGCTTGATGGCGTCGCGCAAACGGGGATAGATGCCGCATCGGCACAAATTGGTAATCGCCGCATTGATTTCTTCATCTGTCGGATTGTTGTTCTTTTTCAAAAGCACAGATGCTGCCATGATGATGCCGGTAATGCAAAAACCGCACTGCGGGACATTGCCCGCGACAAAGGCCTGCTGCAACGGATGGCTGCGGTCGCGGCTCAGGCCTTCAATCGTGGTGACAAACCGGCCCTCGGCCTCGGCTATGGTGACGAGACACGAACGGATCGCTTCGCCGTCAATTTCCAATATGCAGGCCCCGCAATCGCCCGTGCCGCACCCATATTTGGTCCCGGTCAGGTTGGATGCATCGCGCAACGCCCAAAGCAATGGCGTTTGCGGGTCCATTTTATATTGCACTGGGCGATCGTTAACGGTGAATTTGGTCAAAGCGCCGGTCCTGCCGAAGGATGGGTATGAAAGAGCCGCATATTATCATGTTACCCTCCCCTAACCCCTCCCGCAAGCGGGAGGGGGACTATTGATTTCATCAACTCCCCTCCCGCTTGCGGGAGGGGCCGGGGGAGGGTGTCGCGCTCCCCTCCCGCTTGCGGGAGGGGCTGGGGGAGGGTCAGAGTCATTCAATCCCGCCAGCTTTTGTCGATCCGGTCGACCTTGCGGACCATCGCGTCAAATTCGACCCGGCCGGAACCACCGGGGGGCGACGCCATATAAAGGTCGCGTTGATGCACAGCGATGACGTCTTGCGATACCATGATCGGTTGGCCCATTTGCATGGTCGCCATTTGATGTTCGCACGCACGCTGCAATGCCCAATATTTGATAAATGCGTCAGGCAAGGTCTTGCCCATCACGACCGGCCCGTGATTACGAAGCATCAAAATGCGCTTTTCACCCAGATGTTCGACCAGACGCACGCCCTCTTCTTCGCGTACCGTCACGCCTTCAAAATCATGATAGGCCAACTGCCCCATGAAATTGCAGGCATAGAAATTCACCGGCTGCAACCCGCCTTCGAGTGAACATACGGCCACGGTGGCGGTCGTGTGGGTGTGGATGATGGCATGGGCATCGGGCAATGTGCGGTGGAACAGGCTGTGCTGGACAAATCCGGCCTTGTTCACATGCCATGGATTATCGACATCCAGCTTGTTCCCGTCGATATCGATTTTAATCAGGCTGGATGCGGTGATTTCACCAAAATGCATCCCATAAGGATTGATAAGGAAGGCGCCTTCCTCATCCGGCACCTTGACGGTGATG
The DNA here is from genome assembly GCF_046154385.1 of Sphingorhabdus sp. Lineage (GTDB taxonomy): Bacteria > Pseudomonadota > Alphaproteobacteria > Sphingomonadales > Sphingomonadaceae > Sphingorhabdus_B. The sequence continues at coordinate 45,357 of NZ_JBJXFW010000049.1, read as the reverse complement.
TGATTGAAAACCAGTTCATCCCAACCGAACATCGCAAAAATGCGGTAACAGGCTGCGAGCTCTTGCCGTGCCGTCCATTCAGCCTCGCTATAACTGCTATTTGCCTTTAGCTGCGTTGCCATAGGTCCATCCTCTCTTTTGATTCCCGAATGCGTTATACGATGAAATGAAACAGGGAATGGGGCAAGTCCAGCCATTTCCGCCTGTTTATACTTGAATTATCTTAAAAGCGAAGCTAAGGCGCGCCTCAATACGCCGCAGCTGTGTTGCGGCATTTTTCATTTTTACCGCATTTTTGGCCTGTTTTCCGCCAATTTTGCCGATTCGATTCGGAGTGAAGTTTTTTATGCAAATCATGGTTCGCGATAACAATGTTGACCAAGCCCTACGCGCGCTGAAAAAGAAGCTGCAGCGTGAAGGCGTGTATCGCGAAATGAAACTGCGTCGCCATTTCGAAAAGCCTTCGGAAAAGCGCGCCCGTGAAAAGGCCGCTGCTGTCCGTCGTGCCCGCAAGATGGAGCGCAAGCAGCAAGAACGTGACGGCGCGAAATAAGCGTTGTTAATATGGTACAGGGAAAGCGCCGCACAGGCGCTTTTTTTGTGTCTGGAAACCGACGCACTTTCTGCTAGTCAGCGCACAAACCATAGCGATCAGGAATTTCATAATGACCGTAACTGCCGTTCCCATCTTGCCGATTAAAAAAGGGTCATTGACCAAATTATGGATTGGCGTTGCCCTGGTGCTGGCGGCCGGTGGTGGTCTGGCATATTGGGGAACCAGCGATGTGCGTCAGGAATTTGGTGATGTCGTGACAACCGAATCAGGTTTGCGTTACAAAATCCTGAAAGCAGGTGAAGGCAAATCACCGACCGACAATGATGTGGTGCTGATAAAATATACCGGCCGTTTGAAAGACGGGAAGATTTTTGACCAAAATCCGCAAGCGGCCCTGCCGGTAAATGGCGTGGTTCCCGGATTTTCCGAAGGCCTGAAGATCATGCAGCGCGGCGGACAATACCGGCTGTGGATTCCGGCAAGTCTTGGCTATGGCCCCGAAGACCAGCGCAATCCCCAAACCGGCGAAGTCGCTATTCCCGGCGGGAGCGAATTGATTTTTGACGTCGACCTGCTCGAATTTAAATCCCGCGCCGAAGTTGACGCAATGCAGCGCCAGATGCAGGAAATGCAAAAGCAACAGGGCGGCGGCGCCCCGCGTGGCGGACAAGCCAGTGGCGCACCACAAGGCCTGCCACCCGAAATCCAGGCCCAAATCGACGCGCAGATGCAAGGGCGGTAAACAAGGATCTTGCGTCACTTTTGCTGGCCGCCTATCTTTTAAAGATGACGGTTTGGACGCAAATTACAATCGAAGAACTCGAGGCCGATGCCATCGCATTCGTCGAACGCGCCGAAATGGGTGAGCGATTTGAGGTGTCCAGAAATGGAGTTGTGATTTTGGCTCTTGTGCCAAAAGAAGAGCGAACGAGCGAAATGGCTTGAGATCAGGGCGTGTCCGACCAAATCAGTCTTGCAATGGACTTGAATTGGCTGATGCCCATAGAATGGCGTTCATTGCGCGACCTGCTCCCCGGAACACTTAATCGGGCAACGATGTCTTTCTCATCCGCCTCCCAAATTTCACGGGGTTGCATTGTTTGGTTGTCGACTAAAATCAAAAGAACAATGTCAAACTGATCACCGCATTTTATTGCGGGGCACCGCCCGACATATCGTGTTGCCCAAGGGACTGCCCTCCCTTTGATTTGCACGCGGAGCCGATCGCCGCCACGCACCAACCACCCATCGAATCCAGCTGTCCGTGCAGGCGCAAGTTCAACGCCCAATATCTGCGATGCCGCTAACTCTGCCAATTCACCGGTGACACCCAATGGCTTTCCCGTTGCGTTGCGGTAGCGCAGCGCCAGTGAACGGATATCCTGAAACAGCGCATTCGATTCTTCGGGGTCCACGAATCAAACCCCCGCCAATAATCCTTCGTCCTTGATCCGCTTCTGCCACAACGCTGGTGCAAGCTGGTGCACATTGTTGCCTTCGCTATCGACGGCAACGGTCACCGGGAAATCCTGCACGTCAAATTCGTAGATCGCTTCCATGCCGAGATCTTCAAAACCGACGACCTTGCTGCCCTTGATCGCACGCGCAACCAGATAGGCCGCACCGCCCACCGCCATCAGATAAGCGCTCTTGTGCTTGGCAATCGCTTGCGTTGCTGCCGGACCACGCTCGGCCTTGCCGACGCAAGCCAGCAGGCCCTGTTCCAGCATCATGTCCATGAATTTGTCCATCCGCGTCGCCGTGGTGGGCCCCGCGGGGCCGACAATTTCTTCGCCTACCGGGTCAACGGGGCCCACATAATAGATCATTCGCCCCTTGAAACTGACCGGCAGCTCCTCACCCTTCGCCAGCATGTCGGCAATCCGCTTGTGGGCCGCGTCGCGTCCGGTCAGCATCTTGCCGTTCAGCAACAGCCGGTCACCCTGTTTCCATCCCTGCACATCGGCAGCGGTCAGCGTGTCGAGGTCGACGCGTTTCGCGGCCGCATCGGGTTTCCAGTCCACCTTTGGCCATTCGTCAAGCTTAGGCGCTTCCAGATAGGCCGGTCCCGACCCATCAAGCGTGAAATGCGCGTGGCGGGTGGCGGCGCAATTGGGGATCATCGCCACAGGCTTACCCGCCGCATGGCAGGGCGCATCCATGATTTTCACGTCCAATATCGTCGACAGTCCGCCAAGCCCCTGCGCGCCGATACCCAGTGCGTTGACCTTGTCGAAAATCTCGATCCGCATGGCTTCAATATCATTTTGGGGGCCGCGTGCTTTCAAGGGTCCCATGTCGATCGGTTCCATCAATGCCTGTTTGGCGAGCAGCACGCAATGTTCCGCCGTACCGCCAATGCCGATGCCCAGCATTCCGGGCGGGCACCAGCCAGCGCCCATCTGGGGCAGCATTTCAACCACCCAGTCGACAATATTGTCGGACGGATTCATCATCTTGAACTTCGACTTATTCTCGCTGCCGCCGCCTTTTGCCGCGACATCTACACTGACCTTGCCGCCGGTCACCATTTCGACGTGCAACACGCACGGCGTGTTGTCCTTGGTATTGCGACGGGTAAAGGCCGGGTCCGCCAAAACTGACGCGCGCAGCTTGTTTTCGGGATGCAGATAGGCGCGGCGCACCCCTTCGTCGACCACGTCCTGCAAGGATTTCGAGCTTTCATCTAAGCGGCAATCCATGCCCCATTTGACAAACACATTGACGATCCCTGTATCCTGACAGATCGGCCTATGCCCTTCGGCGCACATGCGGCTGTTGGTCAGTATCTGGGCAATGGCATCCTTCGCCGCAGGAGACTGTTCCGATTCATAGGCGTCGCCCAGCGCACGGATATAGTCCATGGGATGAAAATAGCTGATATATTGCAACGCATCGGCGACGCTTTCGATCAGATCGCTTTGGCGGATGAGTACAGTCATGATTGGGCCCCGTTCGATGATCACACCCCATTGCCCCTAACGCCGGTCCCGCCAGTTTCAACCAATTAGACCCGAATGGCAGAAATATTTTTCGACCGCTATTTTCCATCTTGCGCGCGAAAAAACGCTTAGCGGATCCACGCGTCGCTCCCCTTTGGCACCATGCGAGGTGCGACGAACGGAATCACAATAGCGACGAATGGAATGGTAAATTTACCATTTACCCTCTTGCGTCTGAAAATGAATAAGGCACTATAGGTAGCGGTTGGCCTTGGGGGGCATTACCACAGATTGTGCTTAAAGCTGCAGGACATGATTCTGCCGATGGGGAATATTTTTCCGTCGATAAGCTGGGGACAAGTCGAATTTAGTCCCCTTCGCGGCCCAAATAATGCTAATAAGGGCTTTCGTGCCCTGAGTCGAACAAGACGGGAACGTAGTTTTCGTCAGAGTGTAACGGGCCGGCCTGGCGCGTGGGTATTTCCCGCGCTGCGACAGTGCCGCAAATGGAATGGAGCAACAGGGTCAGATGGATTTCAGGGATATGGGCCAAGGGGCCGACGCAATAGACACAGGAACAACGGATGTGCTCGATAAAGTAACATTGGAAACCGAAGCAAAGGCAGAAGAAACGGCAAAGCCAGCGGCCGCGGCCAAAAAGCCTGCGTCCAGCAAATCTGTCGATGTGCGTCGATTCAACATCGTGACCGATTCATCGCGCGACGCGTTGCTGACGGAATTCGGCAAAGAAACGCTTCAGGACCGCTATCTGTTGCCGGGCGAAAGCTATCAGGATCTGTTTGCCCGCGTCGCGGCGGCATATGCCGATAATCAGGACCATGCCCAGCGGCTGTATGATTATATCTCGAAATTGTGGTTCATGCCCGCAACGCCGGTTCTGTCGAATGGCGGCACCGGTCGTGGCCTGCCGATTTCGTGCTACCTAAACTCGGTGGACGACAGCCTCGAAGGCATCGTCAACACCTGGAACGAGAATGTCTGGCTCGCGTCACGCGGCGGCGGCATCGGCACCTATTGGGGCAGCGTGCGCGGCATTGGCGAACCTGTCGGCCTCAACGGCAAGACCAGCGGCATCATTCCCTTCGTCCGCGTGATGGACAGCCTCACCCTCGCCATCAGCCAGGGTTCGCTGCGTCGTGGATCGGCTGCGTGCTATCTTGACGTATCGCACCCTGAAATCGAGGAGTTCCTCGAAATCCGCAAACCATCGGGCGATTTCAACCGCAAGGCGCTGAACCTGCACCACGGCGTGCTGCTGACCGACGAATTCATGGAAGCCGTCCGCTCGGGCGACGAATTCAACCTGCGTTCGCCCAAAACCGGCGAAGTGCGCAGCACCATCGATGCGCGCAGCCTGTTCCAGAAGCTGGTCGAAACCCGCCTTGCCACCGGCGAGCCGTATATCATCTTTTCCGACACCGTGAACAACGCGATGCCCAAGCATCACCGCGACCTTGGGCTGAAGGTTTCGACCTCCAACCTGTGCAGCGAAATCACCTTGCCTACCGGTCGCGACCATCTGGGTAATGACCGCACCGCGGTCTGCTGCCTCTCCTCGCTCAACCTTGAAACATGGGATGAGTGGAGCGTCGACAAGCAATTCATCGAAGACGTGATGCGCATGCTCGACAATGTGTTGCAGGACTTCATCGACCGCGCGCCCGATGAAATGGCCCGTGCGAAATACTCTGCCGCGCGCGAACGCTCGGTCGGCCTCGGCGTCATGGGCTATCACAGCTTCCTGCAGTCACGCGGCGTCGGCTTTGAAAGCGCGCTCGCCAAATCTTGGAACATGAAGTTCTTCAAGCATATCCGCGCTCAGGTGGACGAGGCATCGATGATGCTCGCCAACGAACGCGGTGCCTGCCCCGATGCCGAAGAAATGGGCGTGATGGAACGGTTCAGCTGCAAGATGGCGATCGCGCCGACCGCATCGATCAGCATCATCTGCGGCGGCACATCGGCGTGCATCGAACCGATCCCGGCGAACATCTACACGCACAAAACGCTGTCGGGCAGCTTCGTCGTCAAGAACCCCTATCTCGAAAAGCTGCTTCAGGCGAAGGCCAAGGACAGCACGAACGTCTGGACCAGCATCCTCGAAAAGGGCGGCTCGGTTCAGCATCTCGATTTCCTCACACCAGAGGAAAAGGACACGTTCAAGACCAGCTTCGAAATCGATCAACGCTGGCTGATCGAACTCGCCGCCGACCGCACGCCTTATATCGACCAGGCAACTTCGCTGAACCTCTATATCCCTGCCGACGTGGAAAAATGGGACCTGCTCATGCTCCACTTCCGCGCGTGGGAACTGGGCGTGAAGTCGCTATATTATCTGCGTTCAAAGAGCATCCAGCGCGCCGGTTTTGCCGGTGGCGTCGAAGCGGACAATACCGCCGAAGCGCCCAAGATCGAACTGACCGCAGGCGAACAGACGGATTATGAAGAGTGTCTGGCCTGCCAATAAACTAAGCGCCTCTCGCGTGACGCAGGAGCCGTAAAACCCTTCCGAGGAACCACAATTCATGACTCAAGCCGCTGCCCCTGCTAGCACTGCGCCGAACAGCGACGCTGCGCGCAGCAATGCGGTGCGCGACAAGAGCCGGAACGTAGCCTTTGATGTACCGCAATTCCGCGTCAGCGAACACAATGCCCATTATGAAGGCGAATATGACGCGCGAATGCTGTGCTGGCGGCAACTAGGGGCGGCAGACAAGGCAGCCAATCTGGCGACGTTGCTTGGGACGAAGGCCGCCAATATCGGCTCAGTCCTCGAAGTCGGCTGCGGTACCGGCGATGTCCTTGCCGCGGTCAAGGCGCTTGGCATCGGCAACGACCATCGCGGCGTCGATGTTGCAGACCCCGAGGCACATCGAGGAAACAATTTGAGCGGTACCTACGCCACAGGTGCGCTCCAGCTCGACAGCTTTGACGGCGTGCGCCTGCCTTATGCCGACAACAGCTTCGATCTGGTATTCGCCAGCCATGTCCTCGAACATGTCCCCGACGAGCGCGGCTTTCTCGTCGAACTGGCGCGCGTTGCCAAAGGCCCGATCTATCTCGAAGTGCCGTGCGAGCTAAACCTGCGCACGAGCGAGGCCAATATGCAGACCACGCTCGATATCGGGCATATCAATGCCTACACGCCCGAAAGCTTTGTGCTGACGTTGGCGACTGGAGGATTGAATGTCGGTGCGATGCATCTGTTCGACCATAGCCGAAATATCCACCAGTTCACGAGCAGCGCGCCCGCTGCTGCTGCGAAAATGGTGATGCGCCGCGGCTTGCTAAAACTGTCGCCGCGGTTCGCCAGCCGCCTGTTCACCTACCACGCCGGGGCATTGTGCACCCAGCGCACCCTATGATATAAGAATTAGCCAAGAGGAACCGACCGATGTCACTTTTAGAAGCCCGTAACAGCTACAAGCCTTTCGAATATCCATGGGCCTATGACTTCTGGAAACGCCAGCAGCAGATCCACTGGTTGCCAGAAGAGGTGCCCTTGGGTGAGGATTGCCGCGATTGGGCGCAGAAGCTGTCCGATCATGAACGCAACCTGCTGACGCAGATCTTCCGTTTCTTCACACAGGCCGATATCGAGGTGCAGAATTGCTACCACGAAAATTACGGCCGCGTGTTCAAACCGACCGAAATCAAGATGATGCTGACCGCTTTTTCCAACATGGAAACCGTCCACATCGCGGCGTACAGCCACTTGCTCGACACCATCGGCATGCCCGAAAGCGAATATAGCGCCTTCCTCGAATATGAGGAAATGGCCGCCAAGGTTGATTATATCCACCAGTTTGGCGTCGACAGCGACGAAGACATCGCCCGCACGCTCGCCATGTTCGGCGGCTTTACCGAAGGGCTGCAGCTGTTCGCATCCTTTGCCATGCTGATGAACTTCCCGCGCTTCAACAAGATGAAGGGCATGGGACAGATCGTCAGCTGGTCCGTCCGCGATGAATCGCTCCACTGCGAAGGCATCACCAAGCTGTTCCACGCATTCTGTGCGGAGCGCGGATGCCTGACCAAGGCCGTCAAGGAAGACATCATCGATTGCTGCCAGAAGGTCGTCCGTCTGGAAGACAGCTTCATCGACCTCGCGTTCGAAATGGGCCCCGTTCCCGGCATGACCGCGAAAGAAATCAAGCGCTATATCCGCTACATCGCCGACTGGCGCCTGGGCCAGCTTGGCCTGCCCGCGATCTACATGGTCGAAGACCACCCGCTGCCATGGCTCGCGCCATTGCTGAACGGTGTCGAGCACGCCAACTTCTTCGAAACCCGCGCGACCGAGTACAGCAAGGCCAGCACCCGCGGCGATTGGGGCCAAGTATGGAACAGCTTCGACAACCGTAAGAAGAAGATCATCGGCATTGAGCCGGCCGCCGAGAATGATGGCGTGGATATGTTTGAACAGGCGGGGGTTGCGGCGGAGTAGGTGCGGGCAATCACTTAATGATTAGAAAATGAGTAATTCATTCCGCCTAGAACTCAGCGAAAGAGGAATAAAGGAGCTCGTTAGCGACGGCGTTGCGGAATCAAAATATCTTGATTTCAAGAAAATTTTGCCTGGCCGAGACGAGAGAAGTCGTTCTGAATTTCTGAAAGATGTATGCGCTTTTGCCAATTGTGAAGGCGGGTACCTAATTTACGGCATTCTTGAGAAATCCGGAAAAGCTGGCGCTATCTGCCCCATTACCGATGAGGAGAGTGATCACGCCATTAGACGATTAGGGCAGATCATTGAATCGGGAATTGAACCTCGCATATCGGGAATTCAATTTACATCAATCCTTTGTGAAGATGGCTATACATTATCGTTGCGTGTGCCTGCATCTTTTGACGGTCCGCATCGGTTTACTTCCAATGGAAGCAGTAAGTTTGTGATTAGGAACGGAACTCATACAAGCGAATTGACGTATACCCAATTGCGTGGTGCATTTGATCGTACGGCATCATTGGCAGACCGTGCTCGCACAACATGGAAGGAACGATGGGAATCAACCTCGAATGGCGATACTTGGAAGCCAATTAGGAATGGCCCGGTCTGCTTGATCCAGTTTATACCCATCGCATCGATGACTGGCCGTCAGATGATATCGATGAACGAAGCACATGAACATTTCTCAGACTTTATGTTTTCCGATTGGGGAGGTGCGTCATGTACTTACAACCTTGATGGATTGGTCGTGCATGACGGAGATTTGTCTTCGGAAGTAGGAGCTTTTACTCAGGTTCATCGAACGGGTGTAATTGAGGCTTATCGAACTGGTGGCGCAATCATGAGCGACAGGAAGTTGATACCCTCAACTACTATCGCAACGTTTTTTAGAGAGTCCGTTGGCAAATTTTTAAATGCAGCGAAGAAATTTGATCTTTACGGGCCAGCTATTCTGAATACTGCAATTTTAAATGTTGCTGAATATGAATTTGTTTTAGGTGAGCGTTTTTATAGTCGAGGAGCTGCAATGGCAGACCGGTCGAATCTCATTCTTCCAGAGGTTTGGATAGAAGATTCGATGTCAACTGAATCGATCGACGATATTGCCAGACCAATATTAGATATCTTATGGCAATCATTTGGACGACCTAGATGTTCAGAGTATGACAATAGCGGTTTATGGGCACCACGGTAAACTAGAGTGAAATAGCCGACAGTTCCCATCAAGAAATTTGAAAACTTGATCTGAACCTATTTCCGCTGATAGTAATAATCCGCGAGGGTGTCATTTTTCAAAAAACAAAAGTCGACCGTCTTCTTTTTCCAGTCAGCTTCTAAAGACTCGCCTCAGCTCGCCCTAAGAGCTATGACTACAATAACCATAACGAAGGAGCAGATATGCGCGTTCTTTTCTATGTGGCATTTGTCATCGCGGCTATGACCGGATGCAAGGGCGGTGAGGCTAATCCCAAAAAACCCATTTCAAAGGCAGTTGAGGCTGAAGCCTTTATGAAGGCCGTCAACTTAGCCAAGATTTCCACTGCTGATTTAGTCTTAATTACAGCAGAAAGCGTGACACCAAACAGACCCATCGATTCTTCGTTGTCGCTCAATTCTGCCGATCCAATAATGTGGGATGCAGCAGACACTACGACAGGATCAATCGCATTGGGACCGAACTCAAATGGCAATCCAGGCATCGGAAGTCGAGCTGGTCTTACATTTAAAACCACGTCAGGACTTAGATATCTCGCGTTGTGCCAGCAAGAGGTCCCAGGTGGTGTAGTCCGCTTTTTATTTGGCGGTGCGACAACTGGTTCGGGGTCATTTGCAATGGGTACCAACGAATTTGCCGCTGTATCCGATCAGGTCACGGCAGACGGAACGGGTACATTTCTTTTCCATCAGGAACAGGGAGGCCATAAAATTTTAGGTTGCAGACTATTTGGATTCAAATCCTAATGTGTTTATTCGCAGATGTCGGTGAATCTGTGCTGATAAGTCGCACATGTAAGTAGCTCTTAACCACCCCCTGTCATCCTCCTTGGATGGCACGCGACTCGACCCTGAAATCCATTGCCCCTTTGGCGATCCTGACCTTTATCGCCGTCTATAATTTCCCCATCCAGTCGGAGGAGGAAAAGACCGCGATGCGCTTTACCGAGCAGTCGGTTTATTACCGCTATTGCTCCGATGGCGCGCCGCCGGAAAGGCGCCTTTGCTTCGCGGACAGCCGGGTTACGCCCAGCATCTCGACCGCGATGACGACGGCGTTGCGTGTGAGCCATATTACGGGAACTAATGCCCCCTCTCTCCTTCAGGGGAGAGGTGCGAGACTTGGCGGCTTGCCGCCTAGTCGCAGCGGAGAGGGGTTGGGCGGTGAGGTTTGAGCTGAGGGGTTTGCACGCGAACTCTCCCCTCTCCAACTTCGCCTAATTGCTCTCGCAATAAGGCTTCGTATCCTCTCCCCTAAAGGGGAGAGGGGAGTTAAGGAATAATCGAATGGACATCACTACCCTCCTCACCGTCCCCAACGCACTCGCCGCTTTCGCGCTGGTCAACATCTGGACATTCATGCTGTTCGGCCTCGACAAGATCCGCGCCGAAGAAGGCACATGGCGCGTGTCTGAGGGGACGTTGCTTGCCTGGGCGCTTCTGGGCGGCACCATCGGCGCTTACACCGGCCGCGCGGTGTTCCGGCACAAGACCCGCAAGCAACCCTTCTCCAGCAATCTCCGCCAGATGGCGATCTTTCAGGTGTTCGCCGCCGCGCTCGCTGGTGGTTGGATGCTTGCAGGATAAAACCAGATTAGGTAGCTTCGGCAAAACAGCGGAGAAAGTCCTATGCGGAAAATCATAATGTCCGGGTTGCTGGTGAGCATTCCGGCGGCGGCGGTTGCGGACGAGAATTGCTGGAGCGGGCCTTTCGGACCCTATGGCGCGCCTGTGCAAAGCTGGGCTTTGGTAATGAACAAGCCCACCACCGCGGCGCAGGAATATCTGACCACCGCGACGCTGGCGCGCAAGGGATTGATCATCGCGCAAGAGGAATATGCGATCACGCCTGCAAAGCGCTATCTGACGGACGATATCAACCTGCTCGATGAAAAGGGCAAGTCGCTGTCAAAGGCGGTACCGCTCGCCGCCGGATCACCCATCACGATCTGGCGCGGGCTGGGCGGGGTTGACCGGCATTGTTCCATTGGCTGGCAAAATGGATTGTTCGGCGGGGCGACCGGCGAAGGGCATTATCGCTGGATCTGCCTTGAAGATCGTGACGATGACGGCAAATATGACAATGCCTGGCGGCCGAAAAGCGGGAATATGGGTCTGAGCTATTCTCGGCTCGACATGCCGCTTAGCCCGCAAATCGGATGGACGGACAATGCACCACCGCCGGTTGCCGGTGCCAAGGCCGGCGGGCCACTCGACAGCTATCCCGCGTCACGCAAGATAGAGGTTTCGGGCATGTCCGGCAAATCCGTACAAATGTGGTACTGGGGCGCGGGCATCGGCCGACGCAAGGAAAACCGCATCGAACTGCCGATCGACAAGGCGGGCAGCGCAAATTTGGGCGGGGTCACCATCACGCTGACCCCTGCTGGCAAAGGCAAGGCCACTTTGGTCTCGAGTGGCACGTTGACACCGCAGGAAGTGACGCCGGTCTGCGAAGGCGCGAGCTATAAAATCGGCGAGTTCAATTCGCAGGTATCCTTTCCCTTTCCCAATTGGTGAGCCTCAGCACCAGGGGCGGCGGCCGCCCTGATACCAGCGGGCGAGGCCTTCATCGACCAGAACGCGGCCCAGACTCTGGCCCCCGCGCGTCAGCACGCGCAGCTTGCGGCCATAGCGGTCCTCGTCACGGTCGATGCCCTGCAGGGTGAATGGGGCCGCATTGGCGAGCTGTAACAACCTCTGCGTCGCGGCCTTGCCAAGACTGGCCTCTTGCGCGCAGCGGGGCGGGTTGGTTTCGGGTGTGTCGATATCTGCGATACGGATCTTGACGCCCTGATAATATAAAGTGTCGCCATCGACGATGCAGTTGATGCGTGGGCCCTCACCACAGAGGGTGAAAGATGCGCGTTCACGGTCCGTGACTATCGCCGCCTGTGCCTCAGGTGCGGACAAGGTCCACACGCCCCAGAACATGGCGGCACTCAGCATAGGGGCGAGCATGAGTATCGGCTGTAGATCGCGTAAGCCGGTTAATGGTCGTTTCGCGGAATTCCTCATGCGCCGACATTGCGCATGAGGAAGTCAAGATTTGGCTAATGCCGCTCTAAAATGAATTGCCTCTTTTTTGACCCAGATCAAGGAACCGGACGGCGGGCGGTTCTATCTCTCATTCAACAACACAAGGAGCCTGTCATGGACGTATTTCAAATTCCCTTCGTCGCCCTGTTCACCGGCATGGTGTCTGCATTCGCTATTGCCATGTTGTACGCAACAATTACCGAGACCATGCAGAAATAGGACTCGTTAATCCGCGGTCATCAACTGACTCGGAAACGGGGCGACCAACGGCGCGGCTTCGTCCCATTCCGCCGTCAGCCACTTATGGTAATCCGCCTCGTGCAAGATAACCGGCATCGCTTTGGGATGCAGCGGTGCGACCAGCGGGTTAGGCGCGCAGGTCAGGAAGGCGAACATCTTTTTCCCCTCGGGCGACGACACCCCTCCCGTCGTCGCCCCACCCACCAGGCGCCATATCCCGGCAAAGGCGGCAACCGGGCGGTCGGTGACCGTAAACCAGTGCTCCGCCCGCCCCTGCCCCATTTTCGGCTCGGCAAAGCGGGTGAAGGGCACAAGGCAGCGCTGTTCCGGCTTTGTCAGCATCGACCGCCAGAAGGGGCTGGCAAGATTGCGGACATTTGTGACGTGCTTCGTCACCGTCGTCCCCGGCCGCTTGCCCGGCAGCGGCAGCGGCACGCCCCACGTCATCACATCAACCACCGCCCCACCGGCCGCAATATCCTGCCGCACCACGGCTGCTTCGCGCCGGGGCCAAATCTCGTCCTCCAGCTCGGCTGCGCGCGGTGGGATCGTGTCGGTCAGGCTCCACGAAATATATTCGCGCCATGTCTGCAAAAGCGCCTGCGCGTCGGGGTTATTTGCGTAGTGATTGCACATGGGATTTAGTTTAGGGGGTCATCCCGACAACGCAACCACCCCCGTTACCCAGCAGGACCCCCGATGCCCGAAACCGCCTTCAAAATTTTCACGGCCGACCAATGGTCCCAGTTTCAGGCCGATGGCGTTTTTCATGGCGCGCCAGTCGATCTGGCCGATGGCTATATCCATTTGTCCGCCGCCGACCAGTTGCAAGCCACGCTCGACAAACATTTTGCCGGACAGACAGGACTGGTGATTGCCGAAATTGACCTTCTGGCGCTGGGCGATCTGGTGAAGTGGGAGGTGTCGCGCGGGGGGGCCTTATTCCCGCATATCTATGGCACCCTGCCTGCAACCGCGATTATCGGCGCACCGGCATTTACCTCCTGAACTTTAGCGCCTAGGGCATCCACATGGCCGATCTCTACCTGAAAGCCCTCGAATCCGAACGTCGCAGCCTTTGGGCAACCGCGCGGTTAAAAGGCCTACCCAAGGATTCCCCTGAACGCGTCCGTATCGCGACGCTCGACGCCGACATCGCGGCGCATAAGGCGAAGCAAAAGCCGGGATAAATCCGTTCTAAAGTTGCTTTTCGTAAATGCGGTAAACCTTGTTCACGGTGCCACCGACGGCTTCGCCAACGGAACGCATGGCGCTGTTGCTGGCGAGCACCCAACCAAAATCCCCACGCACGGCCCCGAATTTCTCGACCGAATCGCGCCGGATATATTCCACCAGCATAAACGCCAACTGGCTGGCCATACGGCTGGATTGCAACCGCTTGGTAACCCCCATAAGCGGCACTCGCATTGTGGTGACTTTCGGCTTTCGCAGCCACCACAGCAACTTGGCCCAGTTAAAAGGCCACAAATTTCCGCCGAAACCCCGCAATTTTTCGTTCAGATCGGGGATCGTCATCATGAACGCCACAGGCTCACCATCCACCTCGGCTACCCGGATCAGATCTTCATATACGATGGGCTTCAGCTTTTTGCCGGCATATGCGATTTCGGCATCCGTGAGCGGAACAAACCCCCAGTTATTGCTCCATGCGTCATTCAACAAGCGCATCAGAAGAGCTGCTTCTTCATCGAAATTTCTTTTATCGACGCGTCGTATCCGGATTTTATCCGATCGTTCGCCCATAGCGACAATGCGGCTCGCAAGTTCGGGCAAGCCTTTGTCGATTGGCAAATCGTAAGTTATCAAATCCTGCACGGCTACATAGCCCGCCGTCAAAACCCAATCGGCATATGTGGCGCTGTTAAAACCCATCATGACCACCGGTGGCTCGTCAAATCCTTCGACCAACAGACCGGGTTCATCCCACATCGCAAGGCTGATTGGCCCTAGGGAACGCGTCATGCCCTTCGCCCGTAAAGCATTCTCCGCCCGCGCAATCAACGCCGCCGCAACATCAGCATCTTCGGCTTCAAACAAACCCCAATTGCCGCAGCCGGGCCCCATTCCCTGTTCCGGCGGCTGCTGTAATGCAAGATGGTCGATGTGCGCCGAAATACGGCCGACGATTTGGCCGTTCCTTTCGGCCAGAAATAATTCCGCTTCGCCATGTTCGAACCAAGGGTTTTTACCCGGAGTAATCAGGCCATAAACCTCATCCTTCAACGGCGGCACCCAATTGGGATCGCGGGCATATAAACGATAAGGTAAGTCAACAAAGGCTTTCTTGTCAGCTTTTGTTGTAACGGGTCGAATGATGATATCTGTCATGGCCATTGTCTGATTCCGAATGGACTTTCTGTCAATATGTCCTGACATTAGAGCCGGAGCTTCTGGCCAAGTTTCCCCAACGAAGATTTGTCAGATTCATCCAAACCGAAACGCAATCCGAACCACAAGGATGGCCAGAACAGGACGAATAGCGAAATTGCACGGACACGGGCGCCGAATGGAGTGAGCGCTTCGCCCACCGCCCACAAAAGCCCGATGATTGACAGGCCCGCCAAAAGCGCCCGGAAAAATCCTTTGCCAAACGGATTGAGCTGGTCGCTAATCCGCAATTCGACCACCGCCGCCCACGCGGTTACCACGACCGCGACCGAAACGGAAATCGCCATCCCCAACGCGCCGTGAAGTGGAACCAGCCACATGGCGAGCACAAGCCATAAAGCCAGACCAATTGTCGAATTCAACAAAGGAAGTGCCCGATGTCCGATCATCTCCACAATAGGAGTCGCCGGGCCGATTACTGCCTCGCCCGCGCGCGCCGCGAGCAAAACCGCCAACACCGGCAAAGCAGCAGCAGCGCCTGGAGCAAATCCGCTTAACATATCCGAAGCAATCAGGATCATAAAACCTGCCAAGGGCACCGCGAGTAAAACCGACATATGGGTCGAGAAGCGATACATTGGCAACAGAGCGCCACGATCAACCGAAGCCTGTGATGAAGCCAGCGGCGACAAAACATACAGAAATGACTGGCGCACGATAAGGGGAATCGAGGCGATTTTACGGGCGATGCCGTATAGCCCGGCCGCTGTTGCACCCGCCGCACCGGGCACCATCAGGTTCAGCAAGATCGGCGGCAAATCATTATACGCCCTGCGCGCGATTGCCGGGGGTAACATTGCGATACCAGCTTTAAGAACCAGGCCACGCACTACAGGCGTCAATGGGGCTGTGACTAGCAATCGAAGATTGTAATAACGTCCCAGCAACTGCGCTGACAAAATCGCGGTGACGGCAAGGGACAGCATATGGCCCAATAACAGGCCTAACAGATCATAGCCGGCAACAAAAAAACCTGCTGCAAATAGCAGGCGGGCCACCTGTTCCCAAAATATACGCAAACGGATTTCGGGACCAAAGGCGCGTTTGGCGCGTGCTGCCGCGGTCGCAATTTCGACGAATATCCACAACGGCAAACTCCACGCAAATAGCGCAATGGAACGTGGAATCTGGCCAGCGTCTTCAGGTGAGGTCGCTACAAATCCAGCCAGCCAGTTTGCAGACAAGGTGATGGCTAATGCCGCAATCATGCCGAGTCCGGTGCCGGTCGCCAGGGCGAATTTTACAGCCCCATGTTGGCGACCTTCGTCTTCGTCGGCTGGCACAATGCGTTGCAAAGCCTGTCCCATCGCCAGATCGAGGATGTTCGCCAGAATGTTTATGGCGGCCCACAAAACAACATAGACGCCATAACCGGTCAGCCCGAACATCCATGTGTAAGCGGGTTGGGCGATCACTTCGATCAGCGCGCCTAACCGTGATATAGCGGCCAGTCCCGCGCCCTTGGCAACTTCATTATTGCTGACGGCAGGCGCAGGCGGAACCAGCGCATCTTCGATGGGCCCACTCATTTCGCGATGCTCATTCTTCGGTTCGGACCAGCACGGTTTCCCCAATCAGGAAGAAAAGCAAAAAGGGACCCCACGCCGCAATTATCGGCGGATATGCACCCAGATTCCCCATAGCGAGCGCAAAATTGTCCGCAACGAAATAGGCGAAGCCCAATGCCATGCCGATCACGGCGCGCAAGAAAAGCGCACCCGAACGCGCCAAGCCAAATGCCGCGACCGCAGCCAACAATGGCATGAGTAATGTGGAAAGCGGACCGGAAAGCTTATGCCACAATATGCCTTCCAGATTATCAGTCCTTCGCCCGGAAGCTTTCAAATCGTCAATTGCGTTCATCAACGGAAAGAAACCCAAGCTATCGCCATCCACCTTCACATAGTTGAACCGGTCGGGCTTGATGTCGCTGCCAACGGTCAGAGTATCGAATTTCTGTTCTTCTGTTGTGGCAACGTCGAAGGATGTTACGTCGACCAATTTCCATGCTGCCCCCGTGTATCGGGCTTCCCGCGCCCTTATCACCTGACGCAAGCTGCCATTGGTCCGCAAATATAGGCTGACATCGCCCAGCTGTGTTTGCGCCCCTGAGCCGGTAACTGTCGCCGCATTTATCAAATCCGGACCTTCACGAACCCAGACATTGGCCTTTATTCCGGTGTCTTTGGGAACCGGCCCATAATCTTCGGCCTGCCAAATCTTTAACCGGGCGGTGTTGGGCGCGACGACAATATCATTAAATGCAAAGGAAATTCCGGCCATTGCCAGACTTGCCACAAACATCGGTGCCAAAATCTGATGCGCAGAAAGACCTGCCGCTTTCATCGCGATTACTTCGCTATGCTGGCTAAGGGTTGCAAAGGCAATCAATGTACCCAGCAAAACTGAAAACGGCAAAAATCTCGCAATAATCTGTGGCGCACGCATCATGACATAGCGCATCACATCGCCCTGATCGTTGCCGGGAACCGAGAGAATCTTCCCGCTTTCGCCCAGAAGATCCAGCGTCATCAAGATCAGAACAAGCATTGCAAGTACAGCAAAAGTACGCACGACAAAAAGCTTTGCCATATAAATCGTAATGTTGCGGGACGGAAAAAAATGCATGAATTACGTCTCCGCTTCGGCCATGCCGATGGTTGCCAATCGCGATTTTCTTCGGAAATTGAACGTCTTGCGCAAGAAAATACCGACACGGCTTGCGAATATTTCGAGCGCTCCTATCGGTTGCCCGCCAGGCACATCGGCGATGATATGGTACATCCAAAGTATCAGCGCCGCGAAAAACAGGAACGGAACCCAAAGCGCAATAAACGGATCGACGACTCCCATTCCGCCGACACCTTCGGCATATTCATTGATCTTATGATAGGTCACCACCATGATGATCGACAGGAATACGCCCAACGCCGAAGTGGATCGCTTTGGCGGCACCGCAAGTGCTACCGCCAGAAACGGCAACAAGAGCATCATCGCGACCTCGACAAGGCGGAAATGGAAATTGGCCCAGGCTTTATTGCGTTCCATCACGGGTTTGCCCGGATCACTGCCAATCCGCATGAGTTCGGTAAAAATATATTCCCGATCCTTACCACCACGCGCCCTGAAACTTTCAATTTTGGGCAATGGTATCGGCACATCGTGACTGCTAAAACTCAACACCCGCGGGGTTTGGTAATTGGGTGCGTCGTGAACCAGCGTACCTTTTTCCAACCGCAGCAAAATAGTATCAGGATCATCGGTCCTCAAAAACTGGCCTTTTTCGGCCGATACGGCAATCGACTGCCCATTTTTGCTTTTGGCGTAGACAAACATCCCCGATAGCCGATTGCCATTGTCGCGGCTTTCTTCGATCCGCATCGTCAAATTTTCGCCAACATTGTTAAATTCGCCGACCCGCACTTTCGCGCCGAAAGCGCCGGATCGCAATTCAAACCGCAATTCTTCGTATAAATAACGCGAACTGGGTTGAACAAAGCCGACAATCGCGAAATTCACTATTGCCAGCGTGATGGCGAACATGAACGGAACGCGCAAAAGCCGGAAATAGCTCATCCCTACGGCCCGAAAAATATCCAGTTCTGAAGAGGTCGCTAGCTTTCTGAAAGCCAGCAATACGCCCAATAACAGGCCAATCGGGATGCCCAGCGAAAGATATTCGGGGATAAGATTCGCAAGCATCCGCCACACGACACTGACAGGACCGCCTTCTGCCGCGACGAAGTCGAACAGGCTCAACATTTTTTCAAGCAGCAGCAGCGATGCGGCAATGGCCAGCGTCGCCAGCAAGGGTAACATCACCAATCGAAAGATGTAGCGGTCCGTGGCGGTTATAAATTTCAACTTATGGTCGCCCTATTACCCTAATTTGGCCGCAAACTCACTCGATAGACGGTATCAGGTTCAGGGGCAATATCGATGGCGCTGGAAAACACACAGCCCAAAAATACTGTTCCAGGAGTGTGAAGATGATGAAGTTTGTTATGATATGTGCGTTTTCCGTGCTCGCTTTGGGGGCCGGGACGGCCGTGGCTGGTCAGGAAGTCGGGAATGATATGTCCCGCTGCGCGGCGGATAAAGGTCCATCCGTGCTCGTCGTGGTGCGTGGTGTCAAAGAATCTGCTGGAAAAATACGCGTTCAATCCTATCCCGCAACCGGCAACGCCTGGTTGGCCAAGGGCCGGTGGCTGCATCGCATTGAAAGCCGCGCCAACAGCGGCAATATGAATTTCTGCGTTCCCGTCCCGTCCGAAGGCCGATATGGTATAGCGGTGCGCCATGATCGCAATGGCAACGGAAAAACCGACATAAGCCAGGATGGCGGCGGATTTTCCAATAACCCGAGTATCAGCATCCTGAATCTCGGAAAACCATCTGTCAGCAAGGTCGCGTTTCAGGCCGGGCCAGGTGTGACCAAAATCACCATCAACCTGAAATATTTGTAACGGACCCGGTTTGGCACTTGTAGCGCTTCTTTCAAATCCAAATTCCACCGGAAACAGATCACTGTTGCCGACGGTACGCTGCTATTGTGCCCGCAATCCAGACATATTCCATTATGAAGTTGAAGAAATCGGCCAGATCGCCAAGGCGTTGGAAATGATTGCGCGGGTCAAGCCAAAGGTTTTGGTGGTCAATGGTGGCGACGGGACGGTACAATCCGCGCTCACCGAGCTCTATCATGGCGGCCATTTCGAAGGAACGCCGCCACCGGTGGCCGTGTTGCCCAATGGCAAAACCAATTTGATCGCGCTCGACCTCGGTGCGGAAGGCGATCCGCTGGTGGCCCTAAGCCGCATTGTCGAGGTCGCCAAAGGTGATTTGACCGAACACATTGTGGTCCGCGAGCTCATCGCCTTGAGCGATGGTAGCGAGGGAGCTCGGCCGGTGTTGGGTATGTTCCTGGGCGGCGCGGGACTTGCCGAAACTATTCTATATTGCCGGAACAAGATTTATCCGCTCGGCCTGCCTAATGGCCTGAGCCATTTTCTTGCGGCAATGGCAGTGCTGTTTTCGACGATTTTCAGGTTTAAAGCTGATTTTCTGCCGGCTCGTGCGAAGCCGATCAGTGTATCGTTTATCCGTCAGGGCGAATTGCAGGGTATATTTTCGGTTCTGATCGTAACGACACTGGATAAATTGCTGCTTGGCGCGCAAGCTGGCGGCGCACGCAAAGGACTGATGAAATTTCTGGCGGTCGACCAGAGACCCTGGTCCATGTTGAAAATGATCGTCGCGTCGCTCGGCGGTAAATTGGGGCAGCGCAAAATGACGGGAGTGCATTTTCAGGAAGGCGACACGATCCGCATCGACAGCGACGACAGCAGCGTTGTTCTGGATGGTGAGGTATTCGAAGCCAGTCGCGGCAATCCCATTGTGCTTCGTTCAACGCCACCGGTGCCATTCCTGAAACTGGCAGCCTGATCTTCGCACTTAACAAAGCTGTATGAAAATCGCTAGGGCAGTGCCGTGCACTCTTTGACCCAACTTGTCGCCGATGAATTGGCCACCCCCGCACACCCCCAGGTGCAGGCCTTTGCAGCGCATATCGCGCACCAATATCCGAACGCAGCGCGCGCGGTCTTGTTCTACGGTTCATGCCTGAGATCGGAACAACTGGAAGGTCAGATGCTCGATTTCTACCTGATAGTGTCCAGTTATGAAGCCGCTTATACCCGAAAATGGCTGGCAACATGGAACCATCGGTTACCGCCAAATGTATTCCCGTTCCAACATGACGGATTGGTCGCAAAAGTGGCGGTGTTGAGCGAAGCCGATTTCCACGACCTCAACCGGCCGGCGGCTTCGGCCGTATCTGTTTGGGCCCGTTTCGCCCAACCCTCTCGGTTGGTCTGGTCGGCAGATAACGCGGCCTGCATATCGGTAGCAAACGCAATTTCGGGCGCAGCGCCGACGCTTTTAAACGCAGCTCTCGCATTTACCGAGCGCGAGGTCGATGTACTTGACCTATGGCAAACCGGTTTCCGGATGACCTATGATGCGGAGTTGAGGGCCGAGCGCAACGACCGGCCCGCCTCAGTTGTCGATTTCGACCCTGACCGTTATGCGCGTTTCGGTCACGCCGCGTTGCTACATACGCCGATTGCCAACGAAATTCGCGGGGACAAGGTGCACATTCTTGCCGATCCACAATGCCGGATAATGCAGGAACGCGACCGCTGGCCCGCGCTTCGCCGCAATGGAAAGTTCCTGACTGTGGCACGGCTGGCAAAAGCTGCGTTCACCTACGCAGGCGGGATCGATTATTTGGCATGGAAGATCAACCGCCATGCGGGAACGCAAATCGAAATCAAACCGTGGCAGCGAAAATGGCCCTTAGTGGCGGCACTGTTTTTGGTTCCGAAACTGCTATTGAAGGGTTCTGTCCGCTAGAGGCTGCATCAGCGCAATAATCAGATAATCCCGACCGCTTTCCCTGCCCGTTCAAACCGGTCAAGAATGTCCGCAACCTGATCGCTCGTATGCTCGGCACATAGCGAACAGCGCAGCAATGTCATTCCAGCAGGGGTTGCAGGTGGGCGGGCGAGATTCACATAAAGGCCGTTTTCGAGCAAAGCCTGCCACATGGCTGCGCCTTTTTCGAGGTCGGGCATGATGACCGCGATAATCGCGCTTTGCGCTTCTTCTGTGCCAAGTTTGAAACCAAGATCGCGCAAACCCTTATGTAATGTCCGTGAATTTTCCCACAAATGCGCGCGCTTGTTGCCATTGTGCATCAGCTTGCGGATTGACGCCGCGCTCGATGCCATCACGCTTGGCGGTAACGCAGCGGTAAAAACATAAGGACGGCAGACAAGGCGCATGATTTCGAACTTTGGATGGTTCGAAACGCAAAAGCCGCCGACAGTTCCAACCGATTTGGAGAAAGTACCGATAACAAAATCGACATCGTCGATCACGCCCTGCTCTTCGGCCACGCCGCGCCCGTTTTCACCGATAAAGCCCATTGAATGGGCCTCATCGACCAGGATCATCGCGCCAGCCTCCTTGGAAACGCGTATCATTTCCTTCAGCGGAGCAACATCACCGAGCATTGAATAGACGCCTTCGAGAACCACCAGCTTGCCGGCTTCAGCAGGGAGGCGCTTCAGCCTTTTTTCCAGCGCCTCAACATCATTATGGCGAAAAGCGACGATTTCGGCGTCGCCCATCTTGCAGCCGTCATAGATCGATGCGTGGCTGTCGATGTCGAGAATGATGTAATCGCCTTTGCCAGCGATGGTGCTTATGATTCCGAGGTTTGCCTGATAGCCCGTCGAAAAGACCATCGCATGGTCCATCGCGTAAAATTCCCTGAGCGCTTGTTCGACATCGCGATGATGAAAAAACGTTCCGTTAAGCACGCGGCTGCCGGTGGTTCCGGCACCGAACTCCTCGAGTGCTTTCTTACCCGCTGCAATGACATCATCGTCGAAGGTCATGCCCATATAATTATAGGTGCCCAGCAAGATAGTTTCCTTGCCATTGCAGACAGCAACGGTGGGTGATTTCACCTCTTCCATCACAAGGCTGAACGGGTCTTTCACACCTGTCGCCAGCAAGCCTTCACGTTGGGCGATCAGTGCGTCGAATTTTGAAAACAGGTCGGTCATGGGATCAATCCGCCAGCTTCTTTACCGCGTCGACAAGATGGCCGACATTTTCAATTTCTGCCTGCAAGTTCATGCTTATGACGATATCGAAATCATCCTCAACCTCGGCAACAAAGTCCATCACCGTGAGGCTATCCCATTCAAGATCACCCGCAAAGGTCGTCACTTCGGAAATTTCAACACCCTTTTTATTGAATGGTGCGATCAGGCCCTTCAGCCGATCAAACATTTC
Organism: Sphingorhabdus sp.; assembly: GCF_046154385.1. Classification (GTDB taxonomy): domain Bacteria; phylum Pseudomonadota; class Alphaproteobacteria; order Sphingomonadales; family Sphingomonadaceae; genus Sphingorhabdus_B. Next base: position 22,619 of record NZ_JBJXFW010000049.1, on the reverse strand, counting down.
GCTACGCTCGGTCATATCAAATCCTTTTGTTTTGCCGCGCTATGGCAACCGATTAAGGCGGCAAGAGGGCAATTTATAGCCACCCTTGCGCCTTGTACCAGTCGGTGGTTTCTTTCAGCCCCTGTAAAGTCTCGATCATTGGTACCCACAACTCGGACGGAGGCTTTGCACCAGCATCAATGGTCCAATCGGGATGTGAGAGATAACTCGCCCGGTCCCGTGTCAGCTTGGCTTTTCGTCCACGAAAAAAACTATCCCCCGATGCTGCCACTTTCAGCAGAAATCGCGGAGCATGAAAAACCCTTAGCCGCTTGCCGGTTGCAGCACCGATAGCGCGCGCAAAAGATTCATGGCTCCAACCGTTGACAACGCCATCATCGTCTTCAAAAATCCGGGACGAAACGCCGGGTTGAGAAGGCACCAACGCGACCAGCAGTCGGGCCAGATCATCAACATGTATCACCGATATTCGGCCGGGGGGGGGCAACAATGCCCAACCTTTGCTCGCGAGACGAAACATATCCAGCATTTCGGTATCGCCGGGTCCGTAAACGCCGGGAGGCCGAATGATAGTCCAGTCGAAAATGCTTTCTTGAACCAGATTTTCTGCCCGCATTTTGCTTGCACCGTACATCGACAGATGGGGCTGCTTTGCGGCAAGCGACGACACATGGACAAACCGCGCGATGCCAGCTTCTTTGGCAGCGCTAAGTATATTGGCAGTGCCGGTCACATTGCCGGCTTCGAAGCCTTCCGCATCAGGTGCATTGACGACACCGGCGACGTGCAACACGGCGTCAGCGCCTTCGCACAATTTTCTGAGGCTTTCAGGATTATCCAGTGCGCCATTGATCCATATCACACCCGGCCTGCTAGCCTGATCACGGCGGGTTAAAGCCCGGACTTGCCACCCTGCCGCAACCAACCGGTCAACTGTTATCCTTCCGACGAATCCGGTGGCACCGGTCAGAGCGACCGTCTTCAAAGCAAAACCATCTGGTCACGGTGGACGAGGACAGAGCGCGGAACCGTTCCGAGAATGTCGCCCAGTTCGCTGGATCTATGTCCGCAAATGCGGGCAGCGTCGACGGCATCATATTCCGAAAGCCCTCGTGCGAAAGCGAGTCCGTCATCGGCGCTGATGTCGATAACGTCGCCACGCTTGAACTCGCCGTCAACACCAATGGCTCCAGCCGGAAGCAAACTGCTTCCCGCCTTTAATGCTTTAATCGCACCCTTATCGACTCTAATCCGGCCCTTTACCGTCAATCGGCCGCTTAACCATGCCTTGCGCGCGGAACCGCCTGCCCGTGGGGAAAAATAGGTCGCCCGGCCACCTGTCGTAAGGGTTGCGAGTGGATGGGGATGCAAGCCGGAAGTAATGGTCAGGCCAATGCCCGCACGCGTCGCGATATCGGCTGCATCCAGCTTGGAAGCCATGCCGCCTGAACCCATTCCCGATGAAGACCCTTCCGCAACCATGATGCGAACGCGCCCATCAATTTTTTCAACATGCGGTAATAGCGTCGCACCCGGAAGATGAGGCGCGCGGTCATATAAACCGTCGACATCGGAAAGCAGAACGACGCCTGATGCACCCGCAGCTTGTGCAACGCGAGCGGCCAAGCGATCATTATCGCCAAAGCGGATTTCTTCCGTCGCCACGCTGTCGTTTTCGTTAATGACGGGGATTGCACCAACACCGATCAGGCGGTCAAGAGTTGCTGCAATATTCAGATAGCGGCGCCGCTCTTCCAAATCGTCCAATGTCACAAGCATCTGCGCGGCCGCCAAGCCTTGCGCGCTTAACAATTCGGCCCATATGCCGGATAGTATGATCTGCCCGACCGATGCCGCCGCCTGTGCGTCAGCCAGGCTTCCACGCCCACCTTTATCGAAAGCCAGCCTGCGGGCACCGAGCGCAATCGCTCCTGAAGTTACGACAATTATCCGTTGCCCCGCCTGATGCCGCAAACTGATATCTGCGACCAGAGTTTGGAGCCAGTCCCGCCGCACGCCACCATCGGGCTGCACCAGCAACGACGATCCTACCTTTACGACCAGCAAAGGGCAGATATTTGCAGGAAAGGCAGCAGGATTCAGATCGGCGACCATGTCCCATCCTCGGTTAGGCCGTCGGCTTTTGCGCCTTCAAGGCCACTTTTTGCGGGCAACGCCGCAAGCACGCGGTCAAGCACAAGATCAACGCCTTGCCCTGTGGCCCCCGAAATAGCGATAACATCCTGCGCGCCTGCTTCTTGCAATTGGGCTGAAATATCCGCCATCAATTCAGGATCAAGCAAATCGCCCTTGTTGAGCGCCACGATCTGGGGTTTTTCACTAAGTCCCGCACCATATTCGCTCAATTCCTCACACACGATATGCCAGGCTTCAATCGGATCGTCTTGCGTTGCATCGATCAGATGGATCAATATCTGGCACCGCTCGATATGCCCAAGAAAGCGGTCTCCAATACCGACGCCCTCCGCTGCACCAGCAATCAGGCCCGGAATGTCGGCAATGACAAATTCACGGCTTTTATGCTCCACCACCCCTAATTGGGGACGGGTCGTCGTGAATGGATATGCACCGACTTTCGCCTTGGTGTTCGAAACCTGATTGATGAATGTCGATTTGCCGGCATTGGGCATCCCGACCAATCCAGCGTCAGCCAGCAGCTTCAGCCTCAGCCAGACATACATCTCCTCGCCGGGCCAACCTGGACCATGTTGCCGTGGCGCGCGGTTGGTAGAGCTTTTATAAGAGGCATTGCCTCGCCCGCCGTCACCACCTTTAAGGAAAATGACACGTTGGCCGACCTCAGTCAAATCCAATAACAGGCTGCGTTCTTCGTCATCCGCCAGAACTTGTGTCCCCACGGGAACCTGAATGACCAGATCGTCGCCATAAGCTCCATGCCGGTCGCGTCCCATGCCCTGAATTCCACGCATGGCTTTGAAATGCTGTGCATAACGAAAGTCAATAAGCGTGTTCAGACCAGCAACAGCCTCAATTATGATGTCGCCGCCCTTACCGCCGTTGCCGCCGTCGGGACCACCATATTGGACATATTTCTCGCGCCGGAAACTGACGGCCCCCGGGCCACCAGCGCCCGACCGGATAAAAATTTTGGCTTGGTCAAGAAAATGCATGGGGTGGCCTTTAGGGCAAGGATAGGGTTTTGGCCAGTGCGCCGACCAAATCCGCCAACCACCAAGCTGGGTTCCCAGCCGTAGCTTTAGCGAAAAACTGGTGGAGCCTAGGGGAGTCGAACCCCTGACCTCTACACTGCCAGTGTAGCGCTCTACCAGCTGAGCTAAGGCCCCATCATGCCGCAACCAAGGCGGCTATTTGGTGAGGAGCGCCACTAGCTGGCGCTCCATCATATATCAAGCACGAAGTTCGACTTAAATATCGTCGGGTTCATCTTCTCCGCTGGCCACGCCGAGATCATCGTCACCGCCCAGGTCGACATCATTATCGGGCGACACGTCGCCATCAACCGCATCGACGTCAATGTCGAGATCGTCGTCCGCCAAATCAGCGTCGTCTTTCTTCTTTTCAACCTCTTCAAAAGGAAGCGGCTGTTTCGATTTCAAAACCGGTTCCGGCGTCCACTGGTTACCGCACTCAATGCATTCAACCGGTTCGTCCTTGGTAAGATCGTAGAAACGCGTACCACATTTCGGGCAAGTGCGCTTGGTTCCCCATTCAGCCTTAATCATGGCAGGCTCAAATCCTTTATAAAATTGCTTGAGAGGGGCGATCCACATATGTGAATCACCGTCAATTGGCGCGGCCTTTGCCACAGCATCGCGATGCTGTCAAAAATTACCGTGGTCGTTGACTTATTCCGACATCGTCCGCAAAGCGCGAGGCAATATGCAGCACAACATTCCACGCCCCGCCATTTTCCATAGATCGGGCCCCCTACGCGGCATCGTAAAGGTTCCGGGCGACAAATCCATATCGCACCGATCATTGATGTTTGGCGCACTGGCGGTAGGCGAAAGCCGAATTTCGGGCTTGCTGGAAGGCGAGGATGTGTTGGCTACTGCGGCGGCCATGCGGGCCATGGGCGCGAAAATTGATCGTATAGGCGAAGGATGTTGGGCCGTTCATGGCGTGGGCGTGGGCGGTTTAATGCAGCCCGCCGGCGCGCTCGACATGGGCAACAGCGGCACGTCGACACGATTACTGATGGGTTTGGTAGCCAGCCATCGGCTGACCGCAACTTTCATCGGCGATGCCAGCCTTTCCAGGCGGCCGATGGGTCGCGTCATTGATCCGCTAAGCATGATGGGCGCAGAATTTAATGCAAGCCCCGGCGGTACGTTGCCGCTGATGGTGACCGGTCTGGTTCCCGCGATTCCTCTATCCTATCGGTTACCCGTCGCGTCGGCGCAGGTAAAAAGTGCAATTTTGCTGGCTGGACTAAATACACCGGGCATAACCGAAGTGATCGAACCTATCCAAACTCGCGATCACAGCGAACGTATGCTCCGCGGATTTGGCGCGGATTTGACTGTAGAGGTTGCTGGAGATGGCGTTCGTCATATCCGTTTGGCCGGCGAAGCCGAGCTGAAGCCACAGACAATTGAGGTCCCGGGAGACCCATCTTCTGCAGCGTTTCCAATCGTTGCCGCATTGATAACTCCGGGAAGCGAGGTGACGGTGACCCATGTCGGCATGAACCCAACCCGCACCGGCATATACAAGATGTTGGAAGCGATGGGCGCAGACTTGACCTATACCAACGAACGCGAAGTGGGCGGCGAACCCGTGGCTGATATCACTGCGCGCCATTCGGTATTGCGCGGCATCGAAGTCCCGCCCGAAGTCGCACCCAGCATGATCGACGAATTTCCGGTGTTCTTCGTTGCCGCCAGCATGGCGCAGGGACGAACAATTACCAGCGGACTGGATGAATTGCGCGTCAAGGAGAGTGACCGGCTGGCTTTAATGGCAACGGGCCTGACAGCAATCGGGGCCAGAGTCGAAGAACGCGCGGACGGATTGGTCATCGACGGAAGCGGGGGCGAGCCGCTGGAAGGAGGCGCTACCGTGAAAAGCGCACTTGACCACCGCATCGCAATGAGTTTCGCCGTGGCGGGTCAGCATTGCTATCACGGCGTCACGGTTGACGACGTGTCCCCGATCGCCACAAGCTTTCCAACATTTGAAACGATAATCGGGGCGCTCAAGTCATGAGCCCGCAAATTGAACCGGCGTGCATTCGTCGATGATTATCGCGGTCGACGGCCCTACAGCATCGGGCAAAGGCACCATCGCCAAAGCATTGGCCGCACATTATGGCTTGCCCTTTCTGGATACCGGCTTGCTTTATCGTGCCGTCGGATTCCAAGTGCTGCAAAATGACGGTGATCCTGACAACCCGCTTGATGCGTGCAAGGCGTGCGATTTTCCTGAAGCGGTTTTGGACGATGTCTCTCTGCGCAGTGAAGCCGTTGGCGGGCTTGCCAGTCGTGTTTCTGTGCATCCTGAAGTGCGCGCCGCGTTGAATAAACGCCAAGTTGATTTTGCCCATCAACCCGGCGGGGCATTGCTCGACGGGCGGGATATCGGAACGGTGATTGCGCCCGATGCAGATGCGAAGCTGTTCGTGACCGCGGATGCCGTGATTCGGGCAGAACGGCGACATGCCGAAATGATTGGCAGGGGTGAAGCCATGTCGTTTGAAAGCATTTTGGCGGATATTCGTGCCCGCGACGAGCGCGATATCGGGCGGACAAACGCACCGCTAAAACCAGCGGCAGACGCGCTCTTGCTTGATACGGGCGATTTGACTATAGGCGGCGCCGTTCAAGCTGCTATTGCGCTGGTGGAGGCTAAACTTCACCGGAGCTGACGTAGCCGGAGTGTTCACAAAGAAACACCCGTCACCCTGAACCTGTTTCAGGGTCTTACTATATCGCCGTACCGGCTGGAGTAAGTTGCTGAAAGTAGTTCGGCATGACAGTGATTTCGAGTACAACAATCTGTTTTTGAACGCTTTATTGCTATTCGGGTAATAAGGCAGCTCTGGTCAAAGACCATCGGAACCAACCGATTGGCCGGATAAAAAGTACGTAAGGAAACTCTAACCTATGGCAACTTCGCCAAACCCGACCCGCGACGATTTCGCGGCACTTCTCGACGAATCACTTGGTGGCGCAGACGGTGGCTTTGAAGGCCGCGTCGTAAAAGGCACCGTAACCGCAATCGACAATGACCATGCTGTCATCGATGTGGGTCTCAAATCCGAAGGCCGTGTGGCGCTGCGTGAATTCGCTATGCCCGGCCAGAAAGCCGACCTGAAAGTTGGCGACGAAGTCGAAGTCTATGTCGACCGCGTAGAAAATATGAACGGCGAGGCAATGCTGAGCCGTGACCGTGCACGCCGTGAAGCTGCATGGGACGTCCTCGAAGGCGAATTCGAAGCTGGCAACCGCGTTGACGGTGTTATCTTCGGCCGCGTCAAAGGTGGCTTCACTGTCGATCTTGGCGGCGCCGTTGCATTCTTGCCCGGCAGCCAGGTTGACGTCCGCCCTGTGCGCGACGTTGCGCCGCTGATGGACATTGCCCAGCCCTTCGTCATCCTGAAAATGGACCGCAAGCGTGGCAACATCGTCGTATCGCGCCGTGCGATCCTTGAAGAAACCCGCGCAGAACAGCGCACCGGTCTCATCCAGAACCTTGCCGAAGGTCAAATCATCGACGGTGTTGTCAAGAACATCACCGATTATGGTGCATTCGTTGATCTGGGCGGTATCGACGGCCTGCTGCACGTTACCGACATCAGCTACAAGCGCATCAACCACCCGAGCGAAATCATCAATATTGGTGACACCGTCAAGGTCCAGATCGTTCGTATCAACAAGGACACACAGCGCATCAGCCTTGGCATGAAGCAGCTTGAAAGCGATCCTTGGGATGCCGCGGTCAAAAATTATCCGGTTGGCACCAAGCTTAAGGGCGCGGTTACGAATATCACTGAATATGGCGCGTTCATCGAACTCGAACCCGGCATCGAAGGTCTCGTCCATGTTTCGGAAATGAGCTGGACCAAGAAGAACGTCCACCCTGGCAAGATCGTTTCGACGAGCCAGGAAGTCGACGTTATCGTGCTCGACATCGACATGGAAAAGCGTCGCATATCGCTTGGTCTCAAACAGGCCCAGGACAATCCTTGGGCAAGCTTTGCCGAGAAATTCCCGGTCGGATCGACCGTCGAAGGCGAAGTCAAGAACGCGACCGAATTCGGTCTGTTCATCGGCCTCGATGGCGATGTCGATGGCATGGTTCACATGTCGGATATCGCATGGGGTATTTCGGGCGAAGAAGCGTTGCATCTTCACCGCAAGGGCGAAACCGTCAAGGCAATCGTGCTTGACATCGACGCAGAGAAAGAGCGCATTTCGCTTGGTATCAAGCAGATCGAAAAGGGTGCGCCTACTGCGGCAGGTGCAACTTCGACAGGCGGCCTGAAGAAAGGTGCGACCACAACCGTTACCGTTCTTGAAGTGCGCGACGGCGGCCTTGAGGTTCAGGCAGGCGAAGACGGCGCAACCGGCTTTATCAAGCGCGCTGACCTTGGCCGTGATCGCGACGAACAACGTCCTGACCGTTTCCAGGTTGGCCAGAAGTTCGATGCGATGATCACCGGCTTCGACCGTTCGAAAAAGCCCAACTTCTCTGTAAAGGCCCTGCAATTTGCCGAAGAGAAGCAAGCTGTAGAGCAATATGGTTCGTCCGACTCGGGCGCTTCGCTTGGCGACATTCTTGGCGAAGCACTGAAAGGTGTGAAGAAGTAAGCTGCGGCTTTCTAACAAAAGTTCTAATTTTGGGACAGAAAGACCCGCTCTTGGAAACAAGGGCGGGTTTTTTATGTCTTTGAAGCGGCGTTCGTGGCGCAAAAGCGTTGTAAAATAAAAAATAATCTGGCAGCTTTGCGACGCTCCCGAGCCGGTTCCCTTTGGTCGCATGGCTTCTATAAACTCGGGTATCGACTTGAAAATAGAATGAAGGACTTTGCCCATGATCCGGTCCGAGTTGATTAAAAAACTGGAGAGCGAGAACCCCGAGCTCAAAACCGAAGAAATCGAGAAGATTGTCGATTTGTTCTTCAACCAGATCATCCAGCGACTTTCCGATGGCGGACGAGTTGAACTGCGTGGTTTTGGCGCATTTTCGACCCGCGAACGCAGCCCCCGCAAAGGACGCAATCCGCGCACCGGCGCATCGGTTGAGGTGCCGTCAAAACGCGTCCCCTATTTCAAGCCCGGTAAAGAAGTACGCGAACAGCTTAACAAATAAGCTGTTTTACCAAAGCGACTTGACCACACTGTAATTATGTTGTCTGCGCTATCGGCACGCGGATGTGGCGGAATGGTAGACGCTACAGACTTAAAATCTGTTGTCCTTTTGGGCGTGCGGGTTCGAGTCCCGCCATCCGCACCACGACCGGTATCGGCGTTATCCATCATCAGTTCCGCGGTGCTTGCCGACGGTAGCTGAGTGCCTCGGCAATGTGGATGCGCCCCGTCTGTGTGGCGTTGGCCAGATCTGCAATAGTCCGCGCCACCCTTAAAATCCGCGTATACCCTCTTGCCGAAAGGCGCATGGCTTCTGCGGCCTGAGCCAATAATTTTTGTCCGGCATCATCGGGCGTTGCATGAGCAGCCAACATGTCACCATCCAGTTCCGCATTGGTACGCAGCGCCGTTCCGTCCAGACGCGCGCTTTGGATCCGCCGCGCCGCATTCACGCGCTCGGCAACTTCGGCAGACCCTTCTGCAGGAGGCGGCAATACCAGATCAGCCGCGCTGACCGCCTGCACTTCGACGTGCAAATCGATGCGATCCAGCAAAGGCCCGGAAATTTTCGCCTGATAGTCTGAGGCACAGCGCGGTGCCCGGCTGCAGGCCAGTGCCGCATCGCCCAAATGGCCGCATCGGCACGGATTCATCGCAGCAACCAGCTGGAAATTTGCAGGAAAGGTCACATGGCTGTTGGCCCGTGCAACGCTGACTTCACCCGTTTCCAATGGCTGGCGCAAACTGTCCAACACGCCACGTTGAAATTCGGGCAATTCGTCCAGAAACAATACGCCCAAATGGGCCAGACTAACTTCCCCCGGCCGCACACGCATGCCGCCGCCGACCAATGCCGGCATTGACGCGCTGTGATGCGGGCTCCGGAATGGTCGGCTGCGAACGAGTCGTCCATTTTCAAGGCCGCCCGCAACCGAAGTTATCATGGACACTTCTAACGCTTCGGCCGGTGTCAACTCGGGCAAAATTCCCGGCATACAAGATGCCAGTAGCGATTTGCCTGCCCCCGGTGGCCCGACCAAACATAGATTATGTCCACCCGCCGCAGCAATTTCGAGCGCCCGCTTCGCCGTTTCCTGACCTTTCACCATTTTCATGTCTGGCCCCGCTTTTGGCGGATCGGCAACACCTGGTTGAGGTGCCCGCAACAACGCATGCCCCTTCAGATGATTCAGCAAGGCCAGAAGGTCCGGCGCGGCAACGACCTCAATTTGCCCGGCCCATGCGGCCTCCGACCCTTGCACCGCCGGACAAATGAGGCCCATATCGCGCGAAGATGCGTGCAGGGCGGCAAGCAATACGCCCGGCGACCCGGCAACCTTGCCGTCAAGCCCAAGTTCCCCGACCACGACATAATGCGCCAGCGTTTCCGCATCGACCAACCCCATCGCCGACAGCAACGCCAAAGCGATTGGCAAATCATAATGCGAGCCTTCTTTGGGCAGGTCGGCAGGTGACAGGTTAATCGTTATCCGCTTGGGTGGCAGCGCCAGCCCCAGAGCGGATATGGCGGCGCGCACCCGTTCCCGGCTTTCGGCAACCGCCTTGTCGGGCAAGCCGACGACTGCGAAGCCCACCATCCCCGGGGCAATTTGGCACTGCACTTCGACACTGCGTGCTTCCAGCCCCAGATAGGCGACGGTCGAGACTGTCGACACCATTTCTTTTTCCCCGATCATTGAAAGATTGTTACGCGGGGTTGTAAAATCAGGGCTAATTTACGCTTAACCCTGCCCACACATCATTTGGAAATTCCCTGCACGGCATAATAAGGACACGAAGCAAGCCGTCGCTTTATGCATGTTTGCCCTTGGCGTTTTCACCCTTTCGCCAATGGGCAGACATGTTTTTACGGAACTTTGGCGACACCACGCTGCTCACTCAACTTCATCGAAATATATCTTTGGTTATAGCTAAAACTAGCTGATATTTCAAGCTTTATTCCGGACACCATTTTCGGTTTGTTGACTCCGCTGAAGCTTGGAGAGGCTTTTGTTGACACATACCAACTGGTCGGTATCCTACTTCATATGTCGCCGAGTCGCACCCGAACTGCCCAAAGCATGCCTGCCTCCACGCCCGGTTCTGCGCGTGAAAAATTGATCGCCGCCGCCATAGCGACGGTGCGCTACAAGGGTTTTTCCGCCACCTCCGTCGATGAAATCTGTCAGGGCGCAGGCGTCACCAAGGGCGCATTTTTCCATCACTTCGCCTCGAAAGAGGCTCTTGCAGTAGCCGCCGCGGGTGCATGGACCGACATTGCCGAACAACGCATCTTCACCCTGCCCGACTGGACCCGCATTCCCGATCCGCTCGACCGCCTGATGGGCCATATCGACTTCCGACTTTCGATGCTCGACGGCCCGGCAGAGGATTTCACCTGCTTTGTCGGCACGATGGTGCAGGAAAGCTATAACAGCAGCGACCCCATCCGCGCCGCCTGCGACGCCAGCATACGCGCCTATGCGCTGCGGCTGGCCGAGAATATCCAACAGGCCATCGACACCCACAGGATCGCCGAGGGCGTTACAGCGTTCAGCCTTGCTTACCATATTCAGGCCGTCCTGCAGGGCGCTTTCATATTGGCCAAAGCCAATGGCCATCCGGTAATTGCCCGCGACAGCGTCATGCACCTGCAACGCTATGTCATCATGTTGTTCACGCAAAAGTGACGGAGAGAAGGAGAGAGGAAATGGCAGAGGAGCATGCACCCACGAGCGGACTGACCCCGCACATCCAGATCGGTGACAACCGCGCCGCCGAAGCGATCGATTTCTACATCAACGCCTTTGGCGCGATAGAGATCCGCCGGATGCTCGCCGAAGATGGCAAGCGCCTGATGCACGCGCATGTGCACATCAACGGCGCATCCCTGATGCTGCACGACGAATTTCCCGAATTTGTCGACCCGTCCGAAGCCGACGTCGCAGGCGGCAGCGGCCTGACCCTGCATCTTCAGGTCGACGACGCCGACGCATGGTTCGCCCGCGCCGTTGCGGCAGGGGCCACAGCCACCATGCCACCCGCCGATATGTTTTGGGGCGATCGTTACGGGCAGATCAAGGACCCGTTCGGTTACCGCTGGTCCATCGGGCATCCGCTGGGCAAAGGATCCTGAAATGCCTGTCGATCCCAACGCCGGCGTAGAAATCACAGCATTCAAATGGGTGCCGCCCTTTGCGCATGGTTATGTGAAAGATATGCGGATTCGATGGGCACTGGAAGAGATCGCCACGCCCTATCGTGAACGCCTGATCGGCGGAATATTCGAAGACAAGGCGTCGGATTATTTGGTCGATCAGCCCTTCGGCCAAGTGCCTGTATATAAGGCTGAAGGTATTTCCTTGTTCGAAACAGGATCGATCCTGATCCACCTTGGCGAGAAGGATGAGCGGATATTACCCCGCGATGCCTTAGGCCGCGGACGCGCCATAAGCTGGATGATCGCAGCCCTGAACAGCGTTGAGCCAGCATTGTCGGCATTGATGCTAGTGGGACATGCTGGCGCTGAAAAGAACTGGGCGGACGATGCAAAAAATGCAGTGCGACCTTTCGCCGAAAATCGATTGGAAATGCTGTCGAACGCACTCGGTACCAAAGACTGGTTGGAAGACAGGTTTACCATAGGTGATCTCGTGATGGTCGATGTGCTTCGAACCGCCCCTGAAGATAAGTTGGTAGCCGCACATGATAATCTGGTCGCTTATGTCGAACGTGGAACGTCGCGGCCAGCATTCAAGGCCGCAATGACCGCGCAACTCGATGCATTTGCGCGAAACAACCCGGACATAATGTGAATTAGTGGGGGCAGAACCGAAGGAGAGACGACATGTATATCGAAGGATTTGTGCTGGCGGTTCCCACCGCGAACAAGGAAAAATACCGGCAGCATGCCGAAAGCGCGGTGCCGATCTTCAAGGAATTCGGCATGACCCGGATGGTTGAATGTTGGGGTGAGGATATCCCCGACGGCACGATGACCGACTTCAAACGGGCGGTTCAGGCCAAGGATGACGAGACAGTCGTTTTCAGCTGGTGCGAATATCCGGACAAGCTGACCCGCGACGAAGCCAGCCAGAAAATGATGTCCGACCCGCGTATGGCCGAAATGGCCGAATGTCCTTTCGACACCAAGCGGATGATCTATTCGGGCTTTGCGCCCATCCTGTCCGAAGGCAATGACAAGGGCGCTGGCTATATTGACGGCTTTGTCATCCCGCTGCCCGTGGTCCGGCAAGCCGACTATCAGGCACTTGCCGAAGCGGCTGCGCCGGTATTCATCGACCATGGCGCAACCGGCGTTGTCGAAACATGGGGCGAAGACCTGATGCGCGGCGAAGTCACCGACTATTACCGCGCGGTTGAGGCAACTGATGACGAAACGGTCGTTTTTTCGTGGATCGCTTGGCCATCCAAAGAAGCCCGCGACAGCGGCAACAAAGCCGCGATGGAAGACGAACGTTTTGCCGCCATGGGCCCGGATTCGATGCCCTTTGACGGCAAGCGCATGATTATGGGCGGCTTCGTACCGATCGTCGATACCGCACGCTAATTGGACGATATGCGCTCGCCTGCCGTGGGCGAGCGCATGCCATCCAGCAGGGGTCGTCCCTGACAAAATGGAGGAGAGAGGACATGGCCAATAATCATGGCGATTTTATCTGGTATGAGTTGATGACCAGCGATGCCGCAGGTGCGCGTGATTTTTACGCGGCGGTTATCGGGTGGGACATCGACGCACATAGCGATGCGCAGATGGATTACCGGATGATTTCCGCGTCCGACGGGCCGGTCGCCGGATTGCTTCCCCTGACGGCCGAGATGCAGGCAGGCGGCGCGCACCCCTGCTGGATGGGCTATATCCTTGTGTCCGATGTCGATGCCTGCGCCGCCGCAATCAAGGACGCAGGCGGCAGCATCCATATGGACCCGTGGGATATCGAAGGCGTCGGGCGCGCGGCCTTTGTCGCCGATCCCCAAGGGGTGATGTTCTACATCATGAAACCCACACCGCCTGCCGACAAGTCCGATGCCCAAAGCACCAGCTTTGCCGCCGACACTCCGATGGTCGGCCATTGTGCATGGAACGAACTGTCCACCACCGACCCGTACGCCGCAAAAGCCTTTTACGGCGCGCAGTTCGGCTGGGTGCAGGAGAGCGACATGGATATGGGCCCGATGGGCAAATATGAATTTTGGTGGGACAGCGCAAAGCGGTTCATGCTGGGTGCGGTCATGCCGAAAATGGCAGAAATGCCGGTGCCGTTCTGGACCTATTATTTCCGCGTGCCCGATATCGATACCGCCTGTGCGGCCATTTCGGCCCATGGCGGCATGATCATTCAGGAACCCATCGAAATCCCCGGCGGCGATTACAGCCTGGTCGCGGCCGATCCCCAGGGCGCAGCCTTTGGCCTGGTAGGAGCACGCATGTGACCGCAACGCAAGAAAATAGCTGGGAGCTTTCGGTAAGCACTTACATCGCCGCGCCGCCGGAAAAGGTCTGGGACATCATGACCAATCGCATGGAAGAATATTGGTGCCCCAAGCCCTGGCGGACGGAAATCATTGAGCAGCAATGGTATGCAGGCGGGCGGTCAGCGATGGTAATGAAGGGTCCGGAAGGCGAAGAGCATCGGTTGGAAGGAACATTTCTCGAGGTCGTTCCCGGCGTTCGTTTCGTAACCACGGACGCTGTTGTGCGGGGTACGGACGGCAGCTTGATGCCATCCGCACCCTTCATGCTCGGCATTTGGGAAATCGCACCCGAAGGCGACGGAACCCGCTACACCGCCCGCTCGCGCCACTGGGACGAGGCCACCGCCAAGCAACATGACGACATGGGATTCCAGCAAGGCTGGGGGACGTGTGCGGAACAGTTGAAGGAATTGGCGGAGGGTTGAGGTGATGTTTCCCCCTCTCCCCTTTAGGGGAGAGGATACGAAGCCTTGGCCGCAAGGCCTAGGCGCAGTTGGTGAGGGGCTCGACGGTGAGGGTCGTGCGCCAACTCCCCCTCTCCGCTGCGACTAGGCCTTGCGGCCAAGTCTCGCTCCTCTCCCCTGAAGGGGAGAGGGTAATCTCACGCAAAGACGCAAAGGCACAAAGGCACAAAGGCACAAAGGGAAGTGAAAAAGAGCGAAGCTCTTGTAAAGTCTCTAGCCTGCCAACCAAATAGCAGCCGAACTTAAAGGCTAGGATCAGGACCTAAAAATCCACCTGCTCATAATGTTTCGGCGGCGCGATGACTTCCATGCGTTCGGACAATAATGGCCGGAAACTCGGGCGGGATTTGAACATGGCGTACCATGCCTTGGTCTGTTCATGCCCGGTCCAGTCGATACCGCCCAGATAATCGGCAACGGAAATCTGTGCCGCCGCCGCCAGATCAGCCATGCTCATCACTGATCCTGCCATCCATGCACGGTGGTCGATCAGGTAATCGACATATTCAAGGTGCCCATTGGCCAGTTTCATCGCCTCCCGCAGCACGCGGCTGTCGGGGGGTTGGCGGTCGATCAGGCGCTTTTTCATCCGTTCGTGCAACAGGGGCTGTGTCACGTCGCCGTAAAATTGCTCGTCAAACCAAGCGACCAGACGGCGGATTTCGGCGCGATATTGGGCCGTGCCGCTGATCATCGGATTGGCCGAAACGGTTTCGTCAATATATTCCGAAATGGCGACGGAATCGACCAATGTTATGTTCCGTTCGGCATCGCGCATCACAGGCGTGCGTGCTGCCGGGTTCATTTGCAGAAAATCGTCCCGCTGCTCCCAAGGATTTTCGCGCACCAAACTATAAGGAACGCCCTTTTCCCCCAATAGCAAACGCACTTTGCGCGAGAACGGACAAAGCGGATATTGATGAAGGTGCCACATAATGGCCCTGTTAGGGTTGAATGACCCGAATGGAAAGGGGGTTAATGCCCCGACGACGGATAGACCAGAGCACGGGCGCCGGTGCGTTCGAACGGTTTCCAGCCATCCTCGGGCTGGGCCAGCCGGTCGGCGATGGCCCACAAAACCGCAGGGTTCGCGCCCAGGCCGCAATGGCTGCCGCGCACTTCGATATTGTCGGTGGTCTTCGACTTGGGCTCTCGCGAATTTTGCCAGGCGACCACGCCGTCGGTACGCGAGAAAATGGCGGTGGACGGCACGGGCGGGACGGCATGGCCTTCGCTCACCTGCTCCTTCATCTTGGGATCATCAAGCTTTTGTCCGGTCACATATTGATAGGCGCGCCAGGCATTTGTCGATTTGGGCGTGCCGGTGATCGGTGAACCCAGAGAAATGACCTGACGGATATGATCAGGACGGCGGCGCGACAGCATCCGTGCGAACGACCCGCCCAGCGACCAGCCGACGAGGCTGACTTTCTTGCCGGTCTTGGCGTAGATTTCGTCAAGGCGGGCAATCATCTTTTCGCCTTCATGTCCCACCGCCTTATGGCCCAGATTACGGCCCAATTCCCAATGATATGGGTCATAGCCCAGTTTTTTGAGATAGCTATGCAAGGCCCGCATCGAAAATTCCGAAGCCATAAAGCCCGGCAACAACATCACGGGATGACCGTCTCCCTTGGGAGCTTGCAACAGAAACGGCGCGGCCCAAGGCAGCGATCCGGTTTCGAGCAAGGCGCGGGGCAGCTCGCTTAATATCAGTAAAAGCGAAGGAGCCTTGACGGCACCCATTTTTGAATCAGCGGCGATAGTTGCCAAAATAATTCTCCCGTTAACATCAGTAACGTCCGGTCTGCAGCCGAATTAACACGAGGCTAGGCCGATAGATCCAACATGGTCAATCATCTTTTTAATTTGCCGCATCATATAGCGCCTTAAGTCCTTGCTTATAATCGGCATATTGCGGAATCCACTGAAAGAGGCGTTTGGCCTTCCTGTTCGATATCCGCCGGTTTTCGGCATAGAATCCACGCGCCATCGGTGAAAGTTGCGCGTCTTCAAGGCTGAGCAACGGTGGCCATTGGGCACCTGTCAGGTCACACGCATATTCGATAACCGCGTTTTGCGATGCGGGCAGGTCGTCCGAAATATTGTAGACACCCGAAGGTCCGGCAAAGGACGCAAGCACCGCGCCAACAATATCGTCGACATGAATGCGGCTAAAAATCTGGTCCGGAATGTCGATCCGGTGCGCCTTGCCCTCGCGCACCCGGTCGAGCGCCGATCGCCCCGGCCCGTAAATGCCCGGCAGGCGGAACACATGCACTTCGGGCCGCAGCGCCTGCCACGCCAGATCCGCGTCGGCGCGCGCGGTGCGGCGGCCCTGCCCTATGGCTGCGCTTTCATCGACCCACGCGCCGCCGGTATCGCCATAGACGCCGGTGGACGACAAATAGCCGGTCCAATCTGCGCGGCTGGCCGCGATGGCGTTGCCATATTGGTCAAGCACAGGGTCAATAGCTTCGGACAATGGAGGGACGCTCGACAGGATATGCGTCGCGCTTTCCAGCGCGTGGAGCACCGCAAAGCGGTCGTCAAAGGCCACCGCCCCCTCCCCGCTCATCCGCCTGGTGCCCGTCACTTGCCACCCTTGCGCGCGTAACCTGTCGGCCAGCCGCGATGCGGTGTAGCCCATTCCGAAAATCAGCATATGTTTGCCCATCCGGTCTGGTTCGCAATCTAATGGCTTGCCGTCAAGCGCGGCGCTTGCGATTAAGATCATCAGAGGGCGTGAATTTTATGGATGTAGCGGTAATAAAAGCAACCAATCTGGGCGATGTCCCGCACGGATTTCTGGGCCGCATCGGCGGCGTTTCCACCGGCATTTATGCGGGATTGAATTGTAGCCTCGGCTCGGATGATGCGCGGGAAAATGTGCTGGAGAACCGCCGCCGAGCGATAGCATCGATTTTACCCGGCGCAGCACTTGCCCGAGTTTACCAGATACATTCACCCGACGTCCTTACGGTGGCGGGGCCAATCGATCAGGACAGTCCGCCCAAGGCCGATGCACTGGTGACCAACCGTCCCAATATCCTGCTCGGTGTACAGACGGCAGATTGCGTTCCGGTGCTCTTTTGCGACGCGCAAGCCGGGGTGGTGGGTGCGGCCCATTCCGGATGGAAAGGCGCTATTTCGGGCATCAATGAAAACACGATTATCGCAATGGAGGCATTGGGTGCCAGCCGCGACCGGATAAGCTGTGCCATCGGTCCGTGCATTGCGCAGAAAAGCTATGAAGTGGACGAAGGATTTTTCCGGCGCTTTGTCGACACCGCTTCGGATTATGAACGATTTTTCCGGGCTGGAAAACCGGGGCACTATCAATTTGATATCGAGGGATTCGTCGCCGGACGCTTGGGTGCAGCGGGCGTCATGCGTGTGCAGTGTTTGGGGGAAGACACCTATAGTCAGCCCGAACGGTTTTTCAGTTACCGCCGAAGCTGTCATCTGGATGAAAATGGATATGGCGGGCAAATGGCGCTGATCGCCCTGCCTGTATGAACCGGCAACGTTTCGTCTCGATCATCAGCGGATCGGCCGGAAATCTGGTCGAATGGTATGACTGGTTCGCTTATGCGACATTCAGCATTTATTTTGCGCCGCTGTTTTTTCCCGAAGGCGACCTGACCGCGCAATTGCTCAACACCGCCGCCATATTTGCCGCCGGGTTTCTGATGCGGCCCATCGGTGCATGGGCCATGGGCATTTATGGCGACAAACATGGTCGAAAGGCCGGGCTGACTTTATCTGTGTTGATGATGGCGGGCGGTTCGCTGGCCATTGCCTGCGCGCCTACTTTCGCACAAGCCGGCGTTGTCGCCCCCGTCATCCTCGTCGTGGCCCGTATGGTTCAGGGATTGTCTGTCGGCGGTGAATATGGATCAAGCGCCACCTATCTGTCCGAAATGGCCCCGGCGGCGCATCGTGGTTTCTGGTCCAGTTTCCAATATGCCACACTCAGTGGCGGACAATTGCTCGCCATATTGGTCGCATTATTGTTGCAAGCGATATTGAGCGAGGCGCAATTGGGCGATTGGGGGTGGCGGATTCCGTTCGTTATCGGGACCATACTCGCGCTATGTGTGTACTTGTTGCGGCGCACGATGACGGAAACCAAATCCTTTGCGAAGATTGACCAGACACGGCAACATTCCTCTTTGAAACAACTGTGGCGCGACCATAAACGGTCCTGCATATTGGTCATGGTGATGTCGGGCGGCGGCGGCCTCGCCTCTTATGCTTTCACCACTTATATGCTGAAATATCTCATCAACACCGCAGGCTTTGAAAAACAAACGGCGACCCTGATTATCGCCGGCGTATTGATCTGGTCATTCTGCCTGCAACCCATTGCCGGTATCCTGGCGGACCGGTTCGGGCGAAAGCCGTTGTTGCTGATCGCCGGTGTCGGCGTCGCGTTAGTCGCGGTGCCGGTTTACACTTTGGTCGGCACGGCGACTTCGCCCCTTTTTGCAATGGCGCTCATCCTGATTCCGATTACGCTGCACGGCGGCTACACCGCCAATAACGCGATGGTAAAGGCCGAGCTGTTCCCCGCCCACATCCGCGCCCTGGGCGTTGCCTTTCCTTATGCGGTGGGAAATACGTTATTCGCAGGCACGTTGGAATATGTGGCGCTGTGGTTCAAAAGTTCGGGCAATGAAACCGGCTTTTTCTGGTATGTCGCAATCTGCGTCGGGGCGACGGTAATCGCGTATCTGATGCTGCCGGAGACAAAAAACCAAAGCATGATCGCCGAAGATTGAAGCCAGCGTTAGGGACCGTCCCTTTAGAATCTCCGGGGACTGTCCCTTCGGGGACTGTCCCCAACGCCAGCGTTCCACTCAAACTTTGGGGACAGTCCCCAAGGGGACAGTCCCCGCTAAATCACCGGCGTCAGTGAATGCTCGCCGCGGGTGCATCCTTGTTCGTTTTGGGGACCGACACAGTCACCTTGCCCATGTCATCAAGCGTTGCCGACGTCCCTTCGCTGCGCGGATCGGACGCGCCGGTCCACGCGCCGGAAAGCCATTGTGCGCCATTGACCTTTGAACCCAGATCAGATGCCCGCACCTTCTGTCCAAAGCCGGAAAGCGTATCGGCCATCGCCGCCAATGCGGTTCCTTCTTCAACTTGCAATTCGCCTTGCCCGAAATAGATGTTGGGCAAGGCTATGGCCTGATCCAGCGGCAGGCCGAAATCAAGCACGCCGACCAATGTCTTGGCGACGTGCATGATGATCCGCTTGCCACCCGCAGAGCCGAGCGTGAGGACCGCACGGCCATCGCGGTCAAAGACGATTGTCGGCGACATGGACGACAAGGGCCGCTTGCCACCCATCACGCGATTGGCGACCGGCGCGCCGTCCTTTTCAGGCGCAAAGGTGAAATCGGTAAGTTCGTTATTCAGGAAGAAACCGCCCGCGACCAACTGGCTGCCGAAGACGCTTTCGATGGTCGAGGTCATATTGGCGATATTGCCCTTGGCATCGACGGCGGCGAAATGCGTGGTGCCCGCAACCTCGCTTGAAAGCGCCGCAGTGCGTGGCATCGCGCCGGGGGGTGAACCTGCCGGATAGTCGGTGCGCGCCTTGTCCGGATCAATCAGCGCCGAGCGCGCCTTCAGATATTCGGGGTCCAAAAGGCCCTTCACCGGAACCTCGACAAAATCGCTGTCGCCCAGATATTTCTCGCGGTCGGCATAAGCGAGCTGCATCGCCTGCCCCAGCAGGAACCAACTTTTGGGAGCATCCTTGCCCAGCGCCGCCATGTCGAACCGCTGCAGGCTGCCCAATATCTGCAAAACCGTGGTTGCGCCTGACGAAGGCGGACCCATGCCGCAGACGACATAGACGCGATAAGGCGCACACACCGCCGCCTGTTCCTTGACGCGGTATTTTTCGAGATCGGTCAGGGTCATGTCGCCTGCACCCACTTTGCTGGTGGTGACGGCGTCGACAATCTGCTTGGCCACCGCGCCATTGTAAAAGGCATCCGGCCCCTTCTTGGCGATCAGCTTCAACGTCGCGGCGAGCTTCGGATTGCGGATGGTCGCACCAGCCACCACAGGCTTTCCATCCGCCCAGTACAGAGAGCGCGCCTCGTCAAAATTGGGCCATAGACGCTCGACCATCTTCAACCGCGATTCCAGCGTGGCGTTGACCACATATCCCTTTTGCGCGAGCCGGATGGCAGGCTTGAACAACGTCGCCCAAGGCAGCTTGCCCCATTTCTTGTGTGCCTCGGCCATCAGCGCGACATTGCCCGGCACGCCCACGGAACGGCCACCCTGGAACGCCTGCAAAAAGGGCATGGGCTTTCCGTCCGGCCCCACAAAACGGTCCGGCGTCGCCGCAGCAGGCGCGGTCTCGCGGCCGTTAAGCGTGCTCAACATGCCCTTGCCTGCGTCCTGATACATCAGGAACCCGCCGCCGCCGATACCGCTCGACTGTGGCTCTACCACCGTCAGCGCCACCATCATGGCCATGGCCGCGTCCGCCGCCGTGCCACCCTGCTTCAGCATTTCCATCCCGGCCTCGGTCACCCGGGGGTCAGCAGAGGACGCAACGCCAACAGTGTTGGCAGCAGCATTTTGGGGCACCAGCGCAAGTGCGAACAGCGCGATAAAAATTCTTTTCATAAGCCTGTGTCTAGCGGCGCGGCGCGGCCAAGGCAAAGCCCCTTTTCAGGCATCTACCCCGACAGCATCGGCAAGGCCCTGAAATCCATCCGCTTTCAACAATCGCACCAGCCCATTATTGATGCGCGCCGCAAGGCCCGGCCCTTCGTAAACCAGTGCGCTGTAAATCTGCACCAGCGATGCGCCTGCCCGAATGCGCGCATAGGCATCTTGAGCACTGGTTATGCCACCCACCCCGATCAACGCAATCTGCCCTCCACTCGCTTTGCGAAAATCCACCAGCCGCTGCTGCGCGAGATCGCGCAAAGGTGCGCCGGACAAACCTCCGCTCTCGCCAGAATATCGGGACTTCAGCGCCGGACGACCGATTGTAGTGTTCGATACAATAAGCGCGGCCACCCCGCGCGCCATGGCGACTTCGACAATGTCATCAATATCTGCAGGTTGCAAATCCGGCGCTACTTTCAAAAACACGGGCTTGCCCTGCACCCGTGCTGCCATCGCTTGTCCCAACAGGTCATCCAGCGCCGCTTTGTCCTGCAACGCACGCAACCCCGGTGTGTTGGGGGAACTTATATTGATGGTCAGATAATCGGCAAAAGGCTCCATCTTGCGAACGCCGGACACATAATCCGCGACGCGATCCGCACTGTCCTTGTTCGCACCGATATTGATGCCGATCGGCCCTGATTTTACCCGACCCGATAATTTCGCCAATCGGGCAAGCGCCGCATCCTGACCCGCATTGTTGAAACCCATACGGTTGATGACCGCGCGATCCTCGGCAAGCCGGAAAAGGCGGGGCCGCGGGTTGCCTGACTGGGGCAGCGGGGTCAACGTGCCGACTTCGGTAAATCCGAAGCCGAGTCGCAAAATCTCCAGGGGAACTTCGGCGTTCTTGTCATATCCCGCCGCAAGACCCACCGGGTTTGCAAAATGCAGCGACGCGAAATCCTGACTAAGAACCGGATCAGTGCAACCCGATGACGGTATCGGGGCAATCTTTAACGCGGCCAACGACAGATTATGGGCGCGCTCGGCATCGGCAAGAAACAGAAAGGGTCGGGCAAAGGAATATAGCATGGACCTGCTATCACTCACAATAATGGCCAACGCAATCCCGGTGTCACAAATATGCAAGAAATGCGGTTTTCCAATATCTTAACTACAGCCAAAAAACAGATGGCCGAAAATGTCAAATGTAATCGATGCAGATGATGATTCCGTGCAAGAGCGACTCCTGTTTTCAGTGAATAGAGACTTTGCGACCCGAAGGGCTCGACGTCGAATGACGCCAAGTTCTTTTTCCTGTTAGGCCCGCTGGAAACAGCGGGTCTTTTTTATGGGAACCCGGATTCGGCGGCTCGCAAGCGTTGGGCCACAGTCAATCTTGTGATTTGGGATCGTCGACAGCCGTGTCCATTCTGCTATTGCCCGCCGCTTTACGGCGACGCAAATTATTGCGCAGCGCCGCACGCAAGCGCTCCGCCCGTTCCTTTTGCCGCTGGTCGCTCTCTTTTGACATGATCGCCCGATGCCAAATGCCAACGCAACGCGCAAGCGGCTTGACATTAAGCCCAACCCTTCGCATAGCGCCGCAACTTCGGTGCAGGCTGCTGTAGCTCAGTGGTAGAGCGCGTCATTGGTAATGACGAGGTCGGGAGTTCAATCCTCCCCAGCAGCACCA
>NZ_JBJXFW010000053.1:0-45650 GCF_046154385.1 Sphingorhabdus sp. | reverse complement strand
CACGTCGGCAATGAAGCGATATCCGTATTTGGGAACAGTCTCGATAAATCGCGGACGGGCGGCATCGTCCCCCAACGTCCGCCGCAGCGCCTTGATACATTGGGTCAGCGCTTCATCGGTCACCGGCACACCGTGCCAGACATCTTCCAGAAAGCGCTCTTTGGACACCAGCTTCCCCGGCGCGCCGACCAGCAAGGCCAACGCGTCGAGATAACGTCCGCTCAACTCCACCTGCGCCCCGTCACGCACTAGCAGTCTGTTTTCCGGATCCAGCCGGAAATCATCAAAATATAGGCTTGCCCCGTCCATTTTTCACCAATTGCTCATGGCCCCATCATGCCGTTCACCCCCTAGTCTGCCAATGCTGCGCGGACAATCACCAAACGGTGCAAAAATTTTCAGCAAATGGGGCAAAAATTTGATGAACAACATTGGCTTTGGGGAAGCTGGATCGCAACATATTCCTATCTGGCGGATTTTGGGCTGGGGCAGCGCGGCTGGGTTGCTCCTGATACCGCTGGTGGCGATGCAGTTTTCCCGGGAAGTGCAGTGGGACGGAGCCGATTTCATCATTGCCACAGCCATAATCGGCATCACCGGCGCTTTGGCGGAATTGAACGTCCTCATCACCTCTAACCTGTTTTCCCGCGCAGGCGGATTTTTTGCGATTCTCGCCGGTTCTCTGGTCTTTTGGTCAAGCCTCGCCATTGGCATGATCGGCCACGAAGGCAATAGCGTAAACCTGCTGTTCGGCCTTGTCCTGTTGATCGCGATTGTCGGCGCCTGGCTCTCCGGCCTTCACCGCAACATCCTCCCTCTTGCGATGCTCTCCGCCGGAACGGTTCAATGCTCGATCGGCTTCCTTGCCGGAATAATGGGTAGTGATTTTAGGGGCGGGGTGTTTACGGTTTTGCTCGCCAAATTGTGGTGGATCGCCAGCCTGTTGTTCGCATTCGCGGCCAAACATCGCGGACCCTCCGATTAGGGGGTGTCCTATTTTGCGGGGAGTCCGTTTGGCGTTTTTTGTCGCTAGAAGGAATAAGGCAAAAAGGAAGAAGGCGTTGCGCGTTCTTTAGGGAGGGGTGCGATATGTTTCTGTTGTCTATGCAAAAGCCGCGTTAATATAAAGACCATTCTACACCGTTTAACTTTACAATATTATAAGCTCGTGCTATGTAGGCTTATGATATTGTTCGCTTTCCTTTTGGTTGCCGCCACTCCTAATTCGACAATTACGGTCAGTCCCGACGACCCAACGGCTCAATTTAAGGGTGACGGTACCGCCTTGCAATTTGATCCGACCTGTCGCGATTATACGGTCGATACGTTGCCTTCAAACCCAGATTGTGCTGCACGTGTGGCGAATGGCGAGGCCGCTCCTTCATTGGCAATCGCTGCAACAACGTTGTTTTCCTTACCTGCAAAGAGCAACGACGCAGTTAGATTGCTGGAGCGCTCAGCGGCTGTATCTGACAACCCTGCCGTTCATTATATGCTAGGGTCCATTCTTGGAATGGCCGAGAGCGTTCAGCCTAATTATGCATTGGCAGTTCAGCATCTCGGAATCGCGGCTGACCGCGGTAATCCGGCGGCGGCGGATCTTCTTGCTAGCTTAATGATCCAAGGTAAAGGAGCGCCGCGCGATGTGCCTCGCGCAATAAAACTTTACGAGAAGGCGGCGGCAAACGGCTTTCCTAGTGCAGCAATCAGTCTGGGCAAGATCTATTTGGCTGGCAAAGTTGCGCCGAAAGACGAAGCGCGAGGACTGGCTTGGCTTGATGCTGCAGCATCCGTTAATGTCCGCTCGGCAGCTCAACTTGCAGCGTTGGGTCGAGGGCAGGACAGGATAAACAATTTTCAGCTTATTCCGTCTCCCGATCCGGCAAAAGTTAAAGCGGTTCGTTATGGCACGTTTGACAATCCCGATATTCCTCCGAATTTTGGGTTCGACCTTGCTTTTCAAGCCGTTTATAATGCGCCTTACGATGATCTGACCACATTAGAGTGGTTAGAGAAAAACTCGACAAATTTGCCCACGCCTTATCTTTATGAACTTTCACGGCGGCTAGCGGCTCGAGATTCTGCTCGGAGTCTGACGACTTATCTGGTCGCGCGAGCAAGAATGACTTATGATGCCAGCCGTTGCACTGACTCCGCCAGCTTGGAAAGCATCCGGGCATGGGATATGCTTGTGCTTCGTGATCTGCGATTTCTTGTCGCAACGGGAAGACCTTCTCGTGCGATTGTAGAGGTTGCATTGGCGGAGGAAGAAAAGTTGCCGCTTGATACGCAGCCTTGGTGGGTTTGCAGATCTGGTATGGCTGAAATGAATAACGCAATGAACGATAAGGTAAGCCCGTTGCGCCTGAAGCCAGCTAGCTTGTGGATCGAGCTTCGAAATGCCGCACGCGCTCAATTATCTACAATTGCCGCCACTCCCTAAACTCAGTGACTTAAGCTTGTGACGGGAAGTGAAGCGTTCCTACCGCCGCTCCGCAAAAAACGCTTTTAGCAACGCTGCTGCTTCGTCGGCGGCTATTCCGGCATAAATCTCTGGCCGGTGATGCACGGTGGGCTGGTCGAACAGGCGGGGGCCGTGGGTGACGGCTCCGCCTTTGGGGTCGTCGGCACCATAATAGAGGCGGGCGATGCGGGCGTGGGCGATGGCGCCGGCGCACATGGCGCAGGGTTCAAGCGTGACCCACAGCTCGCATCCGGTCAGCCGGTCGTTGCCCAGCACTGCTGCTGCCTCACGCAGGGCAATGATTTCGGCGTGGGCGGTGGGATCGTGGCTTTCCAATGGACGGTTTGCGCCGCGCCCGATGATTTGGCCGTCCTTGACCACGATGGCGCCCACGGGTACTTCGCCGGATGCGGCAGCCAAACGCGCGAGGACGAGCGCTTCTTCCATCATTTCGCGGGCTTTGGGCAGGGACATGGCCTTGCGCTACCCGACAATGGCGCATTTGGCTATATCTGCGACTTGACCTTTTTCGCTTGGAAGGTTAGGGGCAGCGACTTTCGCGGGTCAGTGATTCCGCATACACTCATTTTATACAGGATATACATCATGGCGCGCATCTGCGAACTCACCGGTAAGGGCCGTTTGGTCGGCAACAATGTGAGCCACGCCAACAACAAGACAAAGCGCACGTTTCTGCCGAATCTGCAGAATGTGACCTTGTTGTCCGACGCGTTGGAACAAGGTTACAAGTTCAAGGTGTCGACCCATGGGCTGCGTTCGGTGGAACATGTTGGCGGTCTTGATAACTGGTTGCTGAAAACTTCGGATGAAAAACTTTCGACCAATGCGCGCAAGGTGAAGAAAGAAATCGCCAAGAAACAAAAAGTCGCTGCGTAAATTCTGGCGCTAAACCAGCGCCTAGTTCAGAGATTCAAAACCGGGGGCGGGTAACGCCTCCGGTTTTTTGTTGCCTCCGCGTTCCGATAGCCGGAACTTCATGAGGATCGTACGTTGCAAGATATTGAAATTACTGTCTGAAATAAGCCAGATAAGCGTGTCTTTGCCCGCCTGCTTTACTGCAATGCCTTCCATATTGTCGACCAGCAAGGGTGCCGATAAGGTCGCAATTATTTGGCTGTTCCAGTTGACATTTTGGGTCAGATCCGGCGGCGATGCGATGCCCAGCTTTGCGGAAAATCCACTTGGTACGCCAACCGAGCGGTGCAGCAGCATGATCCTGCCGTCGGGCAATTGGATACCGTCTGTCGCCCGGTAGCCGGTAGGTGGGCGATAACGGAATTCAGTTTTTATCGAGCCGGGTTCGACGGGGTCGCCGGAAAACAAAAGTGCCTGATGCGTATCGTCGTCTTCAAGGCTTTCCGAAATGATGACGAAACGGCCATCTTTCATGCGGATCATTGTTTCTGCGCCCTTGTTTCGGGGCCAAAGCTTCATTTCTTTTGGACGGACTTCGCCGTCGAGTCGGGCAAAGGAGCGGGAAAAGCGCCGGATGGCGTGTTTGGCTTCGTAGCTGATCCAGAATTGGCCACTCTGTGCGTCGAATGTTATGCCTTCGCTATCCCTGTCGAGATAGCTGCTGCCGGGTTGATTGGACCCGGGCAATGGCGCGATGAAAGGCCTGTCGATTCGATCATCATTGGTCAGGCCAAAGCCGATCAACGTGCCTGCATCGCTTATTCCAATGAAGCGATCATCGGGCAATGCGGCCAGTCCTGATATGCCGCCGAAATCCTCATTCGGGCTTTCCAATTCCCATGCGGATAAGAAAATAAGCTCGCCCAGACGACGTTGGCCATGATGGGCGGGATCCAGTTGTAGCGGCTTAATACCGATAAACTGGCTGTGGTTGGGCTGGATGATGCGGATACCACCGACAGCGAGTATCGCAAGCAACAGGAGCAGGATCAGACGCGGCAATTTCAGAACCATGCAACCTCAGTCTTGTTAATCTTAAAAGGCGTAAACATGAACGAATGATAACAAACACATTCAGATTACGGTAAAACAGACTGCTCCATAGCAGCATTGTTGGGAAAACAAATTGCCCCCTGTCCCCGAAACGGGTGGGCAAACAGCAAACTGGAGAATAGCCATGATGAAATTTCGTAAAAGCATTGGAACCCTGGTTCTTGCCGCAACTGCCATCACAGGTTTTGCCGCAGTTCCCGCACAGGCAGATCGCGGATATGACGATGATTATTACAGCAATGATGACCGTTATGATCGCTATGATCGCTATGAACGCCGGAATAATCGTCGTGGTGATCGCTATTACCGCAGCAATGCACGTTGCGACAAGGGTACAGGTGGCACGATTATAGGTGCCGTAGCCGGAGGTTTGCTCGGCAACGAAGTCGCCCGTCGCGGAAACAAGACCGAAGGCAGCATCATCGGAGCAGCCGTCGGCGCACTGGCGGGGCGCGCAATCGACAAATCCGACAGCAATTGCCGCCGTCGCTATCGCTAATTCAGCCATTTCGCTCTGCGGCATCCCTGAACCTTCTCTGCCGCAGAGCGGAAACCATACCCTTCGAGGGGGAGGCCAGCATCGGAGACGGTGCTGGCCTTTTTTCGTTACAACTGAAACTTGTCTGGCATCATAATATCCGGCAAAGCGGCGGTATGACCTCATCGCTCGACTCCGCACGCACAGCCATCCGTCCGTTTTACCGTATGCCGGAGCCTGAGGTGCTGGCACCGCTGGTGGCCGCTTCCCAAATGGAGGGCGGGGATCGCGATGCGATTGTGGCGATCGCGCGCGACCTGTTGCAGGATTTGCGTGCGGCGCAGTCGGACGGTTGGGTGAACCAGTTCCTGCAGGAATATCGGCTGGGGACGGAAGAGGGGACGGCTCTATTGTCGCTGGCCGAGGCGTTTTTGCGGGTGCCTGATCCGGAGACTGCCGACCTGCTGATCGCCGACAAGCTGACTGATGCCGACTGGCGCGGGCATAAGGGCCAATCGTCAAGCCTGCTCGTCAACAGCGCGACCTGGGGGTTGGTGCTGGGCAAGGCGGTGCTAGGCGACAGCAACAGCAGCCTGAAGCGCCTGATCGCGCGTGCGGGCGAGCCCTTTGTGCGGCAGGCCGTGGGCGCCGCGATGCGGTTGATGGGGCAGGTCTTTGTCATGGGCCGGACCATCGACGAAGCCATGAAGCGCATGGATGCCAAGGAAAACCGCGGCTTTACCGCCAGCTTCGACATGCTGGGCGAAGCCGCGCGGACCCGCGCCGATGCCGAGCGCTATTTCGAAGCCTATGCCAACGCCATCGCCTCGGTCGGGCAGAATGCGGCGCGCGGGCACAGCGTTTCGGTGAAGCTGTCGGCGCTGCACCCCCGCTATGAAACGGCGCAGGCGGCGACCTGTGTGCCCGAACTTGCCTTTATGGTGCGCGAACTCGCGTCCAAGGCAGCCTCGCTCGGCGTTCAGTTGACCATTGACGCCGAAGAGGCGGCGCGGCTGGAGATGAGCCTTAATATCATCGAACGCGTTGCGCGCGATCCTGCGCTGAACGGCTGGAACGGGCTGGGCATGGCGGTGCAGGCCTATTCCAAGCGCGCGCGGCCGACCATATCGTGGGCCAATGCGCTAGGCGCGGAAACGCGCCGGATCATGCAGGTGCGGCTTGTGAAGGGCGCCTATTGGGACAGCGAGATCAAGCATGCGCAGGAACGCGGGCTCAGCGATTTCCCGCTCTTCACACGCAAGCCTGCGACCGACGTGTCCTACCTTGCCTGCGCCCGCGATATGTTTGACGCCGCGCACATCCGCCCCGCGCTGGCGAGCCACAACGCGCTGACCATCGCGACCATACTGCATTGGGCGGGCAACCGGCGTGATTTTGAATTCCAGCGGCTGCACGGCATGGGCGAGGGGCTGTTCGAGCGATTGGTGCAGGAGGAGGGCTATCATTGCCGGACCTATGCCCCCGTTGGCGGCCACCGTGACCTGCTCGCCTATCTCGTCCGCCGCTTGCTGGAAAATGGCGCAAACAGCAGCTTTGTCCATCAGTTGGCCGACCAATCGGTCAGCGAAGAGGAACTGCTCGCCGATCCGGTTGAAAAGGTCATGGCGGTCGGCGGCACGCGCCACCCCGCCATCGCCTTGCCCGCAGACCTGTTCCAACCGGAGCGCGTGAACAGCCGAGGCGTCGATCTGGACGATGCCGCCATTTTGGCCTCAACCGCAGCCGAAATCGCCATCCCCGCCAAGCTTGCCATAGCCGCAGGTCACGGCCTGCAAGAGGCCGTCAGCCGCGCCTTGGCCGCATATCCGGCATGGTCGTCGACATCGCTCTACACCCGTGCCGAATGTCTGGACCGTCTGGCCGATCTGCTGGAGGAAAACCGGGGCAAGTTGATGGCGCTTGCGGTGCAGGAGGCGAAGAAAACCATCCCCGATGCGCTATCCGAAGTGCGCGAGGCCATCGATTTCTGCCGCTATTATTCCGCGCGCGCCATTGCCGATCTGGTGCCGGTGGAACTGCCCGGGCCGACGGGCGAACGCAATATCTTGCGCCATGAAGGGCGCGGTGTCTGGGTTGCCATCGCCCCGTGGAACTTCCCGCTCGCTATCTTTTTGGGACAAGTCGCCGCCGCTTTGGTGGCCGGCAATGCGGTGGTTGCAAAGCCCGCGCCGCAAACGCCCGCCATCGCCGCCTTTGCCGTTTCGCTCGCGCATCAGGCCGGTGTTCCGGCAGACGCGCTGCAATTGGTGACCGGCGCAGGTGATGTCGGCGCGCAGCTGACGTCTGACACCCGCATTTGCGGCGTGGTGTTCACAGGATCAGTCCCTACCGCCAAGGCCATCGCCCGCAATCTCTTGCTCGACGACGCCCGCCCGCTGGTACCGCTGATCGCCGAAACCGGCGGTTTGAATGCGATGATCGTCGATTCCACCGCTCTGTCCGAACAGGTCGTGCGTGATGTTATCATTTCGGGTTTCCAATCCGCAGGACAGCGCTGCTCCGCTCTTCGCTTGCTGTTGTTGCAGGAAGATATTGCGGATCATACGCTCGAAATGCTGCGCGGTGCGATGGATTGCCTGAATGTCGGTGATCCGTCCGATCCTGCGACCGACATTGGCCCTGTCATTGACCAGGCATCCTATGACAAGCTGATGGCCTATCGCCAAAGCGTGAAAGACCGCATTTTCCAAAGTGTTGCCGTCCCGGCCAAGGGCCTGTTTGTTCCGCCAACGGTTATCCGGCTGGATGACCTCGACCAGTTGCAAAATGAATGGTTCGGCCCGCTGGTCCATGTCGCGACCTGGAAAGCGGGAACGCTCGACGCAACGGTGCAGCGCGTAAATGCCAAGGGCTTTGGCCTGACCATGGGCCTGCACAGCCGTATCGCGCGTAGCAGCGAGGCGGTCGAACAGATGGCGCGGGTCGGCAACCTCTATATCAACCGTTCGATGATTGGCGCAGTTGTGGGCAGCCAGCCCTTTGGCGGGGAAGGGCTATCGGGCACCGGGCCCAAAGCGGGCGGTCCGCATTATCTCTACCGTTTCTGCGCCGAACGCACGACCAGCACGGACACGACAAGTGCCGGCGGAAATGCGTCGCTGCTGTCTTTGGAGGACGAGGTTTAGGGAAGCAAATTCTCCGGTAAACCCTCACCGTCACCCTGAACTTGTTTCAGGGTCCATTTGTTCGTTCTTCTCTATGGTGTCTGGGCAAGCCAAATGGTTACGCCCGAGTAGGTTTTAACTTAAACCATGGATGCGGCTGCACGATGGACCCTGAAACAAGTTCAGGGTGACGGGTGCTTTTAACGTCAACTATTTAAGATGAGTCTTTGGCGTTTACGCCGAGAGACTGGCCAGAAAATGACTCTAAACCGGCTAAAAGTCCGGCCAGAAACGCCGTTTAGTGGATAGTGCCCAATGTCGTTTCGATGCTGAGCATGATGATGAGCCGTTCAATCTGGCGCCAGCGGCAATAATGCAGGTGGTTGCCAACATTGCGGCTCGCCTCGGCCCGGTCTGCCGCCTCCAGTCCGGCGGTTTTACCAAATTGGTCGATCAGCGCCTCTGCTTCGACAACATCGCGCGGTTCGACATAAAGCGGCAAAAACATAGGCAGGTCGAACTTTCGAGTTGGTTTCGGGTGGCAGACAGGCCCGGGTGAAATGGCCTGTCTGCAAGCACTCTGATAGCGTGGGGGCGTCGCCGTTCCGTCAAAGCAATTGGTTAGCGGAAATTAAGCACGATGTTCCCGCTTGCCTGTCAGGCGGCATTGGTGGCAAAGGGGCGGCATGTCTGAAACGAACAATAGCCAACCCCGCCTTGCCGGCGGCATTTTCATTGCCCTTGGCCTGCTTTTGGGTGCCATTGGTGGCGTCGCGCTGAATCAACCTTCTGCAGGTATGATGATTGGCTTTGGTGTCGGAGTGGCTATCGCTTTGGCGGTTTGGCTTTTTGACCGTAAACGGACCTGAGAGGATTCAAATTATGTGGAAACATGTACGTAACATAGTTCTGATTTTCATCGTCCTCGGCCTGATCGGCGCGTGGTTTATGACCCGCCCGGACGAGGCAAAGCTTCCGCTTGCGGCGCTGGAAGGCCCCAAGCCCGAACTGACCCAGCCCCGGCCGGAGACATTCCCGACCATCAATGTTGCCAATGTCGACCGCTGGAAAGCCGGTGAAGCGCCTAGTGCCGCACCTGGCCTTGTCGTCGAACGATTTGCCGAGGGGCTCGACCATCCACGCAATCTTTATGTGTTGCCGAACGGCGATGTGCTGGTGGCTGAATCAAACTCTCCTCCGCGCGAAGGTGGCGGCGTCGAAGGCATGGTTGCGCGCTGGCTTATGGGCAAGGCGGGTGCGGGCGTTCCATCGGCGAACCGGATCAGTCTGCTACGCGACGCCGATGGCGACGGCAAAGCCGAGCTTAAAATGCCTTATATCACGGGTCTTAACGCACCTTTCGGCATGGCTCTGGTCGGCGACACGCTTTATGTTGCCAACACCGATGCAGTTCTCGCTTTTACGTATAAAGAAGGTGCGACGAGTATCACCGGTAAAGGGCGCGAGGTCACCAAGCTAAACGCCATGGCCCCCAACAACCATTGGACCCGCAACCTTGCCGCGTCGCCTGATGGCAAGAAACTCTACATCTCGGTCGGGTCGAACAGCAATATTGCCGAACGCGGCATGGAATTCGAACGGGGCCGCGCCATGGTTCTGGAACTCGATCTGGCATCAGGCAAGAAGATGCCTTACGCATCGGGCCTGCGTAATCCGGTTGGGCTTGACTGGGACAAGTCGGGACGTTTGTGGACGGTCGTCAACGAACGCGACATGCTCGGATCTGATCTGGTTCCGGATTATCTGGCCCTCGTTGAATTTGGCGCCGATTATGGATGGCCGCAACATTATTGGGGCGGCTTTACCGACGCCCGCGTGTCGCCGCCCAAACCTGAAAAGCGCGAATATGAACGCCGTCCGGACTATGCTCTGGGGGCCCACACCGCGCCTCTGGGTCTCGCCTTTGGCTACAATGCAAAGCTCGGCGCGTCCCTGACCGACGGTGCTTTTGTTGCCCGTCACGGATCGTGGAACCGCAAGCCTGCCTCGGGCTATGACGTGATCTTCGTGCCCTTCCCGAAGGGAGAGCCTGTCGGCAAGCCAGTGCGTGTGTTGACCGGTTTCTTGGATAAGGACGGCAATGCGCAGGGTCGGCCAACGATGCTGACGGTTGCGAAGGACGGTTCTTTGCTGGTGAGCGACGATGTCGGCAATATTGTCTGGCGGGTGAAGGCGAAGGGCTGAAAAGCGGCGCTAAATGGCGCTTAACCTTCTGACCCGGTCATTGTCCGCATTATGGTCGTCTGCGTTTATGGGTTTGATATCGGCGGAATTCATCCAACACAAATCCATATGCCCCAATACGCGGTCGTCATGGCTGCGGATCGTAACGGGTAAAATGGGTTGCCGGTCCTGCTCATCAACCAGCACCGGGTTGGATGGCACACCGGTACCCCATTTTTCGCCCCATTGGCGCAGGGCGATCATAGTCGGTAAAAGGTCGAGTCCTTTGTCCGTCAGGCGATATTCGACTTTACGGCGATCATCGGGGCAGGGTGTTCGGTGAAGAATGCCGCTTTCGGTTAGACGCGTCAGCCGGTTTGCAAGTATATTGCGGGCAATGCTGATTTCCGACAGAAATTCCTCGAAATGGCGGATGCCATTGAATGCGGCGCGCAGGATCATGAAAGACCATTTCTCGCCCATCGCTTCAAGCGCAGTGGGCAGCCCACATTCCACAATATCCTGCAGCGACTCTCTTAATTCACCCATAATCCATCCTCTTGCGAACAGCCTGTGCCGCCTTCTAAAAAAATGCAACAGATAATCAGTTTTAAGTTGCAACTAGAAACCTAATATATTAGGTAGTGATTCGCAACTGGTTTTCCAGAGGCGCAGGACGCAAGCATAAGAACATAAAGTTCCGGTTGGCGCTCTGCAAATTTAGCAAAGCTAAAAGGAAATAATTATGACTCTCTCCCATGTTTCTTCGCGTATCGGCGCGCTTGCTGCTGCATCTGTTATCAGTGCAACGCTTTTGTTTGTTGCACCTCAGGCCCATGCAGCCCCTAATGGTCCTTATTACAAGGCTGAATTGGCCCAGCCAGCAGCGTCGAAGCAAGAATTGCTCCGCAGTGTGTTTGTAAAGTGCGAAGGCACTGCTTGCCGTGCGCCAATGGCTTCGACTGCACCAAAAAATATGTGCATCAGCATCGCCCGTGAATTCGGCCAGGTTTCTGCGTTTAGCGCTGGCGACCGCGTGTTTACCGCTGAAGAAATCGCAGCGTGCAATGGCAACCAAAAAGAAGTCATCGCAAAGAATTGATGAATTACTGAATTCTTTCGGCTCCTCTCTCCTTCTACCCCCCTTGCCGCCCTTTGGCCGGCGAACAGAGAGCCGAAAACCCTAGCGCCGGAGCGCTTTGATGGAGAAATATCGCCATCGGAGCGTGGCCGGTGCATTTTTTTGTTGCATGCTCAATGCAATATCCCAACGTGTCATCTTATGATGCGGCAATATGAACTGGTGGAACGGGTCCGTGCATATGCGCCCGATGTCGATGAGGATCGGCTTAACCGGGCCTATGTGTTTACGGTACAGATGCATGGCGCGCAGAAGCGGGCCAGCGGCGATCCGTATTTCAGCCATCCTGTCGAGGTGGCCGGTTTGATGACCGACCTGAAAATGGATGAGGATACCATCATAACAGCGTTGCTCCACGACACGGTGGAGGACACGCTGACCACGATTGAAGACATCCAGGCCAAATTCGGTCCTGAAGTAGCCCGTTTGGTCGACGGGGTGACAAAGCTGTCGAAAATCGAAGCGCAGACCGAAGACGAGCGCGCGGCCGAGAATTTGCGTAAATTCCTGCTCGCTATTTCCGACGATATCCGTGTGCTGCTGGTCAAACTGGCCGACCGTTTGCACAATATGCGAACACTGCACTTCATCAAAAGCCCTGAAAAGCGCCGTCGTATCGCAAGGGAAACGATGGATATCTATGCACCGCTTGCTGAGCGCATTGGCATGTATGAATATATGCGGGAAATGCAGTTGCTCGCGTTTCAGCAACTCGAACCCGAAGCCTTTGAAACCATTACCGGCCGCTTGAAACAGATCAGGGAAAAGGCAGATGTTGAAATTGACCAGATCAACCAGACTATAGCGTGGGAAATGGAACAGGCCGGACTGAAAATCGGTATTTCAGGCCGCGAAAAGCACCCCTATTCGATCTGGAAAAAAATGCAGGAACGCCATGTTGCGTTCGAACAATTGACGGACATCAATGCGTTCAGGGTGATCGCGGAAAGCGAAGATGACTGTTACCGGGCTTTGGGAGTGTTACATCGACGGTGGCAAATGGTGCCCGGCCGGTTCAAGGATTTCATTTCAACACCAAAACGCAACGGCTATAAATCAATCCACACCACAATCATGTTCGCCAAAAATATGCGCGTCGAAGTCCAGATCAGGAGCCGGGAAATGCACCGTGCCTCCGAATATGGGTTCGCCGCGCACTGGGCCTACAAACAGGCCGACAAGCCAGACGGTCAGGCGGGGTGGTTGCGCGATCTGATCGAAATTCTCGAAACCAGCCAGGACGCGGAAGATATTCTCGAAAACACGCGCATGGCAATGTATCAGGACCGGATTTTTGCCTTTACGCCCAAAGGTGCATTGCACCAATTGCCCAAAGGGTCGACCGCGGTTGATTTTGCATATGCCGTGCACACCGATCTGGGGGACAATACTGTAGGCGCAAAAGTTAATGGCCGTCACGTTCCGTTACGCACCCAGCTCAACAATGGCGACATGGTAGAAATCCTGAAATCAAAGGCGCAGGAACCACAGTCGACATGGCTGAATTTTGTTACGACGGGCAAGGCGCGTGCCGCCATCCGACGACATGTCCGCCATCGCGAACGGGATGAGCTGGTCGCTATCGGGCGCAAGCTATATGAAGAAATAGCCGAGAGATTGCCTGGCAAAATTGGCAAGAAAGCTTTGAACGCAGCTATCGAGCGGATGAAGCTGGAGGGTGAAGAAGAATTGATGCACCGGATCGGGGCCGGCAAAATCAATGACCGTAGTTTGATGGAAATGCTTGTCCCGGGGTTCGACGCCGACGGCACACAAACCGATTTCCCCAATCAGGAACGGGCGATATCGATCAAGGGATTGACGCCGGGTGTTGGCTATCATCTGGGTGAATGCTGCCACCCTATTCCCGGCGACCGCATCGTTGGATTGCGACTGTCAGGACAGCCGGTCGAAGTGCATACTATTGACTGCGACCGCTTGGCATCCGGCGTTGATGCCGACTGGGTCGATTTAAGTTGGGGGCAGGGCAGTGACGGAGCATCGGCTCGGCTGCGCGTGGTCATTCACAATCGTCCGGGCACATTGGGCGAAATTGCGGGTATTTTTGGATATCACAAAGCAAATATCATCAATCTTCGAATGTCCGCTCGCGACGTCGAATTTCATACATTTGAAGTTGATCTTGAAGTGCATGACTTGCCACATTTGATGCGGATCATTTCCGCATTGCGCGCTTCGGAAGCCGTCGCGACCGCTGACCGGGTTTACGGCTAACGTTATCGGAAGAGTTTCCGACGCAACAACTTTGATCGGTCGATGTTGGTCCTGGAGCAATCACAACGATTGCTCCAGTCAATGGGTCTTGAAAGATCGTTACATTACCGGAAAACGGTAGTCTTTGGATTTCTGGAGTACTCTTAAAAAATATTCTTTCATCATCAGAAATGTCTGATCTGATATTTTGACAAATATCCTGCGACCATCCCAATCGTCACGTTCACGATAAATATAACCAATTTTTTCCAGCGTATCGATATAACGAAGCCCTGTTGTATGAGGCATATTCCCGGCAGTTGCGACCGCGCTAACAGAAATGTTCTTTTCATTTAATCTGGCGGAAAATACATCAACTAAAATATCCCAGCAAGGGTCAGAAAAGAGATCCTTGTTGATCATTTTGTTACGAAGATTCCTGTTTTCCAGATATCTTTGAACAAAATTATTTAGATATTTATCATCGTTACTTTCGAAAATTTCGTTTCTAATCTCATTTTCGACTTTTTCGGAAATTTCTACAATATTAGATTTAATAGCCGAAAGCTCATCTATTATTTGATTAATTCCCATATGGCCCCCTTTTTAACGGTGGCTTGGAACCCTTTGTGTAATCGCACCGGTTTTTGAATGCAGAGACGACAGCAAAATAACCAGCAGTATCGGATAAGCGATGTACATTGAAAGCAGCCCATATGGCTTTGCCAATATATCATCAAACATCAGCCGCTGGATATGGACCAGCAACCCGACCAACTGCCATCCCGTCGCCCAATAGGGCCAAAAACGGCTACTGAATAACGCAAGGGACCAAAACCCCGCCAAAACCATAAGATCAATGATGAAAACCGGAACCGCAAACGCTTCCCAAATGCCCCCCCAGGCCACTGTACTTGTGAACAATGACCCGGAAAGAGCTATCCATGCACCTGCTTTTTCACATGACTTGCCTCGCCAATGTGCAGCAAATACCGTCGCGACCAAAATTACATAGTAAGTGGCGACATGCGGTTCCACTGTTTTATGCGACTGCTCGCGGACGAAGAACGGTTTCGTTCGCCGCGTCCCGATCGCTCGTGACTGATTGGCCCTTGGGCTTTTCAGTGCCTGCACCAAACATGCGTGCACCCAAACCAACCTGGCGCTGTGTTTCACTCAGGGCGTGATGGGCTTCGGTTACCATCTGGCGAACCTGGCCAGCGGTTGCGATGGCTTGCGTTACTTTTGTAACTGCGTCCTGGCCGACGATAGCCGACATGTTGGTTTCGAACCGTGCGACGGGAAGGGTCCCTGCCAATTTGGCGAGTTTGATGATGGCCTGATCGATTGCGTCTTCAGCTTCGTGAAGTTCGGCAGCGATTTTTTCTGCGGCTACTACTCTTTGTTTCAACATGGGTCTGTATCCTTAGCCTTTCGAACGAAGCCAATTTGGCATTCGTCCGTTTTGAGAGAAAGCTCGGTCAGGATAACATTGCCCCCAGTCCGAGCATTACGGCGTAGAGAGCAGCAAAAGCCATTATAGTTCCCATGGCTATCAGCACCGGCCACAGTAAACGCTCTCCAAATGAGTCGGTATTATGTGGCCTCCTTTTGGTGGGGAAGGGCGGACGCAACCACATTGGTGTCGCCTGCCAATCTTCCTGCTGAGGAGACAAGGGGTGATCAAAATCTCTTTCAAAACCAATAACGGATGGTTGATAACTCAATGGTTGATAGGTGTTTGGATCAAGCGTTTCCGCAACCAGTATCGCGGCTTTGGTCCGGGAATCTACGCCGAGCTTGCGTATAGCAGTCCGGATGCGTTCATCGACAGTATGCGAAGATACGCCCATGATCCTGGCGATTTCCTTGGAGTTTTTATGTGCGTAAACAAAGCGCAACGTTTCGATTTGAACGGCGCTAAGACGAGTGACTGGATGTCCCTGTTCGATGCCCACGAAACATTGTTAAACGATTTTACAGTTAATTTCGACAATTTTCGGCCAAAATTTCATAATTCGATGTATGATAGTGATAAACCATCATTATTATCCAATAATGCCGGGCTGGAACATCACGCTAATCTTTCACTAAACTGTAACAATGAAGCCTATTTGGCAGGTCCTGAACTTAGCTAACTTGCCTCAATGTTATCGTCTGGCCCCGCCTCGACGAACCGCCGGGCCAATTCAAATGCGTGTCCGGCACGTAAAAATGCCCGCAGTTGCTTCTGCTTTTTTTCCGGTGTTGCGGTTTCGTTGGCGAATGGTCCTATGCGTTTGCGGCGCGCAAAATTCTCGGCGGATTCAAACCTCGATGACTCTGCATTTTCACGTGCCAGCTTGGCATCCTGTTCGCTTATACCCGCTGACCTAAGATCGTCATCCAGCCGTCTGTTTCCGAAACCGCGGCGTACCAAAGCGCGGCTGCGTGCTTCGGCAAATACTGCATCGTTAATATATCCCAGTTCACACAGTCTTTCGATCAATGCATCGACATCGGGGCCGCAGACATCGTCCCAGCCATGTTCGTTTAACTTTCGACTAAGATAATTTGCCAATTTTGTTCGGGTTGTCGCATATTTGCCCACATAATGCAGCGCCAAGCCGCGCAAACGCTCCTTATTCAAAGATGGCGGCGGAGTTTTGGCAGGGTGTCGGCTCATGGCGCCCTATTCTTGCCACAGTCGGGTCGAATTTTGAACTGGTATCAGTGACTAAACCATGTTCTTAATAAAATTGTAATGTGGACATCGGTCCGAAAATTAGTGGGAAATACTATGAGCGATCTTTCGAGCACGCCGACGCAAGACAGCTTGCAACGCCGTTTTTCGGATTTTGCAACCTTGGGCGAAGCGCTGGACTATGCGGCGACAGGAAAGCGTGGATTAAATTTCCACGACATGCGCGGCGCTTTGGCACGGCCTTATCCTTATAGCGAAATGCGGCAGGATGCGCTTCAAATGGCCTATCGCCTGATAGGTCACGGAATCGAAAAAGGTGATCGCATTGCCTTGGTCGCCGAAACCGGTACCGATTTCGCTGCTCTCTTTTTCGGATGTATTTATGCCGGTGCCTGGCCCGTTCCATTGCCGCTGCCAACGTCTTTTGGCGGCAAGGAAAGCTATGTTGATCAACTGTCCGTGCAGTTGAAAAGCTGCGATCCCAAAATCTTGTTGTTTCCGGCCGAATTGTCCGAGATGGCCGGCGAAGCAGCAAGTTCGTGCGGCGTAGAAGGCCTTGATTGGCAAAGTTTCGCGGATCGCATTGCGCTCAAAACTGATTTGCCGCACGCGTTACCGGACGAAATTTGCTATTTGCAATATAGCAGCGGTTCGACCCGGTTCCCGCATGGTGTTGCCGTAACACACAAGGCGTTATTGAACAATCTATCGGCGCACTCACATGGCATGGAAGTGACCGAAATTGATCGCTGCGTGTCATGGTTGCCGTGGTACCATGATATGGGTCTGGTCGGCTGCTTCCTTTCGCCTGTCGCCAATCAGGTTTCAACCGATTATATGAAGACCGAAGATTTTGCCCGCCGTCCGTTGGCGTGGCTTGATGTCATTAGCGCGGCCGATGGAACAGTTATCAGTTATTCGCCGACGTTCGGTTATGATATTTGTGCACGACGGATTTCCAGCCAAACCCATGTTAACGACCGTTTTGACCTTTCCAAATGGCGTCTTGCAGGAAATGGTGCGGACATGATCCGTCCCGATGTCATGCAGGCTTTTGTTGACGCGTTCGGTGATGCCGGATTCAAGGCTTCGTCCTTTTTACCAAGCTATGGCTTGGCCGAAACCACCTTGGCGGTGTCGATCATGCCGCCGGGTGAGGGCATCCAGGTTGAGCTTGTTGAAGAAACCGAACTCACCGGCCATCCCGGCGCATCAGACCGGCCTGTTCGATATCGGGCTATCGTTAACTGCGGCAAAGCGGTGAAAGATATGACAATCCAAATCCGGGGCGAAGACGGCACCGTTTTGGCCGACAGGTTGATCGGTAAAATATGGTGCAGCGGACCATCTTTGATGAAGGAATATTTTCGCGACAAGGAATCAACCGATGCGTGTTTGGTTGATGGCTGGCTGGACACCGGTGACATGGGGTATATGTCAAACGAATATATTTATATCGTAGGCCGCGCCAAAGACATGATTATCATCAATGGTAAAAACCATTGGCCTCAGGACATCGAATGGGCTGTCGAGCAGCTTCCCGGGTTCAAGGCAGGCGATATTGCGGCATTTTCTGTCACGACACCCGGAGGGGAAGAAACACCCGCTGTTTTGGTGCAATGCCGGACGACCGATGAAGAAGAACGCGCAAGGCTTCGCGAGCAAATTCGCGATAAAGTGCGTTCTGTAACCGGCATGAATTGTGTGGTCGAATTGGTTCCCCCACGGACATTGCCACGTACAAGTTCCGGCAAGATGAGCCGTGCAAAGGCGCGCAATCTATATCTGTCGGGCGAAATCCAACCTTATGCGATTGCGGCCTAAGCACGCACGATGACCGATGATTGGTGCCGATAACCATTTGGTTAATTTACGGTAAAGTTTGTGATACGTTGATTGTAAACAATAAAATTGTTTCGGTCCGACATAATTCCTGCTGCATAATTACCTTTGAGTAAGGTTCCGGCGCTAAACAAAATAGGTGATAAAAAAAGACGCGTCCCTGGAGTTGCCAAGCGAGCTTTCGTTCAAGGCTTTATTAGGCCTTGCCGAACCTGTGGGCATGGATGGCGATATCATGCGGGGCATCCAAGCGCGCACGATGCGCCAACGCACCACCTTGCGTGTTGCCCTGAATCTGGTTTGCGC
This sequence comes from Sphingorhabdus sp., assembly GCF_046154385.1. Taxonomy (GTDB): domain Bacteria; phylum Pseudomonadota; class Alphaproteobacteria; order Sphingomonadales; family Sphingomonadaceae; genus Sphingorhabdus_B. The sequence continues at coordinate 27,224 of NZ_JBJXFW010000053.1, read as the reverse complement.
CATCATGGCGATTTTCCTGTATAAAGGTGTCGCACCGGTGTGGGCCACAGCCACATGGGCAGCGATATTCAGCGGCTTTCATCTTTACTCATTTCACCAGTTCGGAACCAAGTGGGTATGGGATCGACCGCAGCTGAACCGGGATGATGTCAAGAAATTGAATGCCCATTCAGCGGTAACGGCCATCATGTGGGGCTCGGCCTTCGGCTTCCTTGGGACCAGCGGCTCGATCATGGAGATATTGGGGCTTTGGTCCATCGTACTGGGGATGATGGTCTATGCGTCGTTGCTGCTCCCGACTGCGCCAATGGCTGCGACAATCTTTATAGGTATTACAAGTATTTGTGCTGGCTTGGGCTTCGTCTATCATGGCGGTTATTATCTGACCGTGTCTTCTTGTGGCATCGGCGCGTTGTTGATTATGGCGTGTTTGCGGTCTGCCAGAGCGCAAATATTGTTCGAAGTTGCGAACAGCATTGTTCAGGAAAAGTCCGAAACAGTGAGTCTTTTGCTGCGTGAGTTTGAAGATAGCGGCGCGGATTGGCTTTGGCAGACAGATACATCGCGATGCGCCACCCATGTGTCGCCGCGCTTTGCATATGCACTGGGGGAAGATGCAAAGATCATTGAAGGACAGCCGCTTCTGAAACTGATTGCCGGCGATGCCTGGGAAAAGGGTCAATATCCCGAAGCTTTGCACAGTCTTGCGGACCGGTTAAAACGGCGGGAGTCCTTTAGTAACTTGATCGTCCCTGTGACCATCAAAGGGATTACCCGATGGTGGGAATTATCCGCATCGCCGCGGCATGCAGAAGACGGCGGGTTTCTGGGCTTCAGGGGTGTCGGGTCGGACGTCACGGAACAACGTGAATCGGCCGACAAGATTTCGCATCTGGCGCGCTTTGATACCCTGACGGGTCTGCCCAACCGGCTCCAATTGACCGAAACATTGGCTGAAGCATTGGTCGATGCTGACAAATGGCGTCGCCGCTGTGGCTTTATGATGATTGATCTGGATCGCTTCAAAGCGGTCAATGATACGCTGGGTCACCCCGTGGGCGACCGCCTGCTGGCACAAGTTGCGCGACGGCTGCAACTGATCATGTCGGACAATGAGCTATGCGGTCGCCTGGGCGGAGACGAATTTGCAGTGGTCATAAAGGACGCGACCGACAGCAAATATGTGTCTGCCTTGGCCCGGCGCATCATTGAGAGCCTTTCGCGGCCCTATGAGGTCGATCAGAATACTTTGTATATCGGCGCCAGTATCGGCAGCGCATTAGGTCCGATGGACGGACGCACGGTAGAACTGTTGATGCGAAGCGCAGATTTGGCGCTCTACCGGTCCAAAGATCAGGGCGGCAACATGCACCATAATTACCAGCATAAACTGCACGCCAATGCCGAAGAGCGGCGGTTGATGGAGTTCGAGTTGCGAAACGCGCTCGAACGTGAACAGTTGCATGTCGAATATCAGCCAGTCGTCAACGCTGATGGTGACAATATCCTGGTTGGTTTTGAAGCGCTTCTACGCTGGAACAACCCGAAATTCGGGAATGTGTCGCCCGCGAAATTTGTTCCTGTAGCCGAAGATGCGCGGTTGATTGTCCCTATCGGCGATTTCGTGCTTCGCCGTGCGTGTAAAGACGCGATGAGTTGGCCTGAAACGACGCGGGTCGCGGTGAATATTTCGGTCGATCAGCTAACGAGCACGAACTTTGTTGAAACGGTTATTTCAGCATTACATGATAGCGGGATGCCCGCGTGGCGGCTGGAGCTGGAAGTGACCGAAAGCATATTCCTGCGCGACGGTACGCTTGCGGTGCAAGTGTTGGACCGGCTTCGTGGATTGGGTATCAAGCTGTCATTGGATGATTTCGGCACCGGTTATTCCTCTTTGGGATATTTGCGCAATGTCCGGTTCGATACGATCAAGGTGGACCGTAGCTTTGTGCAGGGCGCCGCGAAGAACAAAGCAGAAAGCCTCGCGATTATCCGCGCAGTCGTCGCCCTCGCTGACAGCTTGAATATCGCGACGACCGCCGAAGGTGTTGAAACCGAAGCCGAATTGGTAATGATCCAGCAATTGGGATGCAAAAAAATTCAGGGCTATTATTTCGGGCGACCGATGGTTTTTGCCGATAGCCTCGAACTGTTCAAAGGTCCGCGGCGCAACGTTGCCTAGATAATTTCAAACGCAATTTCCTGAGGTCGACACAGGCGAACGCCCTTTTCGGTTTCGACAAATGGACGTTCTACCAAAATGGGGTGCTCGACCATCGCGTCCAAAATCGAATCTTCCGAAGCCCCTTCGAGAAGCCCCAATTCTTCAGCGGGCGATCCTCTTGTCCGCAATGCTTCGCGCGGCGTCAGTCCTGCGTCGTTGAAAAGTTGAACCAGCTTGCTGCGTTCGAACGGTTCGTCGAGATAGTGGTGCACGGTCAATTGAATGCCCGGTACCGATTGCAAAATCTCCAATGTTTTGCGCGAAGTTCCGCAATTGGGATTATGCCAAATATTCGCTAACATGTGAATTGCCCTAAATTCGTTTCCAAGCACCCCGCATACTGCCTGTGCAGGTCAGTTGCAAAAAACATCGACATGATTGAGCGAATAATATTTGCATATGATAACAATTCGCAATAACGACATGAGCATATCTTGCGATTCATTCGCATTATAATAGTTCAAGGGGTTCCAGTGCGTTATTCAATATCATCCAACATCGCCATTGCCGTCGCAATTTTGTCAGCCAATCCCGTTCTGGCCGACGCCGCCGCGTTTGACGACGACAGCCGCACGATAATCGTAACCGGTGCCAGCGAGGGTTATGTCGCGTCCAATTCGGTCACAGCGACAAAAACCGACACGCCTTTGCTGGATATCCCCCAGACTATTAACGTTATTACCCGCGAACAACTGGAGGATCAGGCGCATTATTCGCTCGCTGATGTCCTTCATTATGTCCCGGGCGTAACTGTCGGGCAGGGCGAGGGCAATCGCGATCAGATCACCTTGCGCGGCCAAAACACGACGGCCGACTTTTTCCTCGATGGCGTGCGCGACGATGTGCAATATTATCGCGGTCTCTATAACATTGAACGGGTCGAAGTTCTCAAAGGCCCCTATGCGTTGATCTTCGGCCGCGGCGGCGGCGGCGGGATTATCAACCGTGTTCAAAAATCACCACAAACCGAAACATTTTATGCAGGACACGCCAGCATCAACAGCTTTGGGGCCTATGATATATCGGCAGACTTGAATGCGCCTTTGAATGACGCGATCGCGGTGCGGTTGAATGCGGTTTATGAAGAGCAAAAGAACCATCGCGATTTCGTTGACGGCTGGCGCTATGCATGGAACCCCTACATTGCGTTCAAACTTGGCGAGGATTGGAAGCTTGGCCTTTCCTATGAATATGTTGATGATGACCGGGTAACCGATCGTGGCATACCTTCTATTGCGACCGCGGCAGGTCAGCCCAACAGACCGATCAGTGGTTTTCGGGATCAATTTTTTGGCGTTCCCGGGGTCAACCGAACCTGGTTAGAGGCGCAGATTGCCAAGCTGAGGCTTGATGGGCAAATTGCCGACAATCTTAGTTTTAGCGGAACTATATTGTATGGCGACTATGACAAGACTTACGAAAATGTGTTTGCGAACGGCGCTGCAACCGCGCAAAATGGAACTGTCGCTTTGTCCGCCTATAGCGACCCGACCAAGCGGGAAAATTTCATCGCGCAAAGCAATCTCGTTTGGGATATCTCGACCGGCCCGTTGGCGCACAAATTGCTGTTCGGTATTGAATATGGCGACCAACAGTCGACCAACAGCCGCGTCAATGGCACTTTGTCTTCGTCGACATTTAGTCTGGCGAACCCCGTTTTTCCGACAGTCACTTTCAACGTGCCGAACCGCAACACTGTTTCCGATGTGGAATTCTTCTCGGCCTATGTTCAGGACCAGATCAGCATCGGTGAGAATGTCGATGTCGTGGCCGGGTTGCGCTATGACAGTTTTGACATAGAAGGCGTTGACCTTTTCCCGCTGGTGGATCGTCCCTTCGCCCGCAAGGATGACAAAATCAGCCCGCGTGTCGGGTTGATCATCAAACCGCGTGAGAATATTTCCCTTTACAGCAGCTATAGCCAATCATTCCTGCCAAGGTCCGGCGACCAGTTTTTGACATTGTCAGTCACCCAGCAGAATCTGGCGCCCGAGAAATTCACAAATTATGAAATCGGAGCGAAATGGGACATTAGGCCAAATTTGAATGTGACCTTGGCTTTGTTTCAGCTTGATCGGAGCAATGCGACCACGCCGGACCCAATAAATCCCCTTGTCACAATCAATGTGGGTGAAACACGGACCAAAGGGGTGGAGTTTTCTGCGGCTGGTCAAATTACATCCCAATGGCAAGTCCACGGCGGATACAGCTATCAGGATGCAACTTTGAAGGGGAATGACTTTGTCCGGCTTGGACAAGTCCCCAAGCATCAGGCAAGTTTGTGGAACCGCTACGACTTTAGCGACCGTTTTGCCGCTGGCATTGGCATCATCCATCAATCCAGCCAGTTCGCGGCAATTCGGACGAGCCCGCTTCCCACAAACCCGACTAGCCCGCCAACGACACGACTGCCGTCCTTTACCCGAGTTGATGCAGCCTTATATTATGACGTGAGTGATAATGTGCAGGTGCAGCTAAACGTCGAAAATCTGTTCGACACCGAATATTTCTCGGATGCCCATAACAATAACAATATTTCGACAGGCGCACCCGTCAATGCGCGGTTTACGATCCGGGTTAAAATATAGGTCCTGATCCTAACCGTTCGCTAACGCGGCGGCATGGGCCTTGGCGTTTTGCACATAATGCGCCACGCCCATCCGCATGCTCATGACGGCCGCATCGTCGAGTTCGCGGACGAAACGTGCGGGCGATCCGGCCCAAAGCTGGCGGCTTTCAATCCGTTTGCCTTGGGTCAACATCGCACCGGCGGCCAGCATGGCGTCGCCTTCGATAACTGCGCCGTTCATGACTGTTGCCGATAAGCCGACAAATGCCCGGTCTTCCAATATGCAGCCGTGCAACAGGACATTATGGCCGATCAGCACGTCGTCGCCGATAAGGGTGGGAAATCCGTCAGGGACGCCGAGAACAGGTCCGTCACAATGGATGATGCTGCCATCCTGAATGTTGCTGCGTGCACCAATCACGATGCGGTTCACTTCGGCACGCACAACACAATTGTACCAGATGCTGGATTCCGGGCCAATGGTAACATCACCAATAATACGGCATCCCGGCGCGATAAAGGCGCTGTCATGAATCTGCGGAGTCTTGCCGTTTAATGTAATGATGCTGACATCGTTGCGGGTGGCGGTCATAATGTTTTCCAAAGCGAGAGATGCGGAAGGACTGAAGCATAATCGTCGGTCCAAGGGCTTGTATTGCCGGGAGGATCGAGATGCAGCCACTGGTCTGAATCATAGTACCGGCTCTTAACGGTATCGACGGGACCCGTCAGCCGGGCCAATTTTTTAATATCCGGGCTCAGCGCGATCCACTGCGATGCGCGATTGCCCCTGTTTATCATATCTTCAGTGGGGCTGTCATGGCGCAGCGCGGCATACCAACCATTCGCCTTTGCCTCTGCCGCGATGACCGGATTGAGATTGATGTAGCGATTGGAAATATGGACCAACAATAAGCCGTCCGGCTTCAACGTCCGGCGATATGTCGCAAATGCTTCTTTGGTGAGCAGATGCAAAGGAATGGAGTCGGAGGAAAACGCATCCAGAGCAAGTATGTCGAACTGGCCGTTTGGAACGTCCGCCAGTGTAAGTCGGGCGTCACCCAGTGTAATTTTTACATCCGGTGCACATTTTTCGAGGAACGAAAATATTTTGCGGTCGCGGGCAATTTCAATAACCAAAGGGTCAATTTCGAAAAATGTCCAACTTTGCCCGGGCTTGCGATAGCATCCCAGCGTTCCTGTCCCTAGACCGACAATGCCTATGTTCGCATCCGGTCCAAAAAGCACTGGCGCTTTTTGCAGTGCTATACCGACGCCAGACGTTTCGGGATAATAGCTAATCGGCCGTGTTGGATCATCGAGCAGCTGCATTCCATGCATCGTTGTCCCGTGGTTCAACCACCGCACCCGTCCGCTTTCAGTGGCATTGACCGTGTAAGTCCCGAAATAGCTTCGCATCCGAACGCCATCCAGACTTTGCTGCATGCTATACCAGCCGCCATTGATCGTAAGCAAACCCGCCATCGCAAACAAAAAGGCGACACGGAAACCGGAGACCGCCAACCCAAATAGAATGATGGTCGCTGCCAATATAATCTTGAGAAAACTTGCGTCAGCAGGCTCTGCCACGCCGCCAAAAATTCCGAGCGCAAGTGCGAGCAAACCAATGGCGATCATAATGACCGGCACCCGTATGTCGCTTTCATCAACCCGAAGCAAAGGGACAGCCGGTAATAATGCTGCGGCCAGTAAAATCAGAATGGGATGTTCCCATGTCCAGTCAAACAGCAATGGTGCCACGATGGCGCAGAAAAATCCGCCAATCACACCGCCAACCGACATCATAAGGTAAAAGCTGGTCAGATCTTCAGCGGCCGGACGGGTGCGGTACATTTCGTTGTGGAGCGTAACCGCGACGAAAAATAGAAGGCTGAGGCTCGCCACCAAACCGCCGATGGCCGCCTTTCCCCAAACGACAAAGACAAAGGCACCTGACAGAATGAGTATGATAGGGGCAAGGCGACTTATCCAATATGCCGGCTTTTGATTGTCGGCAAACGCGACGCTGAAACTTAATAGATATATGCCAAGCGGGATCACCCACAGGAGGGGCATCGCCATGAGGTCGGTCGTCAGATGCGACGTTGTTGACAGCATCAGCCCGGATGGAACTGCTGCCAATGCAATCCAATATAGCCGGCGTCGCCAGTTAATCCTTGTTTGAGAACCATGGGCGTGCGGTCGATGTTCGGCGGCGCCATGGGTGCGCCAGACTTGGATTGCGCACGTCACAACCAGCGCAAGGAGCGCGATGTAAATCCCGCTCCATATCCATTTTTGACTGTTCAATGTCGTGAACGGTTCGACAAGCAACGGATAGGCGATCAAGCCGCCAAAGCTGCCGATATTTGATGCTGCATACAGGGCGTAAGGTTCACCCTGATTTCCCGAAAGTGCGTACCAACGCTGCATCAAGGGGGCTTGCGCGGCAACCGCGAAAAAGAGCGGGCCAATGGATGCGACAAGCAACCAGGGCACCCAGAAAATTGGCGAGCCATCTGCAGGTGGCTGCAAATTTTCTAGACCAATGGGAAGCCAAAGCAACGCGATGGTGAATACAGCTATGTGCAAAACCGCTTGGCGTCGCGGAGGTTCCTGGGTCAATCGGTGCGCATAGGCATAGCCTGCCAACAGCAGGGCTTGATAGACCAGCATGGCGCTGTTCCAGACAGCGGGCGCGCCACCGAGCTTTGGTAAGGCCATGCGGGCGATCATCGGTTGCACAAGGAAAAGGAGAAAGCTGCCGGTTAAAATTGTGATGAGGAAAAATGCCCGGCTACTCCCCGCAGCCTTCATCATGATTTGGACCTGAGCAAATGTGCGGCATGCGCCGCGTGGTAAGACAGAATTCCGGAACAGCCTGCACGTTTGAAAGCGGTCAGTGTTTCCAATACCAATGCATCACGATCTCCGGCTCCTGCTGCTGCAGCTGCTTCGATCATGGCGTACTCACCTGACACTTGATAGGCGAATACCGGAATATCAAAGCGGTCTTTCACGCGGCGGATAATGTCCAGATAGGGCAGGCCGGGCTTGACCATAACGCTGTCGGCACCTTCTGCGATATCCATTGCGACTTCGCGTAAGGCTTCATCGCTGTTCGCCGGGTCCATCTGATAACCCTTTTTGTCACCTTTCAACAAACCGCGGGACCCAACGGCATCGCGAAACGGCCCATAAAAGGCGCTGGCATATTTGGCGGCATAGGACATGATCTGGACATTGGGGTGTCCGTTCATTTCCAGTGCTTTACGTATCGCACCGATCCGGCCGTCCATCATGTCGCTCGGCGCAATGATGTCGGCACCGGCCTCGGCCTGATTTACCGCTTGATCGACCAAAACTGCCACTGTTTCATCATTCAGGACATGGCCATTGCGGTCAATCAATCCATCCTGCCCATGGGCAGTATAAGGGTCTAACGCGACATCAGTCAGTACGCCTATGGCATCCCCGTGCGCGGTTTTGATTGCCCGAATTGCGCGACACATCAGATTGTCTGGATTGAGAGCTTCTGCACCATCGTCGCTTCGCCGGTCTGCCTGCGTATTGGGGAAAAGTGCGATGCATGGAATGCCAAGTTCAATCGCCTCTGCTGCTTTTGAAACGATCAGGTCCACGGTCCACCGTGACACGCCAGGTAACGCTGGAATGGGATCTTCGAACGTTTCCCCTTCTGTAATGAATAACGGCCATATAAGATCAGCCGGGCTCAGCATCGTTTCGGAAACCATCTTACGGCTCCATGCGGAGGCGCGGCTGCGACGCATGCGGGTGTTGGGGAAGCTTGCAAAATCACTCATGCTAGTTGTCTAGCGAAGCATTGCATGATGCTCAACGGCTTATCCGCGAGTGGCGCGACGATCCAAATTCTGGGTCAGGCGATCGATTTCGCGCTTTGGCTCTTCTGTTACACGCCCACTAGGTTTCAATGGAGTCAACGCGGCACCCGCTTTTACCGATTTCAAGCTGCTAAGACGGCCTTTGAAACGGGCCAGATCACTTCCCGACAGTTGCGCGCGTTGGGTGAATTTTACCGACATCGGATTTACCGCCCGACCGCCGCGGTATAATTCATAATGAAGATGTGGGCCAGTCGACAGGCCTGTTGAACCGACATAACCGATAATTTGACCGCGCCGAACCCGTGTGCCTGACGATACCGCAAAGCGGCTCATATGACCGTAGCCGGAAGCGAGACCGCCGCCATGATTTATCTGCACGAAATTGCCATAGCCACCCTTGCGCCCGGCATATGCAACAGTTCCGTCTGTCACTGAATAGATAGGCGTGCCATACCCTGCCTTGAAATCGAGGCCATTGTGCATGCGCGCATACCCAAGAATGGGATGGCGGCGCATTCCGAAACCGGAGCTTACCGCGCCATTGACCGGCCTGCTTAAAGCGCCTTTGGATTCGCCGATACCTGACGCCTCGAACCACTGGCTGTTTTCACCGACCGACCATTTCAACATTTGTATCGCCGATTTCCCGTCGCGATCGACCCCCGCATAGAGCAATCCACCAACTTTGACCTCGCCCGTTTCAGCGCGTTTGTAGTCGACGATAATATCGAATTCGTCATTGGACCGGATGGATGACAATGATGTCCGGCCAGATATAACCTTCAGATAATCTTGAATTGCGCTCGCCGGGGCACCTGCCGCGCGTGCAGACCGATAGAGGCTTTCACCAACCATACCGCGAATACGTAAGGGGGTTTCATCGACCGCAATCGGTTTGCGGCTAAGTTGGAGAGCATCGCCATTTCTGTTAACTGCAAGATTGAGATCAAAACGCGCCCGAAAAGCGATGGATTCGACGGGGCGAGCTTGGTTTTTTGATGTCCTTTTACCCAATATGATTTCGATGGGAGTTCCTGGCTCGATCGCTGTCAATGATGTGACAGATGACACCATGGATGCGACATCCGAAGCTTCACCACCACCGACGCCAGCCCGTTGCAGCACCCGGCTAAAGCTGTCCCCCCGACCCAATGTTGCGGTCAATTCGATGCGAGGCCGTTCGGGGCTTCCGACCAGCGCAACCACGGCATCTGTTGACGCCATTCTTTTACCGCTGTCGCTGCCATAGGCGATAGGCATAATCATTTGCGCACGCGCTTCTTCAAATTCGGCTTCGTTAGGAATGGGCGGTTGCACCCCATAAACCGGCCCGAAATCCGGGAGCAGCGCCAAAGCAAAAACGCTTAGCGCTGTTAATGTGGCGAGGCCGCGAAACCAGCGCATCGAACCAATGTCTTCACCAAGATCGGGAACGAGATCCAATTCCGAAACAGTATCGACCCAAGTTTTGATTGCATTATGGCGCAAAGGCATAACCATCGCGTCCACTAATGCGACGCCGCCACTTGCTCCGGCACCGGCAAAGCCGATTTCTTTGCCTTCAAACATCAACGACCCTTGTCCTTATCCAAACTGGACGGATTTTTATACCCCGTCCCCTGTGACGCGATATGGTTAAAGTCAATTAAACACGTGAAATCTGTGGCGTTACTTGCGGCCAAATGTGTAAATTCGCGGATAAGCGCGCGAACATCCGAAAATAGTAGAAAAAATTGGATTTAATCGCTTCATTAAAAACCATCAAATGCTATGGATCGGATCATGAAGGAGACGACAATGGAGCGCGCCCGGATCGAGTTTTTTTACGATCTTTCCAGTCCCTGGACCTATCTTGCATTTACCAATTTACACCCAATCCTGGATCGAACTGATACATCAGCTATATTGAGGCCGATATTGGTTGGCGGTGTTTTCAATGCGGTAAATCAATCTGTATATGCGTCGCGTGAAGCGACTGATAATCGCAAATTGAACCATGCTTGGAAAGTGATGAGGGACTGGTCAAAACTGGCCGGTGTCGAGATGAATTTCCCGAGCCAGTATCACCCGGCAAAAAGCGTTGTTGCAATGCGGATGGCTTGCACTTTGGCGGACGATATGCCGGCCTTGACGAAATTCACACAGGCTGCGTTTGAAAGCTATTTTGGCCGGCAAGAGAATTTGGATGATCCCGAAACGCTCGTCGCTGTGGCCAATGCCGTCGGGCTGGATGGCGAAGCCATGCAGGCAGCAGCGCAAACGGACGCGGTGAAGGCATTGCTGCGTTCCAACACGGAAGAAGTAATCGCGCGCGGTGGCTATGGTTCACCGACGATATTTGTAGACAAGACCCGGATGTATTTTGGCAATGACCAATTGCCGCTGGTGGAATTTGCACTGAAGGAAAAACCCGAATGAACGATCGCGTCAGTATAACCGTGAAAAGCCATATTGCCGATGTGCGACTGACACGGGCAGATAAGATGAATGCCCTCGACCCCGCCATGTTTGAAGGGATCATTGCCGCCGGTAAAGAACTTGCGGCGATGCAGGGCGTTCGTGCGGTCGTGCTATCTGGCGAGGGCCGCAGCTTTTGTGCCGGCCTCGATATGGCAAGCATGGCAGGCGGCGGCGCCAGCGCGAGCGGCGGCATGAAGAGTTTAACCGATCGCACGCACGGTAATGCCAATATGTTCCAGCAAGTCGCGATGCAGTGGCGCAAGCTGCCCGTGCCGATCATCGCGGCGGTGCATGGCGTGTGCTTTGGCGGCGGCCTGCAAATTGCCAGTGGCGCTGATATCCGTGTCGTCGCCCCCGATGCAAGGATGGCGGTGATGGAAATGAAATGGGGCCTCATCCCCGACATGGGCGGCTATGCTCTGTGGCGCGGGATGGTGCGCGAGGATGTCCTGCGGGAGCTAACCTACACCAATCGCGAATTTTGCGGGGCAGATGCGTTGGAGCTTGGATTTGCAACTTATGTGGATGACAATCCGCATGCGCGGGCGATGGGCATCGCGCAGGAAATCGCCAACCGCAATCCCGAAGCCATGCGCGAGGCAAAGGCCCTGTTCAACGAATATGCCGACTTGGATGAAGATGCGATTTTGATGGCCGAAAGCGTTCGCCAGAACCGCGTTATCCGCACCCCCAACCAGATCGAGGCCGTGATGTCGCAGATGCAGAAACGTGCGGCGAATTTTTCGGATTGAGCAAGGACCCGCCTCCAGGTCCCGGCCCTAGTTCCGCACCATCAACCGTTCGAATTCTGCGCGCAAATCGGCATTGATTGCGGTGGGGCCATTGGCATCGGTTAAAACGATTGTGGTGATGCAGGTTGCCTTGCACGCCCCATTTTGAAAAGCGGCCGATGCGATATCCCAACTGCTGCTTCCGATCCTCAATATACCGCTGGCAACGTCAACATGGTCGGGGAAATGCGCCTCGGCAATATAGTCGAGCGATACGCTGACGATCAGCCAGCGCTGCCCAGGTGCCCTGCGTTGCACTTCGATGGCATGGTTGAACATGCCACGGCCATGCTCGAAAAGACCGGCCATCGAAACATTGTTGATGTGCCCCAGCACATCCATGTCAGCAAAGCGCGTCTCGGTACGGTGGCTGAACGGATAGCTGGCCGGATCAAGCTGCCATATCTGGGGTTTGGGCATTCATAATTCTTTCAAGTTATTCAATGCGCGAAATCCAGTTCAGCGCAAAATGCGGGGGTGTTAAAGCCCCCGGCCAATCAGTTCTTTCATGATTTCATTCGTGCCGCCGAATATCCGCGTAACACGCGCGCCGCGCCACATACGGGCGATGGGATATTCATTCATATATCCAGCGCCGCCGTGCAGTTGGAGGCATGCATCGACGACTTCCCATTGCAACTCGGTATGCCATAGCTTTGCCGCGGCGCCCTCTTCGGCGGTCAACTCTTTTTTGTAATGGCGATTGAGCGCCCAATCGAGATGCGCCCATCCCACTTGCAGCTTTGACTTGATGTCAGCCAAAACGAACCGCGTGTTCTGAAAATCAAGTAAGGGTTTGCCGAATACGATCCGTTCGCGCGCGAAGGCAACGGTTTCGTCAAACGCCTTTTGCGTACTTGCCATTGCGGAAACCGCAATCGAGAGTCGTTCTTGCGGCAACTCGCTCATCAGATAGATGAAACCCTTGCCTTCTTCGCCCAGGCAATTGGTCATGGGCACGCGTACATCTTCAAAGAAGAGTTCGGATGTGTCGGCTTCGTCCATACCAATTTTGTCGAGATTGCGGCCCCGTTTGAAGCCCTCACGATCGGCCTCAACCAACACAATCGACATACCCTTCCACGCAGGCTGCACTTCAGTGTCGGTCTTTACACAAACCAGGATAAGGTCGGCATTTTGTCCATTGGTGATATAGGTTTTGCTGCCGTTGATGACATAATGATTGCCATCTTTCCGCGCGGTGGCCTTCATGCCTTGAAGGTCGGATCCGGTGCCGGGCTCGGTCATGGCGATAGCTGTGACGACTTCGCCAGATATCATTTTGGGCAGCCAGTGTTTCTTCTGTTCTTCGCTGCCGTAGCTGACGAGGTAATTCACGACGATGTCGGATTGGAGGGAAAAACCCGTGGCGGCACCGCCGTAATAAGCAGATTCTTCATCGACAATCGCATTATAGCCAAAGTCGAGGCCCAGACCGCCATACTCCGCCGGAACAGTGGGGCAGAGCATCCCGACTTCACCGGCCTTTGGCCAGATCGATTTGGGAACTATTCCGTCTTCTTGCCATTGTTTCGCGTTTGGTGCGACTTCTTTCAGAAGAAACTGCCGGACCGATTGGCGGAACGCCTCATGGTCTTCATTATAGGCGGTGCGCGGAATAGTATCGAGCGACATCAGACTCTCTCCTTAGGATAATATCTTCCCAATGCGGCGCGTTGACGCAAGCGTCAAGCAGAATTTAATCAGTCGATTAAATCAATTCTCCGGCGTCGCGGGCCCGTTCGACGATGCTCGCCTCTGCTTTGGGGATGAGACGGAAAGCGAAGATAAGCAAGGTCAAGGCAATTGGTGTGACCGCAATGAGCGACAAGATACCGATCCGCAGATTACCGACCAATTTGCCATCGACCATTGTTCCGGTCAGGTCCGATATCTGACCCACCATATATGGACCGAAGGACAGACCGACAAGCGTCGTGCCAAGGAAAAACGCGGCAGTTGCAGTACCACGCATCCGGGGCAGGACAAGGTCTTGCGTTGTTGCTGCTGCGGCACCCAATGCAGTCGCACCCAACATGCCTGCCAAGAAATTCATGACGTAAAATAATGTGGTGCTTTCGGTCGTGTAGCCAACCCAAATCGGGATAATCGGACCGACGACGCCAAGTATGATCACCAATATACGGCCTGCCGGAAATTTCGCTCGCAATTTGTCGGCGATCGCTCCGCCAACAATCACGCCTAGAAATCCGCTCAAGGCGCCGTTGGCACCAAGTACCAACGCCAGTTCCTGCTTGGGTAATTTCAAAACGATTTCGGCATAAGGCGCCGACCAAAAGGCAAGCGCATATGCGGCCAATGCAACCAGTCCATACCCCAATGTTGTACAAATAAACGCAGGTGTTCCCCATATTAAGCGAAACGTTGCAGGATCTTTGGCCCGCAACGCCGAAGCCCACGAAAACACCGCATAATATCCGAACCCAACCGCTGACCATTGCGGGAAATTTCCGGTCAATTGAATCATCGAATATGCAAAGGCGGCAATTGCAACGCCGGAAGCTATGTTGATCGCAAATGCCGACGGCCCGCGTTGCCAAGCACCCAAGATTGTAAAAGGCGGGACAATCATCGAAAGGTCGCTGGCAAAAGCCCGGAATGGGGCGGGCGAGCTTTTGGTTTCCAAGCCATCCATGGCCCCGCGCTTGGGTTCACGCAAGCTTGCTACCCACAAGGCCACAATGACTCCGGGAATGCCAACGGCCAAAAACGCGGCCTGCCAACCGACGAGACCCAAAGGACCGCCATCGGGGTAGAATTGGTTCCATGTTTTAACGATCAATGCCCCGATGAACAGGGAGACACCGCCGCCAATATACAGTCCGGAGGAGTAGATAGCCAGGGCGGTGGCCCGCTGACGTTTGGGAAAATAGTCGGAAATCAGGGAATAAGCGGTGGGACTTGCCGTCGCTTCGCCAACGCCGACGCCCATGCGGGCAACTGTGAGTTCGACCTGATTGCGGGCAAAGCCTGACAAGGCGGTCATCAAGGACCATAAGGCCAGACCAACGGAAAGCAATTTTACACGGCTCCAATTGTCCGCCAGTCGTCCCAAAGGAATACCAAAAAGAGCATAAAATACCGCAAACGCCGCGCCGCCCAAAAAGCCCATATCTGCATCGGTCAGCCCAAGGTCCGCCTTTATATCGACGGCGAGGATGCTGAGAATTTGGCGGTCAATGAAATTGAGAATGTAAACAACCACCAAAACACCCAGAACATACCAGCTGTAGCCGCTGGCCTCTGCGGGTGGGAAGGGCGCCTGTTCGGCTTCAGCGTCCGGTTTTGCGCTTCCCGCCAAATCACTCACATCACTCTCCTTTTTGGGCTGTTTTCGCTCCATATTCTCATGGCTAGCAGATCGAAGTTTTGGCGCAACCGGAATTGCCATCGCGTATTCCAATAGCCGGTGATGCTGGTATCAGGATGAAATCGAAAAATTCTATGTCGTGTTTTGCTTGAAATTGGAGCAAATTCATCCAATATCATGTCCATGCGGCTATGGTGCCGCGGTTTGAGGAGAATTTTGTCATGGCACAGTGGTCCGATCCACGGGTAACCGGGACCCAGTCAAGTCTTGCAGGTGTTGGCACGGGCGCCGGTGATGTCGCTGTCGACGCCGGTCTTCGCGCACACATGCTAAAGGTTTACAATTACATGTCCTCAGGCGTCTTGCTGACAGGCATTGTTGCAATGCTTTTCGCACAGACCGCCTTGGCGCAAAATTTGATGCTAAACCCTAGCCTTTTGAGCTGGGTTATCATTTTGTCACCGATGGCGATCGTTCTGGTGATGAGCTTTGGTCAAAACCGTTTGTCCACACCGGCCTTGCAGGCAATGTTCTGGGCGTTCGCTGTTTTGATGGGCTTGTCCTTGTCGCGCATTTTCATGATGTTTACCGGCGAATCCATTGCCCAGACGTTCTTCGCAACAGCTGCTGCTTTTGCGGGACTAAGCCTGTGGGGTTACACCACCAAGAAGGATCTTAGCGGTTGGGGAACTTTCCTGATCATGGGTGTTGTCGGTCTGCTTGTTGCATCGATTGCAAATATCTGGCTGGCATCCGACACAATGCATTGGGTGATTAGCGCAGCGGGCGTTTTGATTTTTGCCGGACTTACTGCCTACGACACGCAGACGATCAAGAGCATTTATTTGCAGGTGCGTGGTTCCGACATGGTTGGCAAAGCCGCGATCATGGGTGCGCTTAACCTGTATCTGGACTTTATCAACATGTTCCAGTTTCTGCTCAGCTTTTTGGGCAACCGCGAATAAAAGTCACCTTCGGTTAAGGTTGAAAATATATAAATGGCCCAGCAGGAAACTGCCGGGCCATTTTTTTACGCGGCTTGCCGAACAGGGCTTTTCTTTTGGGGGCAAAATCCTGTTGTGAAAACTGAAGTTGGTCGGAGATTTTGATATGTGTCGCGGTTATAAAAATGTTGCGGCTATAATATTCACAGTGGCAATCATTTCCGCTTGTGCGCCCGTTCCAAAACAAGTCGTGGTCGCGCCTCCTCCTCCAGTCATCGTTCCGCCTCCGCCACCCCCGCCACCGATCATGCCTCGCCCGCCGGGTAACGCCGCCACGACCATGCGGGTTCCTGCTTTGGGTTTGGATGGAGTTCGCATTACTCCCAACAGGGGGCTCAGCCGTGACGAACAAATATGGCATTTCCGGTCTGCGCTAAATGTTGCGGCATTGAACTGCCAAGGCCCGGTGTGGGGCCAGATTGCCACCCAATACAACAAATTCATCATCACACATAAAGTGCAATTGTCGAAAAGCAGCAAAACCGTCGATCGTGAATATGTCGCCCGATATCCCGGTCAGAATGGGTTACGTATCCGCGATACCAAGTTGACCGATCTTTATAATTATTTTGCGTTGCCGCCCATTCGGTCCGAGTATTGCGATGCGGCCCTGCGTAAAGTGACTGAAGCAAACACGGTTCCGGTCGCTGCGTTCCCTGAATATGCGATGGGCGGGCTGAACGATCTGGATGGCATTTTCATCCGCTTCTTTGATGCGTATGCCCAATATGAACGCGATCTGGTCGACTGGAATATGAAATATGGGCCAAAACCGGCCGCGGTTACATCGTTTAATCCAGTGACAACGCAACAGGAAGCTTCACAACCTTCTGCGATACAGTCGACAACCAAATTCCTTCGGTAATCTATGCCATGCTGATGTAATCGCGCATCGCGGCTGCTTCGGATTCGATCTTTTCAATCCGGTGCTTCACAAGATCGCCGATGGATACAAATCCGGATAGACGGTCATTGTCGACGACTGGCAAGTGCCGGATGCGGCGTTTGGTCATCAGCGACAATGCCGACAATATGGCTGAATCTGAGGTCACCGTAATGGCCGGTGCAGTCATCGTTTCGCCAACGGTTTTTGCAAGAAATGCCGCGCCATGTTTGGCAACGCCATAAACGATATCGCGCTCCGAAAAAATGCCTACGACAGTCTGTCCGTCGATTACCGGCAACGCGCCTATCCGGTTTTCAGCCAGACGGGTAACAACGTCACCAACGCTTTCGTGCGGTTTGGCCGTAAAAACATCGCCGCTTCGCCCACTTAAAATCGCCGAAATTGTCATCTCCGCTCTCCTCTCGTCTTGCCCAATCTTGACTTTATAGCATAAAGCGCGCTTCGCAAGAATATGACTCGACCCTCTCGCCTCGATGATCCCGAATATGCCAGCTTTGCGTGGAAACGCTATTGGCGATTGATGCGCTGGATGTTTCTTGTCACCGTGCTCCTGACGATTTTGGTTTTGGGTAGTTTCTGGTGGAATAACGGCATGGTTTCGATCCATTTTTTCATCGCGACGGCCGGCGCGATTACTGCGTCGATCATGTTGACGGCCGCACTTATGGGACTGGTTTTTCTTTCCAGTGGTTCGGGCCACGATGAAGCTATCGAAGATTTGTTTGAAGAGGAAGCCGATCGTTGAGTGACAATGTCCGCAACCTGCCCAAGCGTTCGGACCCGGTATTGCGAGTTATTCCGGGGCCAAGCGACATCAACGCCAATGGACATATTTTTGGCGGATGGGTGCTGGGTGTCATGGATCAGGCCGGCGGCATTATCGCAGGCCGCGTGTCGCAAGGACCATGTGCAACGGTTGCTATTGAAAAAATGGAATTTATCGCGCCGATTTTGTTGCGTGATATCATCTCCGTTTATGCCAGTCTTGAACGGCGTGGGCGGACGTCGATGGGTATCCGTATCGAGGTGATCGCGACCCGCGAACGGGGGCAGCAAGAGGTAAAAGTGACCGAAGGCCTATTTACATTCGTGGCCCTAGACGAACAGCACAAGCCACGGCCATTGCCCGAAGTCTAGTCGCGCCTGAGCTTGATAGTGTACACTAAAGTAGCGCTGTCATTTCCGGCGATTGTAGCTTTCCAAGTCGGCACACCGTCAATCTTTGTTAACGCCGCGGATTTCCCGCGCAGCTCATAAGGCACTTCGACCTCGATGTTGACGGGCGAACTGCGTGCGTTGGTAATTTTGACCTCCCAACGTTGATTATCGGCTTTCTCCGATTGCGGTTTCACTTGAATCCGGACCTCTGAGGAGCTGCCGACAGCAATCTCCACATCTTCGCCCAGGGTCCGATCCTCGAGCGATGATTCGCCAGCGAGCAGGGGACCAAATTCGCTGCTTTCGAAAATCATCATTTGCCCTTGCGGCATCGGCAGTCCCAGGCCTTTTTCAACTGTGTTCTTGCCGCGCAACATTAACGTCATTGGCGTGCTTTGCAGGGCATAATTTTGGACCGAAGCGGCATAATAATGCGCAAAGGTCGCACCCGGCTTGACCAGCATAGCGACCTGTTTCTGACCTTTGGCGTTGACCGTAACAGGTTCCGGTATTCGATACAGTTTGAGGTCGCCCAAATCCTCTTGCTCTGCCACCACCAATGCAACGGGAGAAAAAGACGCCTGCGCCTCGCCCCGCATCCGCTGTGCTGTCACGATAATGCTGTCGCTCCCGTCATCCAAATAAGCCACTGGCACGGGCGGCGGCGGCGGCGGCGGAATATAGCCGAGATTATATGGCACTTCATGGGTGCGCTGGTTTGGCCAACATTTCAACTGCAGCCCACCGCCTGTCGGCTTTACTGGAACACCGCTGCCTTCCCGGTTTGGCTTTCCTGCAATGGCCATGGTGTTGGCGTTGATAAAGCTCTGGTTTCCGCCATTGGCGAGCGTGAGCCACGCGAACAGATCAACCTTGCCCTTGCCATCTTTTCCTCGGTCCTGGATCTGCGCGATATAATTGGCTTCCCAATCAAAGCCCGCAGCCATGTAGGTGAGGGTGACTTTCACGGATACCGGTTTGTCGCTTTGCGTAACAACCGACAAAGTCGGCTTAGCAGAAAGGTTGGAAGGAACTTGTGAAAATGCCATCCGTTCGGGCAGACCCGTGCAGTGCAAGGCTTCATATCCGTCGCCAGTCTGCAATATTACGGCCCCGCCTGGCGCGGATGTAATCATCGCCGTATATTCGCGCGTTTTTCCTGTCGCCCGGTCGGTGCGAATAATCGTAACTTGCCGTTTTAGATAAGCGTCCACCAGGCCCAGCGGCGACAGCAACCGAGCGTCCCGGTTCTTTTCTTTGACGCCTTTGGGAAGCCCCGTGACGATGGCGCTTTCGGGAAACATTCCTTCCGCGACGCCTTCAAAACGCACGACACTTTCGCCCGCCGGAATGGAGAGCGTCCGAGTTTCCGTAACAAGGGCGTAACCGGCGGGCCAGTTGGGATCAATTGGCTGCCCCCCATATTTTTCGCCGCGATAAACGGTGAGCGAAACGGCTTCGGGTTCCTCTGAAACCACAACCTGTTGCGCCGCAATCGGGGTTGCGGACGCAAGGACGAAAAGGGCAACCAGCCCGCGCACAGGCTTAGTAGCGGCTGTCGAATGTGGCGGTCACGGTCGCCTTGCCATTTGCCGCCACCGGGACACTCCATTCGATGCGGTCGGCGGATACGCGCTTGCCTTCCTGGCTTTGCTCGCTGATCCGCACATCGCCCCATAGCCCGTTTTGGCCAAGGTCAACGGTAATGGCGTTACCACGTGCATTGGTGATTTCGTAGCGCATACGGGTTTTCCAGCGGTTGGCATTGATCCGCGTGCGTTCCTCCACCACGGTTTTGACTTTGACGTCAAATGCTTCGCCGGTGCGGATCGACATGGCGCTGCCCATCGGTGTAGCTTCGATGCGGCTTTCGCCGATGAATTGCGGGTCTCCACGTTTGTCGCGCATGTAGACCCGCATCGTACCCGAGGGCAGCTGGTCGCCCAGCCCGCCGCCTTTTGAGGTGGAGAATTTCAAGACGGATGCGGCGCTCGCCGCTTCATTTGTGGCCAACCAGCCATTGTTGAATTCATATGTGTTGCGCGCTGGAGCCGATTTGACATCGAGAAAGCTGACCTGCTTTTGCTGGGCATTCGCGATGGTCGTTCGTTCGCCAAGCGGATAGAGATAATAATCGCCGAGCCGTTCGCGGTCGTTTGATTCTGTCCCGGCTTCGTCAATTGTGCCGGTCGATCCGCTATAGGGTGTTTGATAAACACGCCGAACGCCGCCTTGATTGGAGTTGCCGGCCACAAGCAGCACGTCGGCGTTGGTATAGTCGGTGCCTGTATTGTTGGTAAGCGTAACCCAACCCTGTACGTCGATGGTCTGTTTTGCATCATCGAACAATGTCACATAATCGGATGTCCAGCCAAGACCGGGTGTAAGATAAGTCAATGTTGTAGGGGTCACACCGCCCTTTGATTCCAGCGTTACGGACAGTGTTGGGCGCGCGCGCAGATTTGGTGGAACCTTATCGAAGATGACCCGCACCGGAAGCCCGTCATCGCGCAACACTTCGATTGTGTCGCCTATCTGCAGGACTACCCCGCCATTTGCCGCAAGTACTTTGGCGCGAACGCGGGTTTCTGCGCCAGTCGCGACATTCGTTCGCAGCAGGGTCACTGTCTGCCCGACGGCTTTCTCCATCAATTTTGCCGGCGTCAGCAGATCATAATCGAAATTCTGTTCGACGATCCCAATTCCGAGGCCTGTCAGGGTAACGGTTTCGGCGCGAATTTGTGCAGAGACGTCGGGGAATTCCTGTTTGGAACGGCCCGAAGGAAGGCTCATCTGCCGAATATCCTGAACAAGGCTTTGGCCGTTCTGATATATGGTAACAGCAACGTCGCCCTGTGCCGATGTTTCCGCGGTTTTTTCAACATTGGACACAGGCACGCTTTGGGCGAACACCGGAGCGGCGATTATGCCCCCGAATCCCATCAGCAGCAAATGGCGCATAGTATCCTCCCCCAAAATGTTATGGAGATAATATCTAATTTTTACCCGATGACCAGAGCCTTAACAAAGGCAATGCCTTATTCCGCAGCTGTTGCTGTTTCTTCATCATTGGCCGATTTGGGACGGCGTGCACGGGGCTTGCGGGCTGGTTTGACGGCTTCGATTTCTACATCTGTCTCTTCTGAAGACGCGATGGCGATCGAAGGTGGCAATACTGCCAGATCAAGACCGGCGGGTTCGTCGTCATTCACTTCGCTGTGATGGCGCCGCGGGCTGCGATTGCTATCCCGGTTGCCGTCGCGATCCCCCCGATTGTTCCGCTCTGGGCGGTCATTCCGGCGTGGGCGATTGTCGCGTGATTCGCGGCGTGGCTGTTCTTCGGCTTCTTCCGCATTGTTCTCGGACTCGCTTTCGCGCTCCGCATTCTCGCCGGAATCCATTTCGTCATAGCTGCCTTCGCGGTCCTGATCGCGCCATTCGTCGCGGGGGCGGCGTTCGCCTTGTTGTTCCTGCCGCGCTTCCTGACGGCTGCGGAAATCGGCGAGGACGCGGAAATAATGGTCGGCAAATTGCAGATGATATTCGGCGTTGACGCGGTCGCCGTTAAACTGGGCATCCTGTGCCAGCTTCTTATATTTTTCCAGCATCTGCGCTGCGTTGCCGCGTGCGCGATTGTCGATCTGGTTTTGATAATCAAAACCGCTGCGGTTGTTGTTCTGCTGGCGGTTATTGTTGTTTCGGCCGCGACGCCGGTTATTGTTATTCTGCTGCTGCCGGTTGTTGGTGTTCATCAGGATTTGCCCTGTCCTCTGCTTCACAAAAAATGTTGCTTGGTGCCCCCTTGAACCCAGTCTTTCGGGTTCGTTCAAGATCCATCCCGATCTTGAAAATTTCCATCTGCGCTGGGGGCGGCTTCGCATGAAAGGCCCGGGTCGGAGCGTTTTTGCTGCGATGCACTATGCGTCCTAGCCGTTCATACCCCCGATTCCAAGCGAAAAGCGTAAAGCGCGGGGTTTGCCAGCCAGATCGCGGCGCATTTCGGTGGATAACCCCGCATTGCTTGCCAAATCGCTAACAGATTGCGCCTGAGTGTGGCCGATTTCAAAGATCGCAAGGCCGCCTTCGGCCAATAACGCCGGCATGTAGGGCATGAGGATGCGATAATCATCCAGCCCGTCTGCCCCGGCAAACAGCGCGCAGTGCGGTTCATACTCTGCGACCATTGGCATCAGGTCGGCATCGGTTTCGATATAAGGCGGGTTACACAAGATTAGGTCAAACCGCCCAAGTTCCGCAGCCCATTGCGCATCGCGCCAGCTCACGCGCAGCCATTGCGACCGTGTTTCAAAACCCAGTCGCTTTCCGTTGGATGCCGCGACCGAAAGCGCCGCCGCGCTGGCATCCATTCCGATTCCGACTGCATCGGGAAAGGCCGACAGGCAGGCGAGCAGCAATGCACCCGATCCGGTTCCAAGATCCAATATGCGGGTCGGCTTTTGCAGCCCGGCCAAGCTTTCCACCGCCATCTCGATCAAACTTTCGCTGTCGGCGCGGGGGATCAGGACGTCGGGGGTGACGGCAAGGTCAAGGTCCCAAAAGGCTTGGCTTCCGGTGATATAGGCCACGGGTTCATGGTGCATCCGGCGGGCGACCATGGCGGCAAGGTCGGGCGGCGCAGCGAGGTCGACAAGCCGGAGCAGCATTTCAGATCGGTCCAGCCCCAACGCATGGGCGGCGAGCAATTCGGCGTCGAGACGCGGGGTGGCGCTTACTCCGGCCAATTGGGTGGCCATATCCCGCAAGATTACTGCTAAATTACCCATCGGCTCCGTCCATAGCGCGGCTGCAGCGGGGCGCAACTTGTCTTGGCCCCGTTGCCCCGACATCGGCCCTAGCCCACAGGGTCCAGCTTCACCGGCCCCATTTCGTTCAGGCATTCGCGAACCTTAAGCAGATCCTCTGCGCTGGTAGGCGGATTGGTCACCAGATCCTGGACGCTCTTGCCGTCCATCACCTTGTCGGCAGCGCAATCGCATACCTGATTGAGGTCCACCGTGACCCCCTCGGGTATCTGCCCTTCGGCCGTGGCGGTGCAGGTGGCGACCAATTGTTCGCGCACCGTGGTCTTGACGCTTTCGTCGAGCACGCCCCCTTCACCGCAGGCGGCAAGGGCGAGGCATGATAGTGCCAGAAGCGATAGTTTCCGCATTGTCGTTCAACTTTCCTTCACAGGCTCCAAACCCATGACATGAGTTGGGGACAACACCACCGACTTACAAGTCCCCCAACTTACAAGCCCCCAACTTACAAGCCCAACGCCGCGCGCAGGATCTGGAATATCGTGTTCTGTTCGATCGTTCCTTTAAACAGATGCGCCTTCGGCCCCGCCGCCCGCGCCACGACATCATCGCCGCCATGCGTTTCGGAGGACAGCCCGACCAGCGCCTGTTGGCGATAATTCAGCGCCTCGGTATCTTCCTTGCCCGGATCAGGCCGTTCGGCGGCGGAGACGGCACCCGGGCCATTGGCATAGCCCAAAGTCGTATAAGCCTTGCCGTCCATGGCCAATGTCGGTGTGCCGACAGGATCGGACACGACACCCAGGATCGGGTTGCCGCGCTGCGGATAGCCGGCGATGGTGAACACATGGCTATGGTCCGATGTCACGACGATCAGCGTATCGGACAGATCGACACTCTCCATCGCCGCCTTCAGCGCCGCATTCAGCGCAACCGTATCCTGCAGCGCACGGCGGGCATTGCCGCCATGATGCGCGTGGTCGATGCGTCCGGCCTCAACCATCAGGACATAGCCTTTCCGGTTTTTCGACAGCATCGCAATCGCCTTGGTCGTCATCTCGGCAAGCGATGGCTCCTTGCCACCCGCTGCGGTCCGGTCGGCTTCGAACTGCATGTGCGACGGTTCAAACAGTCCGAGCAGCTTGCCGGTCTTTTTGGGGTCCACCGCAGCAAAGCTCTCGCTGTTCCACACATAAGCGCCGTTCGGGTTGGCGGCCTTCCAGTCGGCGGACAGGTCCTTGCCATCGGCGCGCTTGCCCTTTGCATTGGGATATTCAGGGTCCGTCGCGGTCGCGGGCAGGAAATGCTGACGCCCACCGCCCAGCATGACGTCGAGGCCATTGCCATGCGGCCATTCGACCATCTGCCGCGCGATGTCGGTGCAGCCTGCGGCCTTTGCCGCGTCGGGCATCTTGGAATCCACTTCCCAGTCGCGCTGCGCCACATGGGCGTAGGTTGACGCGGGGGTGGCGTGGGTGATGGTCGCGGTCGACACGATGCCGGTGGCATAGCCCTTGTCCTCGGCCATTTCGAACAGCGACGGCACCTTGAACGGCGCGGTCGCGGCGCAGTCATTCTCGATCGCTTCGGGCCCGACGCCGATGACGCCATTTTTGGTCTTCACCCCGGCGACGATGGCCGTGGCGGTCGGCGCGCTGTCGGCGACTTGGGCATCGTGGGAATAGGTTTTGACCAAAGCAGTGTGGGGCAGGCGGTCCATCTGCGCGACAAAGGATTCGCCGTCGAGGCCAAGCTGCTGCCCTTCGAAAATGCGGCCAGCGGTCAGCGTGCTGACGCCCATGCCGTCGCCAATGAAGATGATGATATTGCGCGCCTTGCGGTTGTTGGGCTTGTCCGCCTGCAAGCGTTTCAGTTCGTCCTGACCGGCCTTTAAATAGCCTTCGCTGGTGGTGACCGGCGGTTTGGCGGGGGCGGGGGCAGGAGTGGGCGGAGGAGCAGGAGGCGCAAGCTGCGCCAGCGCAGGCGCGGCGATCAGGCAGGTCGCCAGCAACAGGGAAGACGATTTACGCATTGCACTCTCCTTCATGAACCATCGGCGGCGTTACAGAAAAACATGACGCCCGCGTGACATACGCCCGTTTAGACGGGTCCCATGACCTTGGCGAGGGCCGCAGAGATAAAGATACAGAAGGCACGCAAAACGAACATGAAAATGGATACTTTGTTGCTTTAATTGAACGGCGCAGCGGGTGAAGGGGGCGGGGGAGGCAGGCACGGTCATAGTCGGACGCTGACATCAGAAGCCCTTCATTTCAAGGGCGAGTTAAGCCACTTCGGGGCGATAGGCGGACATAAGAAGGGTGTGGCCGATTGGGGACGGGTTGAGAAGGGGGCGATTGTGCGAATTAGCATTGCGTCCCCGGAATTTCACGACAGCAGGAGTTGCGGAAGTTGACACTAAGTTGACAGCTAAGCGCCTGTCGGGAGGCAGCCGACGAAGCGCCATTTCCGCTTCGCGCGCAGACGCCGGAATTCTTCGCCGTCGGCCAAGCGGGGGGATAAACAGGTTCAAAGAGCATGCACTCCGCAAAGGCGGGTGGCGATGAGAACAATACAGGAACATTGCCGACAAGTCAAGCATTATCCATGATACAGAAACAAAAGACACTCAAAACGAACGTGAAACTGCATCCTTTGGTGCTTTAGATTAAGAGCGGGGGAGGCGGGGAAGCGAAGCGTCGGAGCAGATGCGCGCGCAGTCATGCGGGGAGGGTGGCAGGGGGTTGCGTACATTTCAAAGGTGGGTAGTTACCAGTTCCCGCCCGTGTCTTTGATTGCCTTGAGCAGTGCTTTTTTGCTCTCTGTACGGTTTTTGCCGCTGTTGCGGCCTTTGACGAGTGCGGGGTTGGCAGGGTCGATGATCCCCAACTGCGCCTTGCGCTTTGCCACACGCGCGCCAAGTTCGGCCATGTCGATGACCGTTTCAGGTTCCGCTTTTAATGTCTTCAACGCCATAATCGCCTGCGCTTTCTTCGCGAACTCTCTGCTCCAGATACTCCATATCGGCGTCGGGGTGAAGTGATAGTAATAATTGTGCCTGATACAGCCGGTCGCGCGCCGTGCCGGACGCATATTGGCCCATGCGGTCGGCAATCAAATCCTCGACCGAAATGACGCGAAACAGTGCACTTTCGCCAATCGGTTTAACCAGGCGAATATGCGCCCGATCCACATTGCCATCCATCGGTACGTCGGCAACGGTTTCAAAGCCGAGTTGAAGCTCGGGGTGAATCCAGCCCTTCAACATCGATCCCGCGCCCGAGGGACGGATGAAGCCAAATCGCTGCATTTCATCTTCCAGCTCCGCTTGGCACGGCGAGCAGAAATCGAAATCACCGGTGGTGAGCGCGCTGGTCGAATAAAGCTCTGCGGCGGCCCCGCCAACAAGCACCGGACGAGGCAACCCCCGCCGATCCATAGCCTCACTCACCCGCGCAAACAGGCGCAGCGCGGCTTCGAATTCGGGGCGATATGTGGTCATAGTTCCTCCTCGAATACTCGTCCCAAGTCGCGTCCAGCATGGGCGATGGCAAGAATTTCGACCATATCGTCCAGGACCCTATAGGCGATCACGGTACGACGGCGGTAGGGGATAGTGCGAACCCCTGGTGCGAGATCATCCCGAGCCGTTCCGCGTTCGGGATAGGCGGAAAGCGCCGCGGCATGTGCCTCTATCTTGCAGACATATTCATAGGCCGTGTCGGGATCAGCCTGATCCGCAATCCATTCATACAATGCCAGCAAGTCGCCGCGCGCCTGTGGCCGCCACGTAATGTTGTAATTCTTCACACAGATTTGCGCTTTTCATGGACTGCTTTGAGTTCGGCAAAGACATCCGACTGCGGTATCGAGGGGGCAGGGTCCGCCAGTGCCGCCTCTACCTTCCCCTGCAAAATTGCATCGAGAGCGGCTTCTTCCCGCTCCAACGCCCGCAAACCGGCGCGGACCACCTCGCTCACCGAAGCAAAACGCCCCGAAGCCACCCGCGATTGCGCCATTTCGGTCAATGGACCGAGGGTTACCGTGACGGGTTTTGTGGTTCTGCTGTACATGGAATTAGTGTATGACATTGTCATAGTTATTGCAAGAAGCGGGTTTCACTGCCTTGAGGCGCTAATGTCTGCTAAAGC
>NZ_JBJXFW010000038.1:0-51311 GCF_046154385.1 Sphingorhabdus sp. | reverse complement strand
GTGCCCGCAGCTGCGCGGCTGCCATCGGGTTTTCCTGCAGATATTGTACGAAACGCTGACGGTCTTCGGGGCGATATTGCTGGGCAGCTTGCTGGACCAGCATGTTCATTTCCTGATTGCTGACTTCGACGCCATTTGCCTGACCGATTTCGGACAGCAACAGGCCCAGACGCACGCGGCGGACGGCGATGTCGCGATAATCTGCGCGCTCGGCTTCCATTTCTTTCTTGGCCGCTTCAGGATCTTCCTCGCGTGCGGCCTCTTGTTCCAACTGCGCCCAGATCTGTTCGAATTCGGCTTCCACCATCGATGGCGGAACTTCGAAATCATGTCCGGCGGCCAGATGATCCAGCAACTGGCGCTTCATATATGTGCGGGTCAGGCCGTTATGTTCCTGCTCCACCTGGACTTTCATCAATTCACGCAGCTTGTCGATGCCTTCCAGACCGAACATCTTGGCTAGATTGTCATCGGCTTTCGCTTCAACCGGCTTGCGGACTTCAGCGACAACGATGTCAAACGTCGCTGCTTTGCCCTTCAGGTTCTCGGCGTTGTAATCTTCGGGGAAGGTTACATTGATGAGCTTTTCGTCATTGGCTTTCACGCCGACGAGCTGGTCTTCAAAACCGGGGATCAGTTGACCCGAACCGAGTTCGACCGCCATGCCTTCGCCTTTGCCGCCTTCGAATGGTACACCGTCGACCTTGCCTTCAAAATCGATGACAACGCTATCGCCCAATTTGGCGGCGTATTTCTTATCCACAGCTTCAAAGCTCTTCTGGCCAGCAGCAAGCTTCAGAATCGATTCGTCGACTGCGGCGTCGCTGACTTCGACCGTCAGGCGCTCAAGCGTGATGCCATCAATCGAAGGCGCTGAAATAGCAGGCAGCACTTCAAGATGGAAATCTACAACGGCATCCTTACCGGGCGCATAATCATTATCGAGATGGACATGCGGCTGCGTTGCAGGGCGCAACTTGTTTTCGGCAATCGCCTGCTGCACGCCTTCTTGAATCGAACTGTTCAGTGCATCCTGAAGCAGCGAATCCTTATGCATCTTTTTGACCAGATTGGCCGGAACCTTTCCAGCGCGAAAACCGGGCATCCGCACCTGCGGCGCGATTTTTTTCACCTCGGCATCAATGCGCGATTCGACATCCTTCGCGGTAATCGTCATCCGATATGCGCGCTTCAGGCCTTCATTCTGTGTCTCGACGGTCTGCATGTTATCTTCTCTATCTGGACAAGCATTAGGCCTGCCTTAAACTGTTAAATGGCTTTCGGGTTCAACAACAGCTTGGGAAAATCCCATTTCGTGGTGCGGGCGAAGGGACTCGAACCCCCACACCTTGCGATGCCAGAACCTAAATCTGGTGCGTCTACCAATTCCGCCACGCCCGCTTACGAAAAGCTGCCGTTTCACAAACGACGGGAGCCTCTAACGGGAAAGGTGTCCAAGGGCAAGTGCCAAGCGGCCCGTTGCGGCTTTTGGCCGTTAAACCCCTATTGAACCCGTCAACTCACCTAAGTTAGGCGCTAGATAAATCGATGAAAGCAATGTTATTTAATCAAGTGCCTTCTTCAACAGTTCGTTGATAACCTGCGGGTTGGCTTTGCCCTGCATCGCCTTCATCGTCTGGCCAACGAAGAAGCCGAACAGCTTGTCTTTACCCGAACGATATTCCGCGACTTTGTCTTCGTTCGCCGCCATGATTTTGGCGATTTCAGCTTCTATGGCACCGGTATCGTTTGTCTGTTTCAGGCCGCGCTCTTCCACGATAGTGGCAGCGCCCTGCCCCGTTTCGAGCATGATTTCAAAGACCTGCTTGGCGATGCTGCCGCTGATTGTACCATCTGCGACCAGACCCAATAATTCCGCAGCCTGCGCTGGATTAACAGGGCTTTCGTCCAATGTTTTACCCAGCTTGTTGAGCGCACCGAACAGTTCGGACATTAGCCAATTCGAACCCTGCTTTGCGTCAACGCCCTGTGCGAGCAAATCTTCAAACCAGAATGCCGTCTCCGCCTCTGCGGTCAAAACGGCCGCATTATAAGCGGTTAGCCCCATCTCCTCATAGCGTTTACGCTTCGCATCAGGCAGTTCGGGCAAGCTTTCTCGGCACTCTTCCAGAAACGCATCGTCCAGCTCGACCGGCAACAGGTCCGGGTCGGGGAAATAGCGGTAATCATGCGCGTCTTCCTTGGAGCGCATGGACCGTGTTTCCATTTTATTGGGGTCAAAAAGCCGCGTTTCCTGCACGACAGCGCCGCCGCTTTCGATCAGGTCGACCTGACGCTGCGCCTCATATTCGATCGCCTGCATCATGAAGCGGATCGAGTTCACATTCTTCGTTTCGGTTCGCGTGCCGAGTTCACCGCCCGGCTTGCGCACCGACACGTTGACGTCGGCGCGCATCGAGCCCTGCTCCATATTGCCGTCGCACGATCCCACATAGCGCAGGATCGACCGCAGTTTTTTGAGATAGGCCCCCGCCTCTTGCGGTGAACTCATATCAGGCCGCGAGACGATTTCCATCAGCGCGACGCCCGAACGGTTGAGGTCGACAAAGGACATGGTCGGGTGCTGGTCGTGCATCAACTTGCCCGCATCCTGCTCAACATGGATCCGCTCGATCCCGATTTTCTTCGTCGGGCTATCGGGATCCTTCTCGTTCAGCGTCACCTCAATTTCGCCCTCACCCACGATGGGGTGGTAAAGCTGCGAAATCTGGTAGCCCTGCGGCAAGTCAGCATAGAAATAGTTTTTGCGGTCAAAACGCGACCAGCGGTTAATCTGCGCGTTAATCGCCATGCCGGTACGGACAGCCTGCCGCAGGCATTCGCGGTTCGGCACGGGCAGCATGCCCGGCATCGCTGCGTCGACTAACGACACATGGCTGTTGGGCTCACCACCAAAAGCCGCAGACGCACCAGAAAAGAGCTTGGAGTTCGATGTGACCTGCGCGTGGACCTCAAGGCCAATCACGACCTCCCACTCACCGGTGTTTCCTTGGATACGGTATGTTGATTCAGTCATTTGCTTTCCGCCTAAAAACTAACCAGTTGCGAATTCTTACGATAACGTAGGCCCACGAACACAGGTTTACTATCGACTGTAGCGTCACCATCACGAAGCCCCCATCGATTGACGACTTCAAAACTGCAATATCTAATGCTGCAAGCAGCAAAGCCAAAATAGTTGCTATCGCGAAGGGTTTCCGAAAGTACCATCGTTTTAATGGCGCTTTCTTGATTACCACCACTCCTTAGCTTCCGCCGTAAATCTGGAACGTTCTTCGATTGCCAGACCCGCATTCAGCACGGCTTGCTCGTCGAGCGCCTTGCCGATGATTTGCAAGCCTAATGGAAGGCCGTCTTTGCTGAGCCCGCCAGGAACCGACATGGCGGGAAGACCTGCCAAGGATGCCGGTACGGCAAAAACATCGTTCAGATACATCGACAACGGATCGCTCGTCTTTTCGCCGAGCCCGAACGCAGCGCTCGGCGCGGTCGGGGCGAGGATTAGGTCGCAGCTCGCCCATGCCTGCTCAAAGTCGCGGGCGATCAGCGCACGAACCTTCTGTGCCTGTGTATAATAAGCGTCGTAGAACCCTGCAGACAGCACATAGGTGCCGATCATGATGCGGCGGCGGACTTCTTCGCCGAAACCGGCGGCACGGGTCGCGGCATACATGTCCTGAAGGCCCGAACCATCTGGCAGATCGCGCAGGCCGAAGCGAACACCGTCATAGCGCGCCAGATTGGACGATGCTTCTGCAGGAGCGATGATATAATAGGCCGGCAAAGCATATTTGGTGTGCGGCAGGCTGATGTCGACGACTTCCGCGCCGGCGTCTTTTAGCCACGCAATGCCATTGTCCCACATGGCGGCGATGTCTTCATCGATGCCGTCGAGGCG
The DNA here is from genome assembly GCF_046154385.1 of Sphingorhabdus sp. Taxonomy (GTDB): domain Bacteria; phylum Pseudomonadota; class Alphaproteobacteria; order Sphingomonadales; family Sphingomonadaceae; genus Sphingorhabdus_B. The sequence goes on along the minus strand of NZ_JBJXFW010000038.1, from coordinate 47,392 downwards.
ATATTCACGGGGAATACCGATCCGTTTGCCCTTCAAATCGCTGTTCAAGCCAGCTTCCCATGCGGGTACGGGCAAATCGAGCGAAGTTGAATCTTTGGGATCAAATCCCGCCATCGCCTCCAGCATGATGGCGCAATCGCGCACATCGCGTGCCATCGGGCCCGCCTGATCAAGCGAGCTTGCAAAGGCAACAATACCCCAGCGTGAGCAGCGGCCGTAGGTGGGTTTGATCCCGCTAATGCCTGTGAACGCCGCAGGCTGGCGAATTGAGCCGCCGGTGTCGGTTCCGGTTGCCGCCGGGCACAAACGGGCGGCGATGGCGGAGGATGATCCCCCCGAGGAACCTCCTGGCGCCAATGCCGCGTTGCCACCGTCGTTGCGACGCCAGGGCGAAATGACATTGCCGAAATAGCTCGTCTCGTTTGACGATCCCATGGCGAACTGGTCAAGATTGAGCTTGCCCAGCATCCCGGCGCCCGCTTTCCACAGATTGGCGGATACCGTCGATTCGTAGGTAGGCACAAAGCCTTCGAGAATGTGGCTTGCGGCTGTGGTCTGCACACCTTCCGTGCAGAACAGGTCCTTCATTCCAATCGGCACGCCCGCCATTTTGCCCAAAGGTTTGCCTGCTGCGCGATCAGCATCGACGGTGGCGGCCGCATCAAGCGCCTTTTCCGGCGTTTCTACGATGAAGGCGTTTAGCGCCTTGGCATTGGCGACGCGTGTGTTGAGAGCTTCGGCGACCTCTGCGGCTTTGAACTCGCCGTTAGCTACGCCATCGCGGATGGCGGCAACGCCCATTCTAGAAAAGTCGGTCATTATTCAATCACCTTCGGCACGCCAAAAAAGCTGCCTTCACGAGCAGGAGCGTTGGCAAGGACCTTTTCGCGCACATCGCCATCGGTTACGACGTCATCGCGCAAGCGCAGCGCGTTGGGGATGACGGCGGTCATCGGCTCTACGCCGGTCACGTCCACCTCACCCAATTGCTCCACCCAGGCCAGAATGCCATTGAGCTCGCCGACCATCTTGTCAGCCTCTGCATCGCTGATCGCGATGCGCGAAAGCCGTGCGATTTTATTCACGGTATCTTTATCTACAGACATGGTGCCGCCGCTAGCATTGCCGATGGCTCGCTTCAACGGAAAAGCTGTTCTTGTAAGGTCGCATTCAAAATTGCGATGCTATTTTTTGCAAATCCGCTAAACGCGCAGAAAATTAGAGGTTCTAAAATTGGCTCGCAAATTCCTATATCTCTTCGCCTGCCTCATCGTTCTGGTCATCGCCGGTGGCTTTGTACTGCGTATTTACCAGGACGAATTGACCGATTTCGCGATTGGCCAGCTTGAACCAACGGTAAAGTTCGAAAAACAGGCGGCGCTGGCAACCAATGTTTATGACGACCCCGCTATGTGGTTTTCGAAAGCAGGGCAAAAAGACAATAATCCGACGCTTTGGGAACCAACGGGCGCGCCCGAGGCGATGGCGCCCGGTTCTGCGTCGATTTTCTTTATCCACCCCACGTCATTCGTGGCCTCTACCCATTGGAACGCCCCGCTTGATGATCTCGAATCACAGGCGCGGGCGCGTCTCTTCCTGCGCGGCTTAGCCACTCCATTTGCCGCAGCCGGAGAAATATGGGCCCCGCGTTACCGTCAGGCCGGCCTTGGCGCTTTCCTGACGACCAAGCCCGAAGGGGCACAGGCTTTGAATGACGCTTATCAGGACATCTTGCTTGCCTTCGACCATTTCGCAAAGAACGTCCAAAAGGACCGTCCGATCATATTGGCCGGACATAGCCAAGGCGCGCTGCATTTGACGCATTTGTTGAAGGACCGGATCGCCGGCAAACCTATCGCGAGACGTATTGTCGCGGCCTATGTTGTAGGCTGGCCGGTTTCCATCACCGCCGATATCCCAGAAATGGGCCTTCCGGTCTGTACATCGCCGGACGACACGGGCTGCATCATGGGGTGGGAAAGCTTTGCCGAGCCTGCCAAATATGGCAAAATCCTTGAACTCTATAACGCCACCACGGGCTTTAACGGCGAATCGCGCAAAGATACTGTGATTTTATGCACGAACCCGTTGAACGGCGGTGCCGCAGCGGAAGCACTGGCGGTGGCCAATCTGGGAACTTTGAAACCCTCCGGCGATATGAGCACCGGGGAATTGATTCCCACCACCGTCCCTGCCCGCTGCGATGAAAAAGGGTTTCTGCTCATTGGTGATCCTGTGGACATGGGCCCATTTGTGTTGCCCGGAAACAATTACCATGTGTATGATTACCCCTTGTTCTGGGCCAATGTCCGTGCTGATGCGCTTTGGCGCACGCAGAAGTTTCTGGCCAAATGATATTCGAAAATGCTTTGGAATTTCGGGACATTTTACCTGGAGGCGGGGTCCTGATCGGGCTTGATGTGGGCAGCAAGACCATCGGCACCGCCTTTTGCGACGCCGACTGGACGTTCGCCTCGCCCGCTGACCTTATTAAACGCAGCAAATTTTCGAAGGACAAAATCGCGCTGGCCGCCGCTATCGCGACACGCCCCACCAAGGGAATCGTCATCGGCCTGCCCCTGAACATGGACGGCAGTGAAGGTCCCCGCAGCCAATCAAGCCGCGCCTTTGCCCGCAATATTGCTGATATGGGCTTTCCCATCCTTTTGCGCGACGAACGCTGGTCAACACAGGCGGTCGAACGCGATATGATCGCCGCAGACATGAGCCGCGCCAAAAGATCCGAGAAAATCGACAGCGGCGCAGCGGCATTTATTTTGCAGGGGGCCATCGACGCGCTGACGTCGTGAAGCTTGCTAATTGCCTGCTTTCAATCTAAGAGCATCGCTTTAATGACATGGACACGTAATTTTGCTGCCGACAGTTTTCCAGCTGGGTCGGATGCCTTTCAACACAAGCACTTGCTTGGCATATCCGGCCTTCAAAAATGGGAAATTCTCTATATTTTGAAAGAGGCCGAACATTGGGTCGCCCTCAATCGTTCCGGCCCTGCAAAGCATGACGACCGATTGTCTGGCATGACGATCATCAATGCCTTTTTTGAAAATTCCACCCGCACGCTGCTCTCATTCGAAATTGCAGGCAAAAGATTGGGTGCAGATGTCGTCAACATGCACGCAGCGCAGTCCAGCGTAAAAAAGGGGGAGACGCTGATTGATACAGCGATGACGCTCAACGCCATGCGCGCGGACGCGATTGTAATACGTCACGCCAGTTCGGGAGCGGTGCAACTGATTTCAGGCAAAGTGGACTGCCCTGTCTTGAATGCAGGGGACGGCAGCCACGAACACCCCACACAGGCATTGCTCGATGCATTGACGATCATGCGGCGCAAGGGTGCCGTTGAAGGCCAGACTGTAGTTATATGTGGTGATGTCCTGCACAGCAGGGTTGCCCGATCCAATCTGTTCTGCCTCAAAAGCTTGGGAGCCGACGTGCGGGTCGTCGCCCCGCCTGCCCTGTTGCCGCACGGCATCGCGGCCTTTGGGGCGCAAACCTACAGTAATTTTGATGACGCGCTTCCGGGCGCCGATGTCGTCATGATGTTGCGTCTACAAAATGAACGTATGCAAGGCGATTTCATCCCTTCGCCCCGCGAATATTATCATCTATTTGGACTCGATGAACGTCGGCTCGCATTGGCAAAACCTGACGCATTGGTGATGCACCCTGGACCTATGAACCGTGGCGTAGAAATTGCCAGCAATGTTGCCGACCATATCGAACGGTCGGCCATCACCGAGCAGGTTGAAATGGGCGTTGCCGTCCGCATGGCCTGCCTTGATATCCTTACGCGCAAATCGCGCGGAGTGGAAGGTTGGGTATGACCTTTATTAACATTATCAACGGTCACGTTCTGCTTCCGGGTACCGACAAAGCCGAAGCGATGTCACTTCAAATCCATGACGGAAAAATCATTTCCGTTGACGCGTCAGCCAATGATGCTGTGGAAATAGAAGCGCGCGACCTGTTAATTGCACCGGGAATTATCGATTTTGGTGTTTTTAAAACCGACAAGCCGGCGTTCCGCTTTGGCGGGATTACCCGTGCGGCCCTGATGCCCGATCAGTCACCGGTTCACGACGACCCGGCAACCATCCGGTACGCGGCATTAAAGGGTAAGCCAGACCTTTGGGTGCACCCGCTCGCAGCAGCAACGCAAGGACTGACGGGATCGAAATTGGCCGAGATCGCCCTGATGAAAGAGGCTGGAGCTTTGGGCGTCGCGACGGGTCGAAAATGGATCAGCGACAGCGGAACCATGCTTCGGATCATGCGATATTGCGCCGCATTGAATTTACCAGTGATCGTCCACAGTGAAGACAGTGGGCTGGCCGGTAATGCCGTTGCAACCGAAAGCGAAACTGCGAGTTTGTTGGGTCTTTCCAGCGCCCCGCCTCTCACCGAAGCCCTTGCCATTGCACGCGATCTATTGCTCGCGGAAGAAAGCGGCGCCCATGTGCATTTCCGGCAAGTAACGACAGCGCGCGGCCTTGATCTTATCCGCGAAGGCAAATCCAAGGGCTTACGGATCAGCTGCGGAATTACACCGGGTCATCTTTTTCTTTCAAACATTGCCATTTTCGATTTCCGGACATTTGCGCGTCTTTCGCCGCCATTGCGAGACGAGGCCGACAGGCTGGCATGCATTGCCGCTGTTGCCGATGGTACCATCGACGTCATTGCTTCAGGGCATGACCCGCGCGGTCCGGAAGACAAGCGCCTTCCATTTTCCGAAGCCGAACCAGGAATGGCAGGTGCGGAAACACTTTTGGCTCTCACGCTGAATTTGGTTCGCGACAATATTATCACCACCGGCCGACTTTTTGAGCTTTTAGCCACCAATCCCGGCCGGATTCTTGGGCTGAAGGCTGGTGAAATCAAAGTGGGTTTTGAGGCCGATCTGATTTTGGTGGACCCCTTCGCACCTTGGCAGGTGGACAGTAACCGGATGACGGCGCTGGCGGGCAACACACCATTTGACAAAATCCCGGTCCAAGGCAGGGTTCGCCAAATGTTAAAAGGCGGCAAGGTCGTATCGGCATAACGCCGGACCCGCCGCCTTCCTGACATCTAGGGTCAGGACCTAAGTCTTTTATCGTGCGGCAATCCGTTTTCCGGCGGCTTTTGCCATCCGAACCGGTTTGTCGGCAGCGGTGTTACGGACAAGACATGAGCCGCCCTGTGATTTGATCTGTATGCATGCTGCATTGGCCGCCGAGCCACTCGCAAAACCCATGGCCGCGAGGCGCACCAGTTTTTTGCCATTTACCGTGACCGTCGAGCTGGCCGAATTCTTGCCACTCAACGCCTTGTAATTTCGGCTATATTTGTTCCATGCGGCAGCCGCATTTTCAGTGCTTGAAAATGCACCGAGTTGCACCAGAAACGTCGAAGTGATTGCTTTGGACTTGGGTGCCGGAACATCCGCCAAAGCCAGCTTTACCGGCAGTACCGGAGCAACGGTTTTTGCAGGGCCTTCCTGCGCTTTTATCAATTCTGCATCAGCCATTTTGGCTATCGGTGCGGGTTCCATCATTTGTACGGCCTGCTCGACAGCGGCAAAGCCGATGCTATCCGCAACGGGCGCGGGGCCAATGGCCGCAAGTTCTACTTGGGGAGCCTCGGCTGCGACGTCTAAGGGTGCCATTGGCGCTTCGACCTGAGCGAGCCCTGGAGTAGCAGTGGTATTCAGAGCCAGTCGAACAGGCTGACCTGTATCGGCCATGTTCGGGCGCACTTTAAGAAGACCGGCAACACGTAATGTGTAAGCTTCAGGACGCGCAAACTGCGCCCATTCGGCAATACGGTCATTAACCGCTGTTTGGGCCATATCTTGCGAGGCCATAACGCGTGCGTCACGCCAGCGCCCGTCAAGTGCATAGGCCAGAGCAAGGTTTTGGCGTGTCCGGGCGGTTGCTCCGTCGAAACGGATTGCATCGGTCAAAATATTGATGGCTTCCGCCGAACGTCCGGCAAGCGCCAAGGTTAAGCCATAGTCGCTAACCGGGACGATTGAACGGTTGGCTTCGACAAGCATAACCGCCGAATCGACATTCCCCTGGGCAATGCGGGACAAAGCAAGACTGACGACCGTGCGCGGATCAACCTGCCCCAATTCCATCACATCCATCAATGTCCGTTCAGCGGAGACAAAACGTCCCTGTGCCATATATATACGTGCCAAAAGCCCGCGATAATCGCGATTTTGCAAATCGGCTTCGACGGCCAGTTCTGCAAAAGTCAGCGCGCGATCAGCCTTGCCCTTTGCAAGCGCGCTTTCCGCCTTTTTCGCCCATCCATAAGCTTTTTCGGGTCCAGCCTTTTTGGCGGAGACCTTTTCAGTGCTACCGAAACCGGCAGTCGACGTTGTCATCGCTGGAACCGCTACAAAAGCAGTTGATAGTGCGAGCTTTACAACAAAATTGCTATTCATGGTATCACCTCAAAAAAGCGCAACTCGGGTTCAATGTTTTTTCGTCGGAACATTTGCGGCTAGATGTCCGATTTCAGGCATGGATTCGAGAAACGCGTCGAGCGCATCTGTCACCAGATTTTGTGCAGATTGATGCCGTACCGCACATGCCAAACGCAGTTTCAGGTGGCGTTCGCCATCAAGACGCAATGTGAACGCAGCCTTTTCTTTCAAGCCCGGCTTTGAACGTGCCCGCGACCGGGGCGCATCTGTTTTGCCACGCCGTGCAATTGGTTGAACCTGGGGTTCCGGCGTCATGCTGACAATTGTAAGAGCGGATTCAATCTCGGGCTCTTCACCACCAAGGCTTTCAAAGCCTGCATCTTTTCCAGAATCAAATTCGCCAAAGATGCGCTCTTGCTGATTTTTGACCTCGGGAACGGCACCGGCAAGCATGTTTTGCCCGTGGAAGCCGTGATCATAATCCATCGGCGTATTAGGATCCGGATCGACATCATAACCCATGTCGTTCCAGCCGAGGTCATCTTGCGACAACGCCGCGTTTCCGTTGCTACCCAACATCGAAGGCCGACGCATAGCTGGCCGTGCCAGCCCCTTGCGCGCCAGCAAAATCCCGGAAAGTGATGCAATTGGTTTTGGTTCGCCCATTTTAGTTGCCCCTCATTCTTCGCTTAACCAACAACCCGGCGGCCAAAACCGCCCATTGGTCTTGCAGTGGCAACTTGCGGATTGGCCGCGGCGGCGGGCGCGCTGAATACAGTGCGTCGGAAATTCTTTTCCAGTCGATCGGAAATATAAGCCCAGAGCTGGATCACTTCTTGGGACGAGCGGCCATTTGGATCGATTTCCATCACGGTACGCCCATCTATCATCGACGCCGCAAAATCGGTGCGATGATGCAGCGTGATCGGGGCAACGGTTCCGTGCTGGGAAAGCGCGACAGCGGCTTCGGAGGTAATTTTCGCTTTCGGCGTTGCGGCATTTACAACGAAAATCAATGGCTTACCGGCACGTTCGCACAGATCGACTGTAGCGCCTACAGCGCGCAAGTCATGCGGACTTGGACGGGTTGGAACCACGATCAATTCCGAAACGGAGATAACGCTCTGAATAGCCATTGTAATTGCAGGCGGCGTATCGATGACTGCCAGCTTAAAACCCTGTTGCCGGAGCACTGCCAAATCCGCCGCAAGGCGGGCGACGGTGGTTTGTGCAAAAGCGGGAAGTTCAGCTTCACGTTCATTCCACCAGTCGGCCAGAGACCCCTGCGGATCGATGTCGATCAATACGACTGGCCCGGCACCGGCGAGTTGTGCCTGAACTGCCAAGTGACCAGAAAGCGTGGTTTTGCCCGACCCGCCCTTCTGTGATGCTAATGCGAGAACCCTCACATCATTCCCCTTTGTAAATGTTTCAAATGGGGATGTGACAGAACAGGGCTAAAAATCCGTTAACGCTGCGGGGGAATTCGCCTGTTGAATATTGGCTGGCATCGCAAAATACTTAATCTATATATCGGCGTCAGCGCTTGTGGATTGGCATAATGTCCTGGTTAACAAATTAAGCGGATATATTTACCATTTTCACATTTGTACGATATGAGCCGAAAAAATGAAGTCGTGGAGGAAAGAAATGAAGTTAGGGTCGCACCTTTCGAAGATTACCATTGCCGCCTTGGCGCTTACAATAATGTCTCAACCGGCCGCAGCCGACGTCAAGGAAGGTGTCGAAGCTTGGAGCCGAGGTGAATATGACGCGGCCGTCAAACAATGGCGTGATCCTGCGCTTAAAGGCGATCCCGACGCGCAATTTAATATGGGTCAGGCATACAAAACCGGGCGCGGTGTTCCTACCGACCTTAATGTAGCGCTGGAATGGTATAAAAAAGCTGCAGCGCAAGGCCATCTGAAAGCAGCGGACAGTTATGGCCATCTGCTTCATTATCAGGGCAAAATTGTTGACGCTTTGCCAATTTTGCAAGCATCATCCGACCGCGGTGATCCGCGCGCAAGATATTTACTGGCGACCGAACTTTTTAACGGCACCCATGTCGGCAAGGACTGGGTGCGCGCTTATGCCTTGATGTCTCTGGCTTCATCGTCAGGTATGACACCTGCGTCGGAAAGTTTGGCGCAAATGGACAAATATATTCCGCTTGAGCAGCGGCAGGCCGCCTCTGTTCTTGCAGGAAGCATCGAACAACGCAGCAGCCGTGCTGCGTCGGCTGCAGGCTTCCCTATCAACACAACACCGCCTGTAAAAACGGCTACGCAAGTTGCTGTGCCCCCGTCATCCGGCGAACAAGCAGCGCCGGTAAAGTCTGCGTCCGCAGTTCCGTCATCCGTCGTCAGCCCATGGCGAATTCAACTTGGTGCATTTGGAGAAGATGCGAACGCCAAGAAATTATGGGCTTCGTTAAAGAACGGACGTCCTGACATGGCGGCACTCCAGCCTTTATATAAAGCCACCGGAAAAATAACAAAACTTCAGGCCGGCCCTTTTGCGAGCAAATCCGCTGCGGATGCGATGTGCACGAAATTGAAAGCAGCGGGTCAGGCGTGTCTTGTGGTTCCTGCTTAGGCCGCAACCCGGGCTAATCACATAACCTTTCTATCTTGCGGCCCAATGTTCCGCGCGCAGCGTCATTTCCGGGTTGAACCATGAAATAATGGGTGCCGGACAAACTCGCTTTGTCGGAGCAATATGCCGAACATTCGCGCCCGACAACACCGGGGAAGCGCAGTTCAATGCCGTCATAGCGCGCATTGAAAGCGCATTTTCCCTTGTCCGCCAGTTCTACGCGGACATTTTCGCCGTCAATCGATGCAGTACCGGTACCTTCGCATTTACTTTCGGCCCCGAAAACGGCCAGAAATCCAATCCTGTAGCTATTCGATCCGTTTGCGACAGCACAGAATTTGTCGGTCCCTAACTCGCTACGGGTTTCATAACGGCCGGCAAACTCCACGTCCTTGGGATCCGGCAAAATGCCGGCAGACACGGCTTGCAAATCCAATGCGTCACCCGCATTGGACGATTCTTTAGGTCCAATAGAACTGTTTTCGGTGCATGCAAGCAACAGCAAGGCAGTAATGGCCGAAAAGAAAACCGGAATTTTCAAATTCGTTTCAACTTTCCGTTTTCGATTTGCCGGTAAAAGCAACTGCGCTCGCCCGTATGGCATGTTGGGCCTTGAGGCTCGGCGATTATCCAGATTGCATCTTGGTCGCAATCAATCCGCATTTCCACAATCCGCAAGATGTGCCCGCTGGATTCACCTTTTTTCCATAATCGCTGCCGACTGCGCGAAAAGAAGACGACGGTTCCCGTTTCCTGACTTTTTGCCAGCGACGCGGCATTCATGTGCCCCACCATCAAAACGCAACCATCTGTTGAATCGGTAACAACCGCAGTCAACAGACCATTGGCATCAAATTTCGGATCGAGCATGAGCCCTGTTTCGCTTATTTCAGTCATGCCAGTGCGACTAACCCAAGCTGAAAAACCGCGCCAACAATTTCTTTATGACACTATCACGACAAGGGGGGAAGACAATCGGCTTAAGCGTGCCTATATGCACGCAGCGAAGCGCAGCGGGATTCGATTTAATGCTGACCACCGATCCATTTGACGACGATAAACTGCGCGAAGAGTGCGGGATTTTTGGTGTCTATGACACTGAGGGTGCATCGGCAATGGTCGCGCTGGGTCTTCATGCCCTTCAGCACCGTGGGCAAGAAGCCGCTGGCATCACAAGCTTTGATGACCATGATTTTCATACCCACCGGGCGATGGGGCATGTTGCAGGCAATTTCGATCGTGAAGAGATTATTGGTGGTTTGGTTGGGCGAACGGCCGTAGGGCACGTGCGCTATTCGACAACGGGCGAAACGTCTCTCCGTAATGTGCAGCCACTCTATGCCGATCTGGCGACAGGTGGTTTTGCCATCGCGCATAACGGCAATATTTCCAACGCAATGGCCGTTCGAAAGGACCTCGTGCGTCGCGGTTCGATTTTTCAATCGACATCCGATACCGAAGTCATCATCCATCTGGTTGCGACATCGGGATATCGGACATTACTCGACCGGCTGATTGATGCATTGAAGCGGGTCGAGGGTGCTTATTCTTTAATCTGCCTCACCACAGAAGGCATGATTGCCTGCCGCGATCCTCTAGGAATTCGGCCTTTGGTCATGGGCAAGCTAGGCGACACCATCATTTTTGCTTCGGAAACGGTAGCGCTGGATATCGTAGGTGCGGAATTTATCCGCGCGGTCGAACCCGGCGAACTCATTGTTGTCCGCAACGGTGAAATCCACTCGCACAAACCTTTTATTCCGGTTTCGCAACGCCCGTGCATTTTTGAACATGTGTATTTTTCCCGGCCCGACTCAATAGTCGAGGGCAGAAGCGTTTATTCGGTTCGTAAAGCCATCGGCGCAGAGCTGGCCCGTGAAAATGGCGTCGACGTGGATTATGTTATTCCCGTTCCCGACAGTGGAACGCCGGCCGCAATTGGCTATGCCGAAGCTGCAGGCATTCCATTTGAGTTGGGCATCATAAGGTCGCATTATGTTGGCCGAACTTTTATCCAGCCAGGCGACGGCGTCCGGCATCTGGGCGTAAAGCTCAAACATAATGCCAATAGAAATCTAGTTGCTGGGAAGAAAATCGTACTGATCGACGATTCGATTGTACGCGGCACGACATCCCTTAAAATTGTCCAGATGATGCGCGAGGCCGGTGCCGCCGAAGTGCATATGCGTATCGCCAGCCCGCCTACTATGAACAGTTGCTTTTATGGGGTGGATACGCCGGAGCGATCGAAATTGCTCGCCAGTCGCATGGACGTAGAAGAAATGCGGGCGTTCATACAAGCAGATAGCCTCGCGTTTTTGTCGATAGACGGCCTGTATCGCGCGTTGGGAGAAGACGCCCGAAACACCAACAAACCGCAATATTGCGATGCGTGTTTTACAGGCGATTACCCCACAAGTCTGACCGACCATGAAGAAGCCGAAGCCGGCGACCTCATCCTGCTAGGTGAACGAAAGCTCGCTTGATATATGACCCGTGGTTTTGAATCGAAAGTCGCGCTGGTCACTGGTGCCAGCAGAGGGATAGGCGCGGCAACCGCAAAAGCAATTGCGGCACAAGGCGCCCATGTCATCATCACCGCCCGCACTGCCAAGGATTTGGAAGCGGTCGAAGATGAAATTTTCGAAGCGGGCGGAAATGCAACGATTGCACCGCTCGACCTCACCGATGGCGACAGCATTGGACGACTCGCCGCAGCCGTGACAGAGCGTTGGGGCAAATTGGATCACCTGGTCTTGAATGCCGCGATGTTGGGCACACTTGCCCCGGTTTCGGCCATTGATGGCGCTGAATTTGCCCGTTTGTTCACATTGAATGTTACCGCGCCGCAAGTCCTGATCGCATCCTTTGATGGGCTTTTGCGTAAGAGCGAAGCGGGAAAACTGATCGCCCTTACCTCTTCGGTCGGTGCTGCGCCAAGGGCGTTTTGGGGTGCCTATGGTGCATCCAAAGCTGCTCTCGACACGCTGGTTTCCAGTTATGGCGAAGAAGTGAAAAACATTTCCGCCGTGCGCGTTGCTATTGTCGACCCGGGCAAAACACGCACTAAGATGCGCGCTGCGGCTTATCCGGGTGAAGACCCGTCCACCTTGAAAGAACCTTCGGTGGTGGCGAATGCGATTGTGGATATTTTGCGAAGCGAGTTTGAAACAGGCACCCGCATCTGCGTGGACAAATAATCTAACTCACTCTTTCGTCATCGCAAAGGCTGCCAACGCCCGTTCCCGCGCTGGTTTGTGACCAATCAACTTGCGCGGATATGCCTTCGGGCGGGAACCAAATTCATCAGGATCATGTATAGCGGGTTCACTTAAATCGGCCAGTTCAGGAACCCATTCCCTGATATAGCGCGCCGCATCGAATTTTTCGGATTGGGACAGCGGTGCCATAATGCGAACGAACATATTGCTGTCGACGCCCGTTCCCGCCGTCCACTGCCAGTTGACGGCGTTCGATCCATAGTCGGCATCGACAAGCGTATCCCAAAACCACTGCTCCCCTGCCCGCCAATCGATCAACAAATGCTTGATCAAAAACGACGCAGCAATCATCCGCACCCGGTTGTGCATCCAACCCGTCGCCCAAAGCTGGCGCATCCCGGCGTCGACGATCGGGTACCCTGTCTGCCCTTTTGTCCAAGCGGTATAATCAGCCTTTACCGCCGGATCGGCAAGATCACGCCAAGGCATCTTGTCAAAGCCATCTCGGGCGTTTTTACCGCCATATTCGGGAAACTGGCAGATGACATTTTGCGCATAATCCCGCCACACAAGTTCCTTTAGAAACACATCCACTGATCCGCCCGCCGACATTGTTGCGTGCCAGCAGGTCGCAGCGGATATTTCGCCAAAATGCAGGTGCGGTGACAGAAATGACGACCCTTCGATCGAAGGTAAATTTCGACGCTCGTCGTAGAATTTCGCTTTATCAGCAAAGGCTTCCAGCCGTGCGTTGGCCCCACGCTCGCCGGGCGTCCACATTTGCTGCATGCCACCTGACCAATCTGGCTTGACGGGCAACAGTCCCCAATCCGAAAGGGCATCGCTCTTAGGCCATTGCACGGGCGGCAGCAGTTTTTCAGGCGGCGGCAAAGGAAACGCCGGCGGCATATGCTGCCATAGCGCCCGCATGAATGGCGTATAGATTTTATACTGTCCGCCGTTTCCTGTGGTCACATGTCCTGGTGGCAGCAGATAGTTGCCATCATGGCTCACAAGCGCGCATCCGTCGGGCAATCCTTTTTCAACCGCCTTTTCCGCATTGCGCCACCATGGCTCATAATGCCGGATAATATGAATCGCGGCAGCGTCCGTTTCTTCGGCCAGCCGACCTAAGGCGACATCCGACTTCCCGCGAAACAAAAGCAATCGGGAACCGATTGCATTCAAATCGGCATTGAGCGCTGCCAGGCTGTGATGCAGCCACCAGCGCGACGCGCCACCCATTTTTCGATGTCTGGGTGTTTCGTCATCAAGGATATAGACCGGAAGAACCGGCGCGCCGCTCGCAACTGCGGCCGTCAACGCTTGTTGGTCCGTCAAACGCAAGTCGCGCCGGAACCAGAGCAGAACGGGCCGCGTCATTTCGCTTTACGTTCGGCTGGCACAACGACCTTAAAACGGTCCTGGACCAGCGGGTTGCCAAACCGTTGGTCAGTCAAAATTCGGGTCGTGGACAGAATATCTTGTTCTTCCCGCAAAACGGGCATCCTCGACCAGAACATAAAGGCTTTTGCATCCTCGTTCCGCGGCATTTCATTCAGCACTAATGTGTTGGACATTTGGTGTTTTCCGATCTTAGCATCGAGCGTAACCTTGCCCGGTGCGGAAAAGGCGCCTTGCCCATAATGTTTCGCATCACGCCACAGCATTTCGCGTTTCCAGAATTGCACAGGTACCGGATTAGCGACCACCAATTCCGGAGCTATGCCAAGCTGGTCTTTCACGGCCTTTGCAGTCAACTGCTCTGCCCGCCCAGTGATTAAGCCATTCGTCGCTATGTATAGAAAAATAGTTCCCATGCTGGTGATGGCTGGAACGCGCCAATGCCGCTTCCCCTGACGCTCGCCCCGAAGCGACAACCAAATGCCTGCGATTAACGCGGCCCACAGCCAGATATCGATAATGAAAAGCGTATCACCATAGAACCACTGGCTGGAAAAGGGCTCGAGCAAACGAATGCCATAGCTGTTGAACCAGTCGAACAAAGGATGGCTGAGGCATCCGATATAAGCCAGTGCCAACAACCATTTTGCATCGACGGGCAAACGCTTGTCCGGACGAGTGCCCCGTCCGGTTTGCCATCGATCAACCCAAATCATGATGCCCCAAAGAAGGATCGGCAAGACCAACATCGCAATTGGCCCATGCGTAATCCCTCGCCTGATAGCGAGATGCTGATAACCACCGAGTAAGGTCGCCACCGCATCAATATCAGGAATATTCGCGGCAATGATCAAAGTCGGCATCGCAAGGCCGGTTTTAAGCTTCAGCCCCATCTGTCCAATAAGCGCACCTACAAGGCTGTGTGTAAGATTATCCATACCGCCTAGCTGGCGGAGTGAAGCTTGGATGGCAATACCGGCTTATGTCGGCACCGACGTCAAACCTCCGGATGGCCGTCCGCGACAGTCCAGGTCTGCCCCTTGGCCAGAAGCTTTCCAAGGTCGGGTGTCTTGCCAACGCTTGCCGATACATTTTGTTCGAGGACTGCATCGTTGAAGGTTGGTCGCGGATCATCGTAAAGAACGCCCAAGGCCATCGGAAATTCGCCAAATGGCATTTCCACCAGCATATGCGCGACTGAACGATTGGTTACATCATGGACGATGACCCCAACGGACTGCCAGTCGCCGTCAACTACATCAACGACCTTGAGGTTCAGGGCATCGACGTCAAGCGCAATACCCTTGGTTCCCTTGGCAAAGAGCATCGGTTCGCCATTGTGCAACCACAATTGATGGTCCTCCGCACCCTTGGGGGCTGCAAAATCTTCGAATACATCCTTGTTATAAACGATGCAGTTCTGAAAAATTTCGATAAAGGCCGCGCCGCGATGGGTATGGGCAGCTTTCAGCACTTCTGGTAGGTTTTTTGACACATCAAAGCCGCGGGCAACAAAACGAGCGCCGGCACCAAGAGCAAAAGCACAAGGCGTTGCCGGACGGTCCACCGAACCGTAAGGAGTCGATGGACTATTGGTGCCAACGCGGCTGGTGGGCGAATATTGTCCCTTAGTCAGCCCATAAATTTCATTGTTGAACAGCATGATCTGGCAATCGAGATTGCGGCGCAGCAGGTGCATGGTGTGGTTGCCGCCGATGGACAGCGCATCGCCGTCACCTGTGATAATCCAGACGTCAAGGTCGGGATTGGCAAGCTTCACACCCGTCGCCACTGCCGGTGCGCGGCCGTGGATTGTGTGGAATCCATAAGTTTCCATATAATAGGGAAACCGCGACGAACAGCCGATACCGCTGATGAAGACAGTATTTTCAGGCGTTCCACCGATTTCAGGCATCGTGCGTTGCACCGCCTTCAATATCGCATAGTCGCCGCAGCCGGGGCACCAACGAACTTCCTGGTCGGTTTCCCAATCTTTCGGGCTTGTGTCTTTGATGGGGGTCATGTCGTTCATGATAAGGCACTCTCAATCGCGGCTTCGATTTCAGCGATGGTAAAAGGTTGACCGGAAACTTTGTTTACGGGCTTTGCATCGACAAGGAACTGGTCGCGCAACACTGTTTTCAATTGGCCCGTATTCATTTCCGGCACAATGACCATATCAAAGCTCTTCAGCAACTCGCCCATATTCTTCGGCATCGGCCAGATATGCCGGATATGGACATGCGCGACGTCGACGCCCTCGGCGCGCTTGCGAAGGACGGCCTGCTTGATCGGTCCGTAGGTCGAACCCCAACCGACAACGGCCAGCTTTGCGCCCGAACCGCCTTGTTCGACGATCTGATCGGGGATGCTGTCAGCTACGCCGTTCACCTTTGCCGAACGGATGTCCGTCATCGCCTGATGGTTGGCTGGTCCATAATTGATATGGCCGGTGTCGACTTCCTTTTCGATCCCGCCAATGCGGTGGAGAAGACCCGGCGTGCCGGGTTTCACCCAAGGCCGCTTCAGCTTGTGGTCGCGGGAATAAGGTTTGAACCCGTCGTCGGGAACCCTCTCCAGAAATTCAACCGGGAAGGGTTTATAGCTTTCCAGATCAGGCATCAACCAAGGTTCCGCAGCGTTGGCGATGTAACCATCGGTTAGCAACATTACAGGCGTCATATATTCCACGGCAATCCGAACCGCCTCAATCGCGCAATCGAATGCGTCGACCGGCGAACGTGCGGCAATGACCGGCATCGGCGCATCGCCGTTGCGGCCATAGACGGCTTGATACAGATCGGACTGCTCGGTCTTTGTAGGCAAACCGGTCGAAGGTCCACCGCGCTGGCTATTTACGATCACCAAAGGCAATTCGGTCATGATCGCAAGACCCATAGCCTCGCCTTTCAGCGCAATTCCCGGACCCGACGAACTGGTCACGCCTAGCTGCCCGGCATAGCTTGCGCCTATTGCCGAACAAATCGCCGCAATCTCGTCCTCCGCCTGGAATGTGGTGATACCATATTCCTTCAGACGGCTCAGATGGTGCAAGATCGCCGAAGCTGGGGTAATCGGATAGCCACCAAAAAACATCTTGAGGCCTGCCAGCTGCGCACCGGCAACCAGACCATAAGAAATCGATTCGGCGCCGGTAACCGTGCGATAAAGACCGGCAGGTGCGGGTGCTGCATCGACGTGATATTGCTTTAAAGGCCCGGAAAGCTCAGCGGTCTCGCCATAAGCATGCCCCGCATTCAGCGCGGCAATATTAGCGTCCGCCAAAACTTGATTCTTGGCGAATTTCGCGTTCAGCCAGTCAATAATGGGCTGACGGTCGCGGTCGAACATCCACAGTGCGAGACCAAGCGTCCACATATTCTTGCAGCGCAAGGCGTCCTTGTTACCCATGCCGAACGGTTTGACCGCCTCAAGAGTTAGCGCGCTGATATCGAACGCCAAAACCTGCCATTTGGCAAGGCTGCCGTCTTCGATCGGGTTGCTGCCATATTTCGCCTTGTCGAGGTTACGCTGATTGAACTCGCCCGTGTCGGCAATTATCAACCCGCCTTCGCGCAAGGCGCCGACGTTGGTTTTCAGCGCAGCAGGATTCATCGCAATCAGCACATCAGGCTGATCACCAGCCGTGTCGATGGCCGACGAGCCAAAATTGATCTGAAACGCAGACACGCCGAATAATGTCCCTATCGGCGCACGAATCTCTGCGGGAAAATCCGGGAATGTCGCAAAGTCATTACCCGCTAGGGCCGCAGACAGGGTGAACTGCCCACCGGTCAGCTGCATCCCGTCGCCACTGTCGCCAGCAAAACGAACAACAACCGCGTCGCTATGAACAGGCGAACTTGCGCCTGAAATGTCTTCCTTGAATGCCGTAGCCATTCGCTCCAACCCGTCTAAAATTGCTTGTCTATTGCGTGTTGGCCTAATCCTATTCCCGTCCCACTGCAATGTTAGAAAAACTATGTGCGGATATGCTAGACCTCTCTCAAGTCACACCCTATCACGATGGCTTAGGGAGAATGATATGACCAACGGTGCACCTTTTGTCAGGCCAGATGTAGCCTTGTTTCTGCAGTTTTTGAATGCAGTACCCGGCCCGCGTTTTTGGGAAGTCCCCGCGGAGGACGCGCGCAAAATGACAGCTGCTATGCGCGACGTTGCCGATGCGCCGGTGGGAGAACTGGCAGTTATTCGGGATATAATTATTCCCGGGCCTGCTGGCGACATCCCTGCCCGCGTTTATGACTGTCGTTCGACGCGGGATGCCGGTCCCGTCATGGTTTTTTATCATGGGGGCGGGTTCGTGATCGGAAATATCTACACATATGAACCTCATTGTGCCGAAGTTGCTCGGTTACTTGATCTTCCCGTAATTTCCATAGACTACCGCCTTGCACCCGAACATGTTTTTCCCGCAGCGGCAGTTGACTGCGAAGCTGCCACCCGCTGGATCGCATCAAGCCCGGCTGAACTAGGATATTCCGTAACTGGTTTGATTACCTCTGGCGATAGTGCGGGCGGGAACCTGACGATAGTTACGTCGATGGCGCTCCGCGACGATCCGGCTGATGTACCCATTTTGCTGCAACACCCGATTTATCCGTTCGTTTCATTGGATAGCGACTGGCCAAGCATCAGTGAATTTCAAACGGGCCATCTGCTCACCGCCGACGCTATGGCCTATTTTGGCAAGGCTTATGCGTCGCCGCGCGGCGATTATAGAGCTGAACCGCTGAATTTCGATCAGAGCAATATGCCACCCAGTCTGGTAACTACCGCAAGCCTTGACCCTTTGCGGGATCAGGGCCTGGCCTATGTAGAAAAACTGAAAAATGCCGGGGTGCGTGTCGAACATATAAGCGCCGAAGGCACGATTCATGGCCATATCAATATTCGTCAAGCAATACCTTCAACCCAACGGGACATCGAAACCTATATTTCGACCTTGAAAACAATGCTCGCGGAGGTCATGGCCGACGCATGAGCAATAAAATGGACGACCTCCCTTACCGCCCCTGCGCGGGCATCATGTTAGCAAACACCGAAGGAAAGATTTTTGTTGGTCAACGGATCGACAAGGCTCCCGATATCGACGCCTGGCAAATGCCCCAAGGCGGAATAGATGAAGGAGAAGACCCCGAGCAGGCTGCGTTTCGGGAACTGGTTGAAGAAACGGGTATTTCGCCTGACGTGGTCGACGTTATAGCTCGCAGTCGGGAAGAGTATTTTTACGATTTACCCGAGGAATTACTCGGCAAAATCTGGAAGGGCCGATTTCGCGGCCAGCGCCAATGGTGGTTTCTGATGCGATTCAAGGGCGTGGATAGTGATGTAAATATTGAAACGGAACATCCAGAATTCTCGCGCTGGCAATGGGTTATGCCGGACCGATTGCCGGTCCTAATCGTTCCGTTCAAACGAAGGCTGTATGAAAGCTTGGTCACGGAATTTGGCGAGTTGATCTAATTAAAAGAGCATTAGGTTCAAGGTTGCGACTTGGGCGCGTCACCAACGCTGGGCTTAATTTCAACGGCGCTGGCCTGCATTTGGTTCTTTTCGCTGGCCTTTGTTGCCGCCTGCGCGAGTTTTTCAACATCGGCGCATTCGCTGCGGCAGAGCATTTTTAACCGAGCGATATTCTTGCGTGCGGGTTCGATCGCACCTTTTGCTATCATAGCTTCGGCCTGCCCGCCCAGCGCACCCTGGTCATTAGGCTCGATTTCAAGCGCCTCTTTATAGAAACGAATCGCTTTCCCGTTCAGACCCTGCTTCTGGACGGCTACGGCCATTGCGATATAGGCTGCGCGGTTACGGGGATCGACGGCCAACGCTGTTTCATACCAACCGATGGCATCTTCGACATTACCTGCCTTCAGTGCATCATTGCCGGATTGGAGCAGCGCCGTCGACTGAGGATCTATATCATCGTCGGCGCGGCCGCTGATACCAGCGCTCGAAATCATGGCAAGAGTCAGGGAAAGGGCAACAGCAGCCGGAGAAAAACGCATAATCAACATCCAAATTTGTTTAAGTTGCATCACTATCACGGCTTTGCCAATTTCGCGAAGAAAAATCCATCGCTGCCGTCATGATAGGGCGTCACGATTATACCGTCGCCTTCCGGACGTCCGGCACCAACACCGGGATCGACGGCGCGCCAGCCGATGTGCGATTTTAGAAAATTGGACACTTGGCCCCTGCCTTCATTCGCGATGATCGAGCAGACCGCATAAACCAAATGTCCGCTCGGCGCGACCATATCTGCGCCGATGTTCAATAGCTTTTCCTGTTCTGCCAGCACGCGGTCAAGACGCACGGGATTAAGCCGCCACCGCGTTTCCGGGTTACGCCGCCACGTCCCGCTGCCCGAACAGGGCGCATCGATCAGCACAACATCGCAATTACCTGCCAAATCGGAGAGCATGTCGATTTCCCGGCCCGGATTCATTAACCGGGTTTCCAACATGGTCGCCCCTGCCCTGTTTGCCCTTGGCTTTAACTGGTCGAGCCGGTTCCGGTTAGTATCGCTCGCGATCAGATGGCCGTCATTCTTCATGGCTGCGGCCAACCCCAGCGTTTTGCCGCCTGCCCCCGCGCATAAATCGAGCACGGTCATGCCGGGCCGGGCAGTGCAGGCATCGACGATAAGCTGACTGCCCAAGTCCTGAATTTCGACGAAACCATCGAGAAGCACTGGGTGATTTTCAACCTGATAGCCCGTTGGCAATCGTAAAGCATAGGATGTTTGCACAAGTACGTCCGCATCGGGCAATTGGGCGGCTACATCCTCGCGGCTCGTTTTAAGGGTATTGGCCCGCAGGTCCAGCGGCGCCCGATCAAGCAACGCGGACCGCTCATGCGTTTCGATCAGGTCACTGAGATGCGGGATAATCCATAAAGGAAGCGGCCCGCCCCTGGCGCGCGGTTCATCGGCACCCCTTGTTGCTGGACCATAGTCGCTTCCATCAAACAGATTGGCCAATTCCATATCGCTATCCGCCATAGCAACGAACGCAGATCGGGCATTTTGCGGCCTTTCACCAAAGCGCCTGATCGCATTCCACACGAGCTCGCGGACAGCCCTGCGGTCTTTCGAACCGGCATAGCGCCGTGCAGCGAAGAATGATTTCGCAAGTTGATCGGCAGACCCGCCGCCCTCTTTCGCTGCGTCGAGTATGATATCGAGCAATTCGATTGCCGATTGCAGGCGGGCTGCAGGCTTCATGTATTATCGCGTCGGGTAATTGGGCGCTTCGCGCGTGATCGTAACGTCATGAACATGACTTTCACGCAAACCGGCATTGGTGATGCGAACAAATTGTGCGCGTTGCTGCAAATCCGGGATGGTCCGTGAGCCGGTATAACCCATTGCCGCTTTCACACCGCCGACCAGTTGATGGATCACATCACGCGCCAAACCCTTGAACGGAACTTGCCCTTCAATGCCTTCCGGAACAAGTTTAAGCTGATCCTTGATATCCTGTTGAAAATAACGATCTGCCGAGCCACGCGCCATTGCCCCCACCGATCCCATGCCGCGATAGCTTTTATAGGTCCGGCCTTGATACAGGAACGTTTCGCCCGGCGCTTCTTCCGTCCCGGCCAACAAAGACCCGACCATTACCGATGACGCCCCTGCAGCCAACGCCTTAGCAACATCACCTGATGTACGTAAACCGCCATCTGCAATGACAGGTATATTGGACTTTTGAGCTTCAGCAGCACAATCCATCACGGCGGTCAGTTGCGGCACGCCTACGCCAGCTACGACACGTGTGGTGCAAATGGAACCGGGGCCAATGCCCACTTTAATGCCATCCGCACCGGCATCGATTAAGGCGCGGGTCGCCGCCGCCGTTGCGACATTACCGGCCACAATCTGGACTTCGGGTGCCATTTTCTTGATTTCCGAGACCGCGGCAGCAACCATCGCGCTATGGCCATGTGCGGTGTCAACCACGATCAAATCACATTCCGCGTCGATCAATGCCTTTGTATAGGCCAATCCTTTTTCCCCGACCGTCGTTGCCGCAGCAACCCGCAGCCGTCCGGATCCATCCTTTGTGGCATTTGGGTATAGCACTGCTTTTTCGATGTCTTTCACCGTAATCAGTCCGACGCAGCGATATCCCTCATCGACCACCAACAGCTTTTCGATCCGCCTTTGGTGCAATAGACGCCGCGCTTCTTCTTGTGTGACACCGGATGACACGGTTGCAAGATCATCATGCGTCATCAGTTCAGAAACTGGCTGCAAAGGATTTTCCGCAAAACGCACATCGCGGTTTGTCAGTATCCCAACCAATTTGCCACCAACCTCGACAACGGGAATGCCCGATATTGAATGGGCCGTCATCAACGCCTGAGCCTCGGCAAGTGTTGCGTCGGGTGCGATGGTGATCGGGTTGACGACCATTCCGCTTTCAAATCGCTTGACCTGTCGAACTGCGGCGCACTGTTCTTCGATGCTAAGATTACGGTGCAATACGCCGATACCGCCCAATTGCGCCATGACAATTGCCATCCGCGCCTCTGTCACCGTATCCATAGCCGAGGATAAAATAGGGATGTTCAACGAAATCGCATTGGTAAGTCGCGTGCGGGTATCGGCCTGACTGGGAAGCAGGTCTGATGGCCCGGGCTGCAGCAGCACGTCGTCAAATGTCAGTCCGAGGGGAATTTCTTTCATGCTGCCACCGCTTCTACAATCTGTTTTTCGCTCGATTCGTGGCGGCCCATGTAAACAGTAAGCCGGTTATTCACCAGCCTTCGCGGATTTATATTTTCGGGCATCTGCGAAATATCGGCCCAGCGCAATGTGAAGGTCGGCATCCTCTGCCGCGCCGCCGAGATCCGTTTTGTCGGTCAGTTCATCCCCGGGTCCATGATAGTCGCTGCCCAGAAATTTTTGCATCAGGTCAAGATCGGCAAAAGCCCCACCCACCATCAATGCGGGAACCCCCTTTTGTGCCAATGCCCAACCGTCCTGCCGCTGGATAAAATCATTCGCATCTGTAGATGTTTCGATCACCCTGCCCGCCTTCTTCGCGATGCCTTCAACTAATGGATCAAGCGGCGTTGTCCCGCGACCGATTATGGCAACCTTTGCACCGCGACCGGCAACCGCGATCATGTCAATGTTGAGCGATATAACAATTTGCTCCAGTGGGATGACTGGCTTGTCGGCAAAGGCATACGCACCAAGCAAGCCGCTTTCTTCGGCTGTCGTGGCCAAAAAATAAATATCCCGGTCATGCCGGTTTTTACTCAGTCTTTGGGCGACTTCGGTCAGAACCGCGATGCCACTGGCATTATCAACTGCGCCGTTGCAGATGCGATCCGGCGCATCTTCGGGCGCACAGATACCCAAATGATCCCAATGTCCCATGAACAGCAAGGCACCACTGCCTTTTTTCCGTCCCGAAATTTTGCCGATCACATTGGAGCTGTTGAAGCGATAGATATCGGTGCTCACCGCAAAATCCGCATCTACACCAAGCGGTTCACCTGCGTAATCCGCATCTTTTGCATGGGCGCGCAACTTGTCCCAATCAAGACCTGCGGCGGTCACCAAAGCGACCGCGAATTCCGAACTGATCGCACCTTCCAGTGTTGCCCGTTTCTCGCGACTTTCGAGGCTGATGGGACGTGACAATAGCTGCCGCCGTAAAGTTGGCCAATTGCCTTGACTATCGCCTATAAACAGGACGGCCTCAGCCCCTGCAGCAATCAAAGCCTCCCTGCGCGCACGCGGTGACTTGAATTTTTCGGGCGCGGTGTCGGCTTCAAACAAAACCAACGCGAGCTTGCCTTTTACATCAGCCTCCACGCTGCCATTCGATGTGACGCCAATTCCAGCGAACACCACTGGCAGATCATTTTTTATATATTCGGCATTCTTGCCAATCAGGACAATCTCGTCCGAAACAATCCGCAGCTTCCGTCCCTTGGCATTAAACACAAATGTTGCGTTACCGCGGCCGCGCTGCATCAGTGGCACCGGATCAAACCAGCTACCGTCCGTGGCCGCTGGCTTTAACCCTGCTTTTGCCCATTGCTCGGCGATATATTTTACGGTCTTGGCTTCGCCTTCGGTACCGGGTTTGCGACCTTCATATTCGTCACTGGCCAACACGGCGATATGCTCACGCAACTCCGATTCAGTAACGCCCTTTGCTAATGCAGGCGCTGATCCCGAAAATACTATTGCCGCAAAAAACAAACCGTAAAAAAAACGCATTCTGTCTCGCTCCAGACCGAACGTTTCACCGGCCACCCATCGCATGCCGAGAACGCTCTATCGTCAACTTCGCTTCCTCTACATGCATAGATTCAATCATGCGACCCTTAAAACGCTGCGCCCCTCCCTGGCTCGCGGCAACAAGCTGCTCGGCCTCTTCGATTTCCGCTGCATCTGGTCCAAAAACCGCATTGGCAATTGCAATCTGGTTCGGGTGGATCAGGGTTTTTCCCGTAAAACCGAACTGTACCCCTTGGCGACATTCCAAATCAAAGCCATCCAAGTCATCGAGCCGGTTGCAAACGCCGTCAAAACGCGGCCTTCCCGAAAGCGATGCCGCCAATATTATCATCTGCAGGGACAGTTCTAAACCCTCTCGCTGACGCCCGGGGTGCATCCCTGTTTCGGCTGCAATATCGTTTGTACCGGCAATCAAGCCTGCGACGCCGGGATGCGCCGCAATCTCACGTGCGGCATAGAGCCCCCTTGGCGTTTCAATCATAGCTAGCACCGGCATCCCAAAGCCGTTCAATCCTGCTGCATCTTCCACCTTTGGCACAACAATCAAATCCGCCCCGCAACTTTTCAACGCGGCCATATCGTCCAAATGGTAGGGACTATTCGGAGCGTTGACCCGTATAGCCAAAACTGCAGTGGCCGAACCGGCGGTGACATAGGCAACTGCCGCCTCTCTCGCGGCTGGCTTGGCATCTTCGGCAACAGCGTCTTCGAGATCGATTATGATCATATCGGCGTCCAGAGTCCTCGCTTTTTCAAGCGCACGCGCATTGGACCCCGGCACGTAAAGTGCCGAACGAACGAACATCAATCTCTTACCGATATCCATAAAGCCGCTCCAGTTCGCACCACATCCCAAAACAGACCAAGAGACGAAACACGGTTATTCGCATGCCCGTTCCGATTTTCCTTGGCAAGTCGCCCGAGATTTACGACAATCGCGGATACGTCAAACGGAGGGAATTCCATGGAATATTTTTTCGGTCTGCTGGTGCTGATCGTCATTATCTTTGTGATGATGGGGGTTACCGTGGTTCAGCAAGGGTTTGTTTATACAATTGAACGGTTCGGCCGCTTTACCCATGCCGCACAGCCAGGTCTTACGATCATCATTCCGTTTTTCGACCGCGTCGGACGCAAGGTCAATGTCATGGAACAGGTGCTGGACATTCCGGGGCAAGAAATCATTACCAAGGACAACGCAATGGTCGGCGTCGATGCGGTGGTGTTCTTTCAGGTGCTTGATGCTGCAAAGGCTGCCTATGAAGTCAGCGACCTGTATGTCGCCATCATGCAAATCACCACAACAAACCTTCGCACCGTTATGGGCAGCATGGATCTTGATGAAACGCTGTCGAAACGAGATGACATAAACGGCCGCCTGCTCTCTGTGGTCGATCACGCGACCAGCCCTTGGGGCGTCAAAATCACCCGTGTTGAGGTAAAGGACATTCGTCCCCCCGCCGACATCAGCAATGCGATGGCGCGGCAAATGAAGGCAGAGCGTGAAAAGCGCGCGCAAATTCTGGAAGCCGAAGGTATGCGTGCCGCAGAAATCTTACGTGCAGAAGGCGAAAAGCAAGGCGCGATCCTGCAAGCCGAAGGGCGCAAAGAGGCCGCATTCCGCGACGCCGAAGCCCGCGAACGCGAAGCCGAGGCCGAAGCGAAAGCAACCGTCATGGTGTCGGAATCCATTGCATCTTCAGGTACACAGGCGCTGAATTATTTCATTGCCCAGAAATATACCGAAGCCATCAGCCAATTTGCGACATCACCCAACGCCAAGACAATCTTGTTCCCGGTTGAAGCGACACAGCTGATCGGAACCCTGGGTGGAATTGGCGAATTGACGAAGGCCGTTTTGGCGGATCAGGAAAAGAGATAATTGATAACAAATATCAAACACACCAACAATCTTAGGCTGTCGTCTGCACTCGATTGACAAAATTCGGTCGAGGTAAACCGAACGGAAAAGGAAAACAAAATGGCCGAATGGCTAGATAGCATTTCGACACATTGGTTCTGGCTTTCGCTAGGTCTGATCCTTGGCGCAGCCGAGATGGTGGCGCCGGGATTTTTCCTGATGTGGCTGGGCCTCGCCGCCATTATCGTGGGTGTACTGGATTATTTTCTACCGATCACCGTCGCTTATCAGGTCGCAATGTTCGCGATCCTGTCGGTGCTGACGGTATTCGCGGGCAAAAAATTTCTGACAGAAAACCCGATTGAAACTGACGATCCCAAGTTGAATGACCGGGGCGCGAGGCTGACTGGCGAAATAGTGGAAGTGGTCGAAGCTATCGTCGACGGCCATGGCCGAGTTAAAGTCGGGGACGGCGTATGGTCCGCGAGCGGAGCCGATGCGGGTGTCGGGGCAAGGGTGCGGGTGACGGGATCAGATGGCGCGGTGCTGTTGGTTGAGGGGGTTTGATGGAAAACTTCATCCCGATTTTACTGGGCAGACGCGAATGGATATTCCGAACTGCAATGTAGGATTAGATTCGATAAACTAGACAATAGCTCTTTGAACTTGTTGAACTATCCAGCCACAATATCAGCGATATCCTTCACTAACTTAAAGCAACAAAGGATACAATCTCGCAACAATTGACGGTGTACTTCTCCAGAAATCAGTAGCCTTTAGCGCGCGAACTTCCCTGCCATGCCGATGATGTCATCCAACGGGTTGCCGTCGCCATCCATGTCGAGCATCGACGCGAGGCCGCCCAGACCGCCACCTGCTGCGGCTGACTGCTGACCGCCGCCAAGTGCGCCGCCCAAGACGTTTCCGAGCATACCGCCCAAGCCTCCACTGCCGGATGTCTGATTACCGCCGCCAAGCATCCCGCCGATGATGCCGCCGAGACCGCCACTCTCGCCGCCGCCGCTTTGCTTGGCCAGATAACCAGCAACGAGCATGGCCAAAATCGGTAGCATCTTTTTCAAAAGCGAAGGATCAAGTCCGGTTTGCTCAGAAGCATGACCCGCAACGCTACGGCTTACATCCTTAGATCCGAAAATCTGGCCTAGGACATCATTGCCCTTTTCTACGGGCGTAGGCTCGGGACTGACCACCGCGTCAAAAAGCCCGCCGCCACCTAATTGACCGAGCAAACCGCCGAGACCTTCCAGACCACCAGGTTGCGCCTGTGTCGTCTTTTTGAAACCGCCTAAAATTGCGGGTAACAGGGCTTCGGCACCGGACTGGGCAACCTGTTCATTAACGCCCAGCTGTTGGGCAATCGAGCCGATAGCACCGGTCTGTTTCAATATGCTCGCAATATTCATGATGCTTCTCCTCGGGTTCGACAAAAAGTGCCCGTGTTTGAGAAAATTGGCAAGTCTCATGCAGCGTGCATGACAGCAGTTATCGCTGAATTTACATTCGCGGAGACAATACGCCTCCCTTAGTGATGAGGTCTAGCATATAGTCCGTCATTGGCCACCCCCCGGCCAAGAATCGCAGGAGATAAATAATGGGCATTTTTAGCAGCATCAAAGACGCCATTTTTGGGAAGAAAGCTGTCGCCGCAACACCCACTCCGTCGGCCATCCCACTCGAACCCGCAGCCTTCGCGGCACCCGAGCCGATCGCCATTACAGAAATAGATGTTATCGCCCATCTGGAAGAGATCGACGCCAATGATGGACGCAATCTCAATTGGCGAACGTCTATCGTGGACCTGATGAAGATGGTGGGCATGGATGCCTCGCTTCAGGAGCGCAAGGATCTGGCCATGGAGCTTGGCTATACCGGCGAACTTGAAGGAAGCGCCGAAATGAACATATGGCTGCATAAGGCCGTGATGCGCGAACTGGCTGCCAATGGTGGCAAAGTTCCCGCCGAATTGCTGGACTAGATTTCGGACAGACTGGCGCGGTCGGGTTCAACGAAACCCCGCCGCGCCGGAACCGAAAGCAGTAATTCTTTCGAATAGAAATTCAACGCGAGGTCACGGCAGCCACGCCGCGACAGCAGCAAATTGTTCACTGCTTCTCGCAATGGAGTTTGTTCCGGAATTTCGGATAAATGCGCTTTTACGCCAGCGATGTACACCTGCGTAATTGTCTCGTGATAACCTTGGTGATCGTCATTTACGCCACCTACCGCTTCGTTATACCCCGAAATGATGGCCGCCATGTCGCGTTCCGGGGCTATGTCGGGGCGATCCCGCACTATCCATGTGCACGCGGCAAGATGTGCCTCATGCGTCCATTCTTCGCGGGGCAGCGTGCGCGCAAGCAAGCCCTCGCCAATCGCGACGATTGCGGCATCATCTTGGAACAGGCGGACTTCAAATTCGGACATTTCCCGGCTTTCACTTGGGCCCGGAAATGACCGGGCGATTACGCTGCTTTTGGTGCGGACTGCCTTACACCTTCATCGACATGATCGGCAAATTCAGCGAAATTATCAATGAATTGCTGGACCAGATTGCGGGCCGTTACATCATATTCCGCTTTGTCAGCCCAGGCTTCGCGCGGATTGAGGATGGAGCTGTCGACGCCGGGGACGGCTACGGGGAATTCGAAACCGAAATTCGGATCCTTCTGGAATTCCGCGTTGTTCAGGCTGCCGTCAAGCGCCGCGTTCAACAGGGCGCGCGTTGCTTTGATGGGCATGCGGCTGATGCCGGGCATCGTCGCTTTGCCGCCGGTCCAGCCAGTGTTGACCAGCCAGCACTGCACGGCGCCCTTGGCAATCCGCTCTTTCAGAAGATTGCCATAGACGCTGGGGTGGCGCGGCATGAAGGGTGCACCAAAGCAGGTCGAAAAGGTTGCTTCGGGCTCGGTCACGCCGATTTCCGTACCAGCGACGCGCGCGGTGTAGCCGGACAGGAAGTGGTACATGGCCTGCTCCGGCGTGAGCTTCGCGATGGGAGGCAGGACACCATAAGCATCAGCGGTCAGCATGATGATATTTTTGGGCACAGGGCCCATATTCTTTTCCGACGCGTTCGGGATAAACTCGATCGGATAGGACCCGCGGCTGTTCTCGGCGAGGGTCGCATCGTCAAAGTCGAGTTCCCGTGTTTCGGGGTCCATGACGACATTTTCAAGCACTGTGCCGAAACGCTTCGTTGTTGCGAAGATTTCAGGCTCGGCTTCTTCCGACAGGCGGATCATCTTGGCGTAGCAGCCTCCTTCGAAATTGAACACTGCGGTGTCGGACCATCCATGCTCGTCATCCCCGATCAGGGTGCGGCTTGCGTCGGCGGACAGCGTGGTCTTACCGGTGCCCGAAAGCCCGAAGAACACAGCGGTATCGCCATTCGCGCCGATATTGGCCGAACAATGCATAGGCATGACACCCTTTACCGGCAGCAAATAGTTGAGAATACCGAATACCGACTTCTTCATTTCGCCGGCATAAGCCGTGCCGCCGATCAGGATCAGCTTCTCCGTGAAGTTGACCGCAATAACGGTCTCGCTGCGGCAACCATGGCGCGCGGGATCGGCGCGAAAGCTTGGAAGATCGATGATGGTATATTCCGGTTCGAACCCGGCCAACTCGTCATTGGTCGGCCGCACCAGCAGCGTGCGGATGAACAGATTGTGCCACGCCAATTCGTTGATGACGCGCACGTTGACGCGATGCTCCGGCTGTGATCCGCCGAAGAGATCAGCAACATACAGCTTTTCCTTGCCGCCTATCGCCGCGAGGAAATCTTCCTTCAGCGCCGCAAAATGCGCAGGGTCCATGGGAACATTGGTTTTACCCCACCATATGCTGTTTTCCGTTTCTGCATCGCGCACGATATATTTGTCCTTCGCCGAGCGGCCAGTATGCGCGCCGGTCTTGACCACCAGCGGACCATTTTTAGCCAGCGTGCCTTCGCCATTTTGCAGCGCAGCTTCGACCAGCGGGGCAGTGCCCAGGTTCGGAAACACATTGGCAGTGGTTGCAATGCCTTGCTGTTCAAGTAAGATATTCAGTGCCACGGACATTACAAAACTCCCTAGTCGGCGATAAACAGGACGCGAATCTAATGCATACGTATGCATTAGATATTGCGGCGCCGGTACCCGAGACAATTGAAAACGTCAAATGCTATGGATTGAACCTGCGCCCCGACGCCCCTATAGGCATCCGATGAGCGCAACAATCGCCCTTGTGGATGATGACCGAAATATCCTGACGTCCGTATCGATAGCGATGCAGGCCGAGGGATATGTAACGCGGCTTTACCCGGATGGGGAGAGCGCGTTGAAAGCGATTATCGACAATCCCGCCGACCTCGGGATATTCGATATCAAGATGCCGCGAATGGACGGTCTCGAACTGCTGCGCAGGCTGCGGGAAAAAAGTGATATGCCCGTCATTTTCCTGACTTCGAAAGACGAAGAGCTGGATGAAGCGCTCGGCTTGGCGATGGGAGCCGACGATTATATTACAAAGCCATTTTCGCAAAGATTGTTAATCGCACGGGTGAAAGCCATATTGCGCCGCGCCACATATGATAGGCCGATGGCCAATGGTGAGCCTGCCGAAGAACCGGAACCCATGGTACGCGGCAGGCTGGAAATGGATCCTGCACGGCACCATGTGAAATGGGACGGGAAATCGCTAACCTTGACCGTGACCGAATTTATGATTTTGGAGGCACTCGCCAACCGGCCGGGTGTGGTCCGCACCCGCGACCAGTTGATGGATGCTGCGTATCAGGACGACGTCTATGTCGATGATCGCACAATCGATAGCCATATCAAACGTTTACGACGTAAATTCCGGGAAATCGACGCTGATTTCGCTGCTATCGACACATTATATGGGGCCGGATATCGCTTCGCCGATAGCTGAGCCCGCTGATCTGCAGTTGGGTTGGAGCCGGGGGTTATCATTAACGTCCCGCATTCTGGCAGTGAATCTGTTTGTCCTCGCTTTGCTCGGGGCCGGGTTATTTTTTCTCGACAGCTATCGCATCCGGTTAATAGAAGAACGCCAATCCGCCGCCCGAACGCAGGTCGAGTTTCTGGTGCGAAGCCTGCCGCTCGTAGCGCCGGATAAAAAAGGTGCCTATATTGCCGCATTTGGCGAGAAAAATATGTCGCGTATCCGGCTTTATGCCCGGAATGACCGAAAGCTTCTCGATAGCTTTAACTTGGGACCGCCGACATATGTTTTCCGGGACCCCGAAAAGGAACCCATACGGAAAATTGCCGCGCGCATCATAGACCGGATTTTCGACTTCCTCGTCCTCTCGCCCGAGTTGGAAGCATTTATGGAACCGAAAAACGACATTCGAGATGCATGGCCGGAGCTGAATAACAACACAGCGGGTGCCGCCATTTCCTATGTGCGATTTGCCCCGGATTTGACGCATGTGATCAGCGCGGGTGCCGTTTCGACCACGGGTGACTTTTACATTCTCAGCACCGCCAACGAGCGCGACATTCGGCTTTTCGTTCGCGCTGAACGATTCAAAATCGGTATGTTTTTCCTGCTTGCGCTGGGTATTGGCATTTTGCTTTCAATGTTTTTGGCACGAACGATTGTTAGGCCGCTGCGCCACCTTGCCAGAGCAGCGGTAAAAGTACGGCTGGGCCGCGCACAAGAGGTGACGGTGCCGCGCCTGCCTTCGCGTCGTGATGAAATCGGACTGTTGGCGCGCGCGTTGTCTGACATGAGCATTGCCCTGCGCCAACGTATTGACGCCACCGAAGCATTCGCTGCCGATGTGGCTCACGAGATCAAAAACCCGCTGGCGTCCCTGCGATCGGCTCTGGATGGCTCCGAAAGGATCGAGGATCCGGCATTGCGAAAGCAGCTGATGGATGTAGCGAAGGCCGATGTCCAAAGGATGGATCGGTTGATCAGCGACATTTCCGATGCAAGTCGCGTCGATTCGCAACTGGCGAAAGCAAAATTCGAACCCATCGATCTTGGCGATATGATCGAACAATTGCTTCAAGCGCGCGAACATAGGGCGTGTGATGGCGATGTAACAATCGCATTTGCCCGGCCACGCAGGACAATCGCCACTGTAATGGGCGAAGATGTCAGGCTAGAGCGGATGTTGACCAATTTAATCGACAACGCCGTCTCTTTTTCTCCACCCCGATCCGTCGTTGAAATATCGGCCACTTTGGCTGAAGGCGAAGTAATCATCCGCGTGAGCGACGAAGGCCCCGGTGTGCCCGAGAATGAACGCGAAGCCATATTCCGGCGGTTCCATAGCGAACGACCACCTTCTGAAAATTTTGGCAAACATAGCGGGCTCGGCCTCGCCATCGCCCGGACAATAATTGAGGGCCATCATGGACGAATTTCGGTTCGGGACCGTGTCGATGGCAAGCAAGGCGCGTGCTTTGAAATCGCCCTTCCTTGCGCGGCGTCATCCAGTCAATGACCGCAGAATTGATCCACGCCACAGCTATCGCCATCAACCATCACGGTGTTTTGTTGGTCGGTCCATCGGGATCGGGAAAATCCGATCTCGCTGTGCGCCTTATCGACCGGGGCGCGGTTTTAATCAGCGACGATGCTGTGTGTATAGGACAAATCGAGCAAAAACCCGTGCTTCATGCTGCACCCAATATCGAAGGACGGATTGAACTTCGCGGGGTGGGTATAATTGAGGTCCAGCACACCCCGAAGGCTGCCATGCGGATGGTCGTCGAAATGATTGCTCCGGACGAACGGATCCCGCCCGAAAATCTGTCCGCCGATATCGCCGGCTTTACCGTTCCGCTGGTAAAAATAGCTGCATTCGAATCCAGTGCCCCGTTAAAAGTCGAATATGCCTTACGTTCCTTGATTGACGCTGACCTATGGCCGGTGCCATTGCCTTCCGTTCGACCAACCGAAAGCCTGGCAACGTGACCCGCAAATCCAGCCCTAAAGTGCAAACGATATTGCTCGTAACCGGCCTCTCAGGGGCAGGAAAAACAACGGTTCTCAAGACATTAGAGGATCTCGGCTGGGAAGCTGTCGACAATTTTCCCATCCGCCTTGCCGGCCCTTTGCTGGATATTCCGGCTTCGGCTGGCCGCGCGAATCCGTCAATTCCATTGGCCCTGGGATTTGACAGTCGCACCCGCGGGTTCAAGGCTGACGCTCTTATCAAGCAGATCATACAACTGCAAAAGCGTCCGGAACTGAATATCATGACGCTTTTTCTGGATTGTGCGGGCGCAGAAATCGAGCGTCGTTACACCGAAACCCGCCGGCGCCATCCGATGGCCCTAGACCGGCCTGCGATGGATGGGATCGCACAAGAACGCATGATGATGGAACCGTTGCGACGCTGGGCCGAGACGGTCGTTGACACCAGCAAGATGTCAACCAATGACTTGCAAAATGATATTCGATTGCGTTTTTCAGCCGACACCAATCTGCATTCGACAATTTCGATAACCAGCTTCGGATTTTCCAGGGGCGTTCCGCACAATGTCGATCTGGTGTTTGATTTGAGGTTCCTGCGAAATCCGCACTGGGACAAGGCGCTGCGCCCATTGACCGGAATGGATCCGGATGTGTCGCGCTATGTTGAGTCCGATCCGGCCTATGACGAAGCGATGCAGAAGATTCGCGATCTCCTCACATTCCTGCTGCCCTTGTATGACTCGCAAGGAAAAGCGTATGTCAATATCGCATTTGGGTGCACCGGCGGACGTCACAGGTCGGTACATGTTGCAGAGCAGTTCGGCAAATGGTTGCGTGACGACGGTTTTTCGCCCACGGTTGTTCATCGCAATCTGACGTCAAGACCGATTGACGCATTGGAAGGGCCTGCTAACGGCGCCAACGATAAAACAGCTAAACGGGGTAGCAAAAGCAAATGATCGGGTTGATTTTGGTGACGCACGGCAAGTTGGCAGAGGAATTCCTCGTCGCACTTGAACATGTGGTCGGACCGCAACAGAATATTGCAACTGTGTGCATAGGGCCGCGTGACGACATGGAAGGTCGGCGCAAGGAAATCGCTGCCGCCATAAAGCAGGTTGAAGTCGGTGAAGGCGTTATCATCCTGACCGATCTCTTTGGCGGAACGCCGTCCAACCTTTCCATTTCCCTGTTGGATGCGGGACGGGTCGAAGTGATCGCAGGCGTGAATTTGCCCATGCTGATCCGGCTTGATAGCGCGCGCAAAAACATGAATGTCCGCGAAGCTGTTGCCGCCGCACGCGAAGCGGGCCGCAAATATATCAGCGTCGCCTCCGAAGTGTTGGAGGCTTCGCGTGAACAGGCTTAGCCGGCAAGTAACGATCGTAAATCAAAAGGGGCTGCACGCACGCGCCAGCGCGAAATTTGTTACCTTTGTCAGCCGTTTGCCGGATGATATTAAGGTTGAAGTTGAAAAAGACGGTCAATCCGTCACGGGAACCTCGATCATGGGATTGATGATGCTTGGTGCGGCCAAAGGCAGCGAAATCACAATCCATGTCGAAGGGGACCAGGCAGAATTGGCCTTGGGCAAGCTTGTCGGTTTAGTAGTCGACGGTTTTGGCGAAGACTAATGCGCCGTGAAATTACCGGATTTTCCAACCCGTTGTTGAAAGAGGTTCGCGGGTTAAGGGAAAAGAAGCATCGAAAGCGCGCAGGGCTGTTTCTCGCCGAAGGCTTGCGGATAATGACGGAAGCACGCGACGCCGGTTTCCTGCCCGAAATGTTGTTCCGCGTAAAAGACCGCGACGTCCATGCCTTGGAAATTTCTCTGGAAACCGAAGTTCTCGCCGCCGGTGGCGATGTCGTTGAAACCAGTGCGGAAATAATGGCGAAGTTATCCGGCAAGGACAACGCGCAAGCACTGGTTGGCGTTTATAAAGATCATCCAACAATGCTGAGCGAAATAGACCGCAAAAAATCGCCCATATGGCTGGTGGCGCAAGCCATGCGCGACCCGGGTAATCTTGGTACAATGTTGCGAACGGGTGACGCCGTAGGTGCCGGCGGATTGATCCTGATTGACGATTGCACCGACCCTTTTTCCGTAGAAGCGGTTCGGGCGAGCATGGGTGCAATCTTTACGCAAAAGGTCGTGCAATGCCGGTGGGACGAATTTCTGCCCTGGTTGCGTGCGGGCGAAGGGAAATTGGTCGGCACCAGCCTTCAGACCGACCTTGATTACCAAGCCGCAACCTATGCGGCGCCGTGCTTCATTCTGACCGGCAACGAAGCGCAGGGATTGCCCGAATCTTATGAAGCCCAATGCGATATACGAGTCAAAATGCCGATGCGCGGCAAGGCCGACAGTTTGAACGCTGCGGTCGCGACTGCGGTTATGGCGTATGAGGTGCTGAACCAGTTTCGTGCAGCGCAAAGCAATCTTAGCGGCCGGAGCACCTAAGTTAAGCGATAGGTCGGGTAGCCAGGATTACACCCTAACTCGTGATGCGGCAGGATCCGAGATACACTTTGTCCATGTCCATTGACGCGGCATCGGCAGCAGGTGCCATGAACAAGTTGGCTGTGCTTTTGGATATATCGATATCACTGATAATAATGATCCGCGACAATTGGGGGCTAATGGCGCGCGCCATTTCCACGCGCACCGGCCAAAGATCGATCACGCGATCAAATGCCGGCTTCCCGTCATTGGCCAAACCGGCCGGATCACTGGTTATGGCCGTCGCAGGATCAACAGGCTCTGGCTCCGACGTTGGATCGGGCGGCGGTGTCTGACGCTTTGCTATCGAGGGCAGATGCAATGAAAAGGGATAGGATCCCTCATACTGAATTTCATCGCGAGACTGGGCACGCGAAGGGTCCAGATTGAGCGCGCGGGCCAAGGTGCATTGAAGCGTCCTTGCGGGCAGCATTTCAATCGGTGCACGTGTTTCGGCGGTTACGGGCGTTTGCATGAGAGCAAACGCTATCGGCAATGTCATGATCATGGTTCGCATGTGGCGGCCATGCCGCGACGCTATGACAGTAAAATGAAATTCGTCATATTTTGCGTCAAACCGATTGGGGTTCGATTATTTTGATCAGCTTTGCGGGAACACCACCCGTTATAATGGCGTCCGACCCTATCCAGACATCATTTTTAGCCATCATAGGCATGATGGTGTCGCTCCTGACCTGACCTTATATAAAAATCAGTCCGCGACGGACTGTTTCGAAATATTCGCGCGCTTGGCACGCCAAATCGAGGATTACCGTTGATAAAGGTATCGCGCCCAATCGATATATTCTTCACCCACCAATAGGACGGATTGCCAAAGGCCCCCATAACAGAGCCCTTCCTTCAATTTTAATTCCGGCCAAAGCGGATAATATGTGCCGTATTCGGTCAGATGCACGCAATCGCGGCAAATGATTAGCCAATGTAAAAAAAATCAGTTCGCGCATGTCATCAACATGCAACAAATACTTGTTCTAGCGACGTCGAGCTAGCCGCGACCATTTTTCTAGCACGGGACGTCATGATTCTCTTTCGCCTTACCCTTATGGCGACGATCTTTGTTTCTGGAACTGCGTTTGCACAAACGCGCGAACCTTTCCAATCCGAACCGTCAGGCCCCCTTTTACGCAGCAATGTTGCAGGTTCGAGACAACAGGCAGGCTTGGCATCCGAAGGCATAACAACAGGCGGCATTCAAATTCAACCGTCATTGACCGTAAAGGTCGAAAGCGACAGCAATGTATTGAACCGCGCGACCCAGAAACGCGGATCTGTGTTCGTCGTCATTACGCCAGCGATAAATGCCGCAGGCGGGACAGAACAAGCAAGTTATGTCGTAAGGGCACAGGCTGCCGTTGCGCGATTTGCATCGATAAACAGCCAAAACAGCGAAACATTTGGAATCGAAGCCAACGGCCGACTTGCCGTGGCTCGAAAGGCGTCGGTGTTTACGCGCGTTGCTTTTGACAAAAAAATCGAACCCCGTGGTCAGGCGGGCGAGTCTATCACCGAGGGAAGTCCTGCCGAATACAAGCAATTCGAGGCGCAAATTGCGGCACGGGCTGAAACCGGTGCTTTGCGTCTCACGGCAGCGATAACAGCAACCAAACGCGATTATGCGGACATTAAATTGGAAAATGGCCGGATAGAAGATCAGCAATTTCGTGCAAGCAACGCGGTGTCTTTTGCACTCAAATCGGAATATGCCCTTCCAAATGGCGGCATTCTTTTCGCGACCGGCACCTACAACAAAGCCGATAGCCCCGACGCACCAAGCTGCTGCGACCAAAGTTCCAAGGGCGGCCAGGCCATTGCCGGTATCCGCACCGAATTAAGCAAGCTCGTCAGCGCAGAAATATCCGCAGGATATGTGACCCGTGATTATATATCGGATGTATACAAGGATTTTAGCGGCCCCGTTTGGCAGGCGAAAGTCGACTGGTATCCAAAGCCGTTGATGAGCCTTTCCGTCATGAGCGGACGGAAAATTGTCAACAGCGGCGTTCCGACCGTCGCAGGAATTGTCGTCGATACGACGTCGCTTCAGCTTTTTTATGAAGTCCGCCGTAATTTTGATATTGTCTTAACGGCAGCGCGCTCGGACGAAAATTATCGTGAAATCGATACCAACGCGGTGGCTACTTTAATCGGTCTGGAAGGACGCTATATCTTTAACAATCGACTAACCGGCGGGCTATTTTCAAGAATGCGCGACCGGTCTTCCAACAACCCACAGCAGCTAAGTGGTGGCAGCGGTTTCGAGGCGGGGCTTTGGCTTCGCGCCTCGATATAAAAGCGGGTGGACAAAATGAACCTACCTGATCGCTATCTGGGCAATGAATTGACGGTTCGACCTGCTCCGGCGGGTTTACCTGGCGCACCCATAAACACCTCGACCGCGGACCGGCTCGACCTTCGGCTTCTTTTAAGCATTTTTCGTCGGCGTTTTCGTCTTTTTGCAACGATCGTCGGCGCAGCTGTTCTGCTGGCGTTTTTGTTCACATTGAAACAGCCGAAATTATATCAGGCGACGGTCGATGTCGTTATGAACAAATTCTCTGGCGAAATTGTTCCTGATTCCAGTGAAGTACAAAGCGAAAGCCCAAAACGATCTGAAGAGGTCGACACCGAATTGAAGATCATAAAATCGCAGGAAATGGCGATGCAGGTTATTGATCGTCTTGCGTTGGAAAAAGACAGCAATTTTGTCGAATCTGTTACAGGCGGGAGTGGCATCACTGCTTCGATCAAAGGTCTGGTAGGTATAGAGCCACCTGCGCTACCGGCGGACAATCTGAAACGACGGCTCGCCGATGCAATGCTCGCCGCGTTGAAGGCGGATCGCATGGAAACGGCCTATGCAATTCGCATCACCTATACGAACCCTGATCCGAAACGGTCCGCCCAAATCGCAAATGCTTTTGCGGCCAGCTATTCGGAAAGTGCGGTGCGGACCAAACGTGCGGAAAATGAAAAAACACTCGCACTGTTGCGAACCCGGATCGAAGAATTGCGTTCACAAGCCCAAAGCGATTTTGGTGCCGTGCAAGACTTTCGCGTTCGCAACAATTTATTGAGTGCACAGGCAACGCAACTCACAGAACAAGAAGCCGCAGCTTATGGTCAACAACTCGCAACCGCACGCGCCGCGGCCGCCGCAGACCGCGGGCGGGCGAACAATTCTGGCGGTGCGGGGATTGCAGCCGCGGTCAATTCGCCGGTCATACAATCGCTTCGCGCGCAACGTGCGACGATTAGCGTTAAAATTGCCGACCTTTCGGGGCGTTATCTAGATGATCATCCCGATCTTGCGACTGCACGGCGCGAATTGGCCGATATAGATGGCCAAATTTCAGCTGAAATCGATCGCGTTAGGACGGGAATCAATACGGGACTTGCCTCCAGCGCATCCGCGACCTCTCAACAGGTTGGATCATTGCAAGGAAATCTCAGTTCCGCGCGCGCCGCGCTTGCCGCGAACAACATCGCACTGGTCGGTCTGGATGATTTGAACCGCAAGGCGCAAGCTTCTCAAACCCTGTATGAAAGCTATTTGAGCCGTTATCGGGAGGTGCTGGCACAATCGGGAACCGAACGGCCCGAAGCAAGATTACTTTCTTCAGCAAAAATACCAGAGCGCCCGTCCAGCCCGAACATGATCCTGAATCTCGCACTTGGGCTGGTAATCGGGACGTTGTTGGGTGCGGGATCCGCGATAGCCGCTGAAACCGCATATTCCGGTCTGACCACAGGTGATGAAGTCGAAGGGCGGCTTGGTATCCGATATCTGGGCGGCATTCCCTCACTCTCATCCGTCAATGTGGAAGGAAGCGACCCGGCACAGTCATTCATTACCGATCCGGGGTCAGCATATGCGGAATCGGTTCGCGGTTTGCTCGCATCGACCCGGCAAAGTAATGCGAACCGCAGCCACGTCCTTGCCATAACGTCTGCCCTGCCCGGCGAAGGCAAGACATCGCTCGCTGCTTCTATTACGCGCGCCGCCGCCCTTGCCGGTGAATCGGTTATCGTGATTGACTGCGATCTCGTCCGGTGCACGTTAAGCAAGCGTTTTAATGCTGGAAAATCCCGCCCCGGCCTGCGTGAGATGATCCACGGTGAGGCCAAGCTGGGCGATGCCATGTTTAAAGATCCCGATAGCAATGCGATGATCCTTCCCATTACCAATTCATTCTCGGATAGTGAACGATTGCTTGAAAAGGGCAATTTTCATAAATTGATTGCCGTTCTGCGGGAGCATTTTTCACTTATTGTCCTTGATCTGGCTCCGGTTTTACCGGTCGCTGAAACACGCGAAATTGTGTCGTTGGTCGACAATGTCATTATCACGACGCTTTGGCGTAAAACATCGGACACGGCGGTTCGTGCCGCGTTAAAGTTGCTACCTCTCCATATCATCAATGACATCGGGATCACGCTCAACCAGATTGACATGAAAAAGCAGGTCAAATTTGGCGATGGCGATGCGGCATTTTATTATGACAAATATAAAAATTACTACCGACGTCGCTAAACATCGCCGGGTTGCGATTATTCATTATTGGCTCGTAGGGATGCGAGGCGGAGAAAGAGTGCTCGAAAGATTACTGCATCTCTTTCCGCAGGCAGACATTTTTACCCATGTCTATGTTCCTGAAGCAATGTCGGAGGTGATCCGCGCCCGTCCGGTTTACACTAGCTTTATTCAACGGCTTCCGGGTTCGCGTCGTCATTATCAGAAATATCTTCCGTTTATGCCGATGGCGTTGGAGGAGCTGAATCTTCGCGGTTATGATCTGGTGATCAGCAGCGAGTCAGGACCGGCCAAAGGCGTGATCGCCGCGCCGGACGCCTTGCATATCTGCTATACCCACTCTCCCATGCGCTATTTGTGGGATCACTATCATGACTATCGCAGCTCGGCCGGCCGACTGACCAAATTTTTGATGCCGCCGGTGTTCAACTATTTGCGGCAGTGGGATACAACGTCATCAGCGCGCGTCGATCACTTTGTCGCCAATTCGAATTTCATAAAACATCGTATAGCAAGAGCTTGGCGACGCGACGCAGATGTGGTGCATCCGCCGGTCGCGACGCAAGAATTCGGTATTTCGAACGATGTCAGCGAGCAATATCTGTGGGTTGGGCAGATGATTGCATATAAAAGACCCGATATTGTCGTCGATGCATTTAATCGCCTTGGGTTGCCCTTGATGATGGTCGGCGATGGCGACATGGCGGCTATGATAGAAAAACGCGCAGGTCCCAACATAACCGTAAAACGGCGGCTGGATTTCGCGAAATTGAAACACGCTTATGCCAATTGCAAGGCATTGGTGTTTGCGGCGGAAGAAGATTTCGGCATTGTACCTGTTGAAGCAAACGCCAGCGGACGGCCCGTTATTGCGTTTGGACGCGGAGGAATAAATGACTCTATTATTCCAGAAGAAACCGGCTTGTTCTTTCAAGAGCAGAGCGCAGAATCGATAATGGAGGCGCTGCATCATTTCGAAGCGTGGCTGCCCCACTTCGATCCTGACGCCGCAATCAAAAATGCGTCCCGTTTCTCGCCCGACAATTTCGACCGGGGATTCATCGCGGCCCTGAAAAAGGCCGGCGGATGATATTCTGGCGCGCCATATTATTTCTAACCCTGATCGTGTCGGCGAGCGCGCAGGTTCCGGGTGTGCAGGCGCAAAATAATCCGAACCGCATCGGGGTAACGACACATTTCAGCCAAGGCTGGCCCATTTCGCTGATCGATCGCGCCACGTTTATCGGCGTCGGGACAATCCGGGACTCACTCCATTGGCCGGACATTGAAAAAAGTCCGGGCGTATATGATTTTTCGATCAAAAAGACGCAGCATATTACGTCGGCATGCGCGGCGGGCATGACGGTATTGCTCGGAATAGAACCGCGCAATCCCCTGTACGACAGCAAATTGACCGCGCATTCACCCGGCGCACAATTGGCTTATGCCAATTATATCAAGGCAATTGCGGATCGTTATCCAGGCTGCGTAGTTGCAATTGAAGTGGGCAATGAAATCAATGGTAGCGGAGGCATGACAGGCCCTGCAGCGACGGCGCGCGCCGCATCGCATACCGCACTTTTGAAAGCCGTATTTCAGCGTGTAAAGCCAAGCCATCCCGACATTGCCATTCTCGGCGGTTCAACGAACGCGATCGGAACAGGCTTTTTAAAATCGCTGTTCGCGGCCGGCGCGCTCGATTTCATGGATGGCGTTGCGATCCACCCTTATCGCAGGGATCCGGAAGCTGTTGACTGGGAAATTGGACGGCTGAAAGACGCGATGCAGGAAGCCGGAAAGCTGCGTCCGATTTGGGTCACAGAATTCAGCCGCGATTTTGTTCAACCGGCCGATGCCTCCATTTTCTTTCTTAAGATGTTGTCTTTGATGCAGAGCGCCGGCGTGAAGGATATCTACTGGTATGCCCTGATTGACCAGATTTGGTTTCCGACCATGGGCCTGCTTACATTAAAGGGTGCGGAAAAACCGGGATCGAGGGCGTTTTCTTATGCGGCCAATCACCTCGTTCCCAAAGGATTGGCGCGCCGGATCGATCATGCAGATCCGGCACTATTCCATTTTCGATATGGGCCGACCACCCATATCATATGGGGAACACGCCGCACAATCAGCGTAGGCCCCAACGCACGTTTTCGGGATGCCGAGGGCAACATGATTCCAAACATGAGCGAAGTATCTGAAACGCCTGTGATTGTTGAAGGCACGACAACTCTGCAATTTGGAAACGCCGAAATTCTTGCAGACAGCCAATATGGTTTTCCAAACGCGCCGCTTTCATGGTTTGCCCGGAATAAATCCGGAGCGCTTATACCATTGTCACCAATAGATTGGAAATGGACCAGCTATCTGGGCAACAAAGCCGTTCCGCAAATGATTGTAAACCCGGCGGGTATCGGGCCATCGGGAAAATATAGCTCGCTGGTGCGTTATACAGCAGATCGATCGACTGCGGCTATAGCGTCATTTTGTCTTGCCCCACTCGGCAAATTCGGGGACGGAGTCACCGCTGCCATTCAACATAACGGCAAACAGATTTGGTCCGGGCCTGTCGGAATATTATCGGGCAAGCGGGCTGCTCATGTGCCATTAAGGCTACAGGTCGGTGACAATGTCGATTTGGTCTTAAGTCCGAATGCAAACGCCGGAGGCGACCGGATGGCGTATCGGTTCAGGATTTCTCTTTCGGCCCTCGATATCGCGGACTGCTAAAATGCTTCCCACACATTTCGGAGTACTAGTCGCTGGAATAGCGCTCATTCTTCTATGGCGCGCAAGCATGACGGCGATGCTGCGGATGACCCTGTTGTTTTCCCTGATGGGGGGTTCCGCAGCCATTATCCTGACCGCATTGGGGGGCTCAACAATACAGCCGGCAATTTTTGCCTTGGGTTTTCTATTTTTGAAAGCCGCGCTCCCCGGGCCGGGTCAGGCGCAGAAATTTCAGCTCGCGGCACAAGATCTATCATTTCTAGCCATTTTCATTCTCTATGGAATTGCAGGCGCATTCATTCTGCCCAACATTTTCGCAGGTGCAATTAACGTCACACCGCTTAGACCCATTCCCAACGGATATATCTTTGCCGCATTTCCGCTGAGTTTTAGCAGTCAGAATATTACCTCTGCGGTGTATCTTTTATCAACGCTGATCGCAGCACTTACTGGCCATATCGCCAGCCAGGCGCAAAAATCGGAAATCGCAATCGCCCGAACGACTGCGACAGTGTGCGGGATACATGCATTGCTCGGGCTATCGAGTGTTGTTTTGGCAGGAACCGCAT
The DNA here is from genome assembly GCF_046154385.1 of Sphingorhabdus sp. Taxonomy (GTDB): domain Bacteria; phylum Pseudomonadota; class Alphaproteobacteria; order Sphingomonadales; family Sphingomonadaceae; genus Sphingorhabdus_B. The sequence goes on along the minus strand of NZ_JBJXFW010000038.1, from coordinate 4,270 downwards.
GGGTCTCCGTTCTCAAATTTTTCCGCAACGGCTTTTACGCCCAGTTGGACCAAACATTTGACGGTTTCGTCAGAATGAACGGAATATGGCCGGAACCTGCGGTCTTTGCGGCTTATGGTTTTGCATGGTTGGTGTTCACAACGGAATTGTGGCTTCGCAATGTCGAGCCAAGATGGACGGGGCGTGGAGCGGCACTTCTCACAATTGCCTTGCTGATATCTACATCAACCACCGCCTATATCGGCCTTTTCGCATATGGATTGATCATCGCGCTTCGGATGCTCTTTTTTCCTGGTTCTGTATCTATGCGCAAAGCACTTGTCTTAATCTCGGGCGGAATGGTTGGCCTTGCTGCCGTTCTTGCTTTATTGGCATTCAGCCCCGAAGCAGCAAGCTCATTTGCTGATTTTGTATCTAAATTTACGGTCGACAAAGCATCCAGTGCGTCTGCGTTACAACGCAGCTTTTGGGCGAAACAAGGCATAGACGCCTTTTGGGCCACCGGCGGGCTTGGTGTCGGCCCGGGTAGTTTTCGTTCATCAAGTATTGTTACTGCGATCATAGGATCAACCGGACTAATCGGGTGTACGGCCATATTCGTGCACTTGTTACGCGTTTTCAAACCGCATTACAGATCAAGCTATCTCCGGGTCGACAATGCGCGCCAGGCGACCGGTGTGGCGGCTTCATGGGCAGCTTTGGTAATGCTAATACCGGCGACATTTTCCGCCGCCTCGCCCGATCCCGGTTTTATCTGGGGATTTTTCTGCGGGTTTGCATTGGCGCTGCGGCGAACGCCGACGACCATTCCAAATCGTGAACTCCACTCGTCCGAAATCGGCCTCCCAGACGCGGTTTTGTAACAACAATCGGCAAAACGATAATCCGATTCGAAAAATGGGGCATAATAAAGTGCGGGTCTTTGTAATTGTCGCGACTGTAGGGCGTGCTGATCTTTTGCAACATACGGTGAACCAACTTGCCAAGCAAACCCGCCCGCCAGATGGCATTGTCATCTGTGCGTCAACGGATAGCGATGTTGGCGATCTGGAGCAGAAAGCATCTTTGCCGGTTGAGATTATCTTCGCTGAAAAGGGCTTGCCAAGACAGCGGAATGCGGGGCTTCGCCATATCGCCGGAAGGGCAGACATTGTCGTGTTCTTCGATGACGATTTTGTTCCTGCACATAATTATCTTGAGGCACTGGTAGAGGTGTTTGCCCTACGACCCAATTTAGTTGGTGCGACCGGTAAGCTGCTTGCAGATGGCATAAAAAGCGCAGGGATATCGTTTGAGCAAGGCGTGGCTATGGTTGACGCGCACCGACCAGCTGACATCATTCAAGAACGGTCACTCCCTGCCCTTTATGGCTGCAATCTGTGCGTGCGGATGGCGGCGGCGGAGAATATCTGGTTTGACGAGACCTTGCCGCTTTACGGTTGGCAAGAGGATGTGGACTTCTCGTTCCAGCTGGGACGCAATGGCATCTTGATTTATACCAACCTGCTGACCGGAGTGCACCTGGGTATGAAGGGTGGGCGCACTTCGGGGAAACGGCTAGGATATTCGCAAATCGCCAACCCAGTCTACTTGTTGCACAAAAAGACGATTCCTCCCAAACTTGCCTGGCGACTTATGAGCCGAAATTTTATAGCAAATCTGGCCCGAAGCTTTTACCCCGAGCCCCATGTCGATCGATTTGGTCGTTTGCAAGGCAATGCTGTTGCATTTTTCGATCTATGTGCCGGGCGCCTCCATCCACAGCGTATATTAAAACTTTAGGCGACCTTTCATGGCTTCAAACAAAGAAGGCATAGTGAGCGGGGGAATAGGTTTTCTCTCCCGTGCGACGGTGCAGTTTCTTTTATTTGGCGTGACGATCGTGGCCACGCGCCAACTCTCAATTGAAGAATTTGGTTCTTATGCTTTAGCCTCGCTTTTCCTGATCGTGGCGCGCGCGCTATTTTACGTTGGGCCTTATGAGTATCTGTTGAAAACACGGCTAACCCCCACTTTATATGCAACATGCCTTCGGGCCAACATCATCCTGGCCTCGGTAATTTCATGCTTGCTTACTCTGGTGTATTTTGTCGCATTCCGGATATTTGACATTTATGATGTCAGCCGACTTATTGCATTATTGGCTCCCTCAATTTTTTTAGTTGCGGTTACAGCTTGGTATGAAGCCGTATTGCTCCGCGATTTACGTGTCCGGCGCTATTACTTAAGTACTTTAATCGGTGACTGCATCGGCGCAGCCTTGGCTGTGTTTTTGCTGATTAAAGGATATGGCGTTGTGTCACTTGTCGCTCAAACCTACGCGCGGCTTCTCATTTTACTTGCACTATATGCCATCGGCACAACACAGCGGCCGACCCTTGGGAGAGGATGGGTGCAAGTTCGCGACGTATTCTTGTGGTCAAAAGAGCGCTATTATGCCGTGCTGTTGAATTTTACTTCAACTTATGGGGCTGATTTAGTTTTAGGTATATTGCTGTCGCCAGCCGCAACCGGATTGTATCGGGCATCAAGCCGGATTGTGTCGACACTGACGGATCTGTTCGCTCAACCTTTACAAAAAATTTCCCAAACAAATCTGTCGGCGCGGCTGGTTCAGGAGAAGAGCTTGGGCACCTCTTGGCTGACAATGCTCTCAGGGGTCGGAGCCATTGGATGGGCAGGCCTTTTAACTCTGGGCTTTCTCGCCGACGATCTCGTTCCTTTGGCACTTGGGGAAAAGTGGACTCCTGCCGTACCTATTGTGGTTAGCTTTTGCGCGATTAAATCATTCATGTTGCTCGACGCCGTCACCACGTCATTTTTGGTTTGTCATGACCGCCAGAAACAAATGTTGCGCGTCCAAATAGGCGTCGCGGCGGCCGTCATAGGATTGTCGTGGTTTTTTGCGCCATTCGGTCCGCAAAATGTAGCGATTGCAGTCGGTTGCGCGACAGCAACCATGAGCCTGATATACGGATTTATGGTTCTGAAGTTATCAAAGGCAGGTACCGAGGCTATCTTTGACATGGTAAAAACCAGCGCCCCTCCGGTGATTGGGACCTTTTTGGCACTTTCGTTCCTCGATCAGATGCTCCCCCATTTGTCGCGAGAACAGGCAGTCATATGGGGGCTGTTCGCAGCAGCCGTGGGATCGGCCATTGGGGCGTTCATTGTAAGAACCCGGATTTTGACCGCGATCGGCAGCTTAGGTCATTTGCCCGAACCCAAACCTAGCCGGGCGACGCCATGATTAAACAATTAGCGGGCCGAGCAACGGCTCTCATCCACCCCAAATGTCGCTTTGATCGAACAATATTCATACTAGGTCATATGCGCTGCGGGTCAACGGCGCTTTCGCATATATTATGCAGCCATCCGCAAATTAGCGGCTATGGCGAAGCCCATATCAGCTACAAAAGTAGATCAGATATTGGTTTGCTTATCTTGAATCAAACTAAAAGAAATTCCTATCGTCAAAGTTCGACGTATTTGTTTGATAAAATACTTCACTCGCGATATGATTCACACAATAGTACCGACTTCTTTGAAAGTCGCGCAATGTTCATGATACGCGAACCCATCAAAACAATTCAATCCATCCGGACTTTATTTTCGTCTATTGGTTCAAATGAGTATTCCAACGACGTTTTGGTATCTGATTATTATGAAGAGCGCATGTGCTCGTTACTGGCTAATTGGGAAAAATTCCCATCTATGCATCGGATTGGTATATCTTTCGAACAATTGAAGACAGACCCCGAAAAAAATCTGGTCAAAATTTCCGAAATGATCGGCCTATCGCCTCAACTCACAAATAATTATCAGCAACCCAGAAATGGATTAGGTCACGGCGCCGGGGATCCGCTCACCTCCCACAAGTATAATAAAATTATATCTGATAATATTTCAACAACTTCTACAGATACATTGCAGCAGATCACATTACCGGAAAGCAGATTGCAAGCATTGCACAACTTATATGTGCAAGCTCTATCTACTGTCACGCAGGTGTAACGAATTTCTGGTTAACAAATTCCTGAGCTATCTCCGCATAGGTGAAGTCGCAACAGGGTCCGCTAATAATTTTACAAATGACGCGCCAGTACTGTGGCGTTGCGAATATTTATTTGACTTATTAAACAAGCTCAAACATTTTTCCGACTTTTTAGACAAGGAAATAAGAAGATGACAACTACTCCAACCAACGGTGACGACACTATTGTCGGCACACCAGACGACGACAACATCATCGGTCAAGCTGGAAATGACA